>NZ_JBQEPF010000054.1:0-344 GCF_052045575.1 Bacillus sp. 22190 | reverse complement strand
ACTTCTGAATATCTAAAAATCAAAAAAGATCAAGAAGAAGCCCGCAAGATTGCAAAGGAACAAGAAGCGCTAGCCAACCGTCCGTGGTATGAAAAAGCCCTTGATTACGGAGGAAATATCGTCAATGAACTGACAGGCGTGAACGATGCAAAACGCGCCGCAACGGGCGTTGATCCGATCACAGGTGAAGAACTCACCGCAGGACAGCGAGTCGCCGCAGGTGGCATGGCAGCAGCAGGCTACATCCCGATTGTCGGCTGGGCAGGCCGTATTTTCAAAGGTGGAAAAGCCGTCTATAAAACGACTCAAGCCACGTCCGCCGCAGTCAGAGCAGTCGACATTTA
>NZ_JBQEPF010000053.1:0-379 GCF_052045575.1 Bacillus sp. 22190 | reverse complement strand
CCTGTCTTCCCGACCATCTTTTATGGGGCCTTAGCTCAGCTGGGAGAGCGCCTGCCTTGCACGCAGGAGGTCAGCGGTTCGATCCCGCTAGGCTCCACTTTTCAAAAGATTATTTTATATCATGGCGGTGTAGCTCAGCTGGCTAGAGCGTACGGTTCATACCCGTGAGGTCGGGGGTTCGATCCCCTCCGCCGCTATAAAGGACCTTTAGCTCAGTTGGTTAGAGCAGACGGCTCATAACCGTCCGGTCGTAGGTTCGAGTCCTACAAGGTCCACCATCTATACGGAGGAATACCCAAGTCCGGCTGAAGGGATCGGTCTTGAAAACCGACAGGGGTGTCAAAGCCCGCGGGGGTTCGAATCCCTCTTCCTCCGCCAT
>NZ_JBQEPF010000052.1:0-400 GCF_052045575.1 Bacillus sp. 22190 | reverse complement strand
TGCTGTTGGTTCAACTTCAGTAGTCACACTGAAAAGAGGAGGATCAACTTGGACTCTAACACTCGTAAATAATTTATAAAATAAAGCAGGCTGATATCAGCCTGCTTTTCTAATTGACTATGTAATTCTTAATCCCAACATGCCAATGCGCCATAACCTCAAACGTCTCATTGGCTACCTCATCCTCATCTTCTTCAATCCTGATCAGATCTCCGTCCTCGGCATCCGTCAAATTGAGTTCCTGATGGATCTCCTTCAAGATCCCTCCGTAACCGATCAGCCTTCTGGAAGCTAAAGCACCATCCAAGTAATAAACCGTATCCAAATTTTCCTCGGTCACCTCATTCCCACGTATCACATCCGTATCCTTGACAGGATACTTCGAGATTTCAAGAATCGC
>NZ_JBQEPF010000051.1:0-410 GCF_052045575.1 Bacillus sp. 22190 | reverse complement strand
GTAACAAGGTAGCCGTATCGGAAGGTGCGGCTGGATCACCTCCTTTCTAAGGATATATGGAGCAGCGTACGTTTTTCGTCTTGTTTAGTTTTGAAGGAACTTGCAAAAGATCCTACAACATCATATCTTCGATATGAAAGATGGGCCTGTAGCTCAGCTGGTTAGAGCGCACGCCTGATAAGCGTGAGGTCGGTGGTTCGAGTCCACTCAGGCCCACCATCTTCTATTAAATCGGGGCCTTAGCTCAGCTGGGAGAGCGCCTGCCTTGCACGCAGGAGGTCAGCGGTTCGATCCCGCTAGGCTCCACCAACGTGTTCTTTGAAAACTAGATAACAATAAGTAATACATTCACATTGAATGCAATGCAAAGTTCATCACACATAGTGATTCTTTCTAAAGTAAGAAATGGT
>NZ_JBQEPF010000050.1:0-611 GCF_052045575.1 Bacillus sp. 22190 | reverse complement strand
TTGTGATAAGCAATTTTCAATGACCTTCGCCACGCACACATAGGGCATAACCTCACTTTACAAAAATAGGCTTGATATAATCGTAGTCTGCCCGTTTCTCGATCCCTCTTAAACGCAAGACATTCCGCACAATCACATACTTTCTCTGCCTTTTTTCCGTAGTAAGGCGCACCGGTACGCTTTTCAAGTCCTTCATAGTGAGCCGCCATAAGCGACGATCTCACCTTTTTCCCCTTCCAATCCCGCTTTTTACCTGTTGCGGTTTTATCCTCGAGGATGGTATAATTCGATTCAGATGAATAAAACAAAGAAAAAACCCCTTCTGCCGCTAGTTCTCTAGCTATCTATTATTTGGTGTGGTAACTTAATAATAGCAGACGGGGTTTTTCCCTGTCAAATTACCTTCAAACCCTTGACACCACTGGATTCATATCACTTTTTGAAAATCTCAATGTTTCTATATGTATCAAGATAAGAAAAGACACGATTCTGACTCCGTCAAAATCGCCCAAAAAGCTGGCGAAACCGCCATCTTTTTAAAAGATCAAAACCCAAAAACCTAAAAGTCCAAAGACTAAACCAAATTTCCCCGCAGGGGGAGATTTTTTTTT
>NZ_JBQEPF010000049.1:0-678 GCF_052045575.1 Bacillus sp. 22190 | reverse complement strand
GAAAAAGACCTCCCACACACCTAGCCTAGCTTTGCTAGGTGTGTGGCAATCTTCTTCATGTTCTGGCAGGCAGCTGTGAGAAGCACTTGCTCACTCACATTTTGTTTTCCCCTCAACCGGCAGTAGCGAAGCCCATGCAGTTGTTTTGAATCTGCAAAGCTTCGCTCTATTTTTTCTTTTCTTTTTTTATATAGCTCTTTTCCAGCGGCAGACAGACGATTTTGCCTGATCTTTTCTTTATGTTCCTCCCACACATGTCTTGAGATGACCTTTTGATGATTTTTAGATCTTGTGCAGTTTTCAAGGAAAGGACACGATGTGCATTTTTTAGGATCTGATTTGTAGAATCTATAACCTTTTCGATCAGTGGTGGTATATAAAAGCTTTTCACCATTCGGGCATATGTATTGATCGTGTTCAGAATCATACTGAAATTTCCACTTCTCGAATAATCCTCTTGTTGGATGGAAACGTCTATGTGCGATGACACCAAAAATACGGCGATCAGATAAACCTTTACAGATTGGGGTTGTCAAATAACCAGAATCAAGGGCAACTGCGTTTACTTGAAAACCAAATCGTGCGATTTGGTGATCCAATCGTTCAAGATACGGAACGGAATCATGGACATTGCCAGGCGTGACATGAGCATCTGTGATGATATTGTACTTCATATCC
>NZ_JBQEPF010000048.1:0-738 GCF_052045575.1 Bacillus sp. 22190 | reverse complement strand
TTCATCTTCTTCAATTCTGACAAGATCCCCGTCCTCGGCGTCCGTCAAATTCAGTTCCTTATGAATCTCTTTCAAGATCCCGCCGTAGCCGATCAACCGCCTGGCATTTAACGCATCATCCAAATAATAGACCGTATCCAAATTTTCCTCGGTCACTTCATTCCCACGTATCACATCAGTGTCTTTCACTGGATACTTAGAAATCTCTAAAATAGCTTTCTGTTCTTCCATTTCTTTGCGTACTTCTTTTTCAATCGCTTCCGCATCGATTCCCTTTTTACCTTTGACCCTTTGCACATGCACAATAGGTGTGTAATCCAATTTCATTGCTCTTTTCCAAAGGCTTGTCCATTCTTTTTGATTAATATAGTTCTTACCAAAGTAATTAGTACGAACAGGTATTAACACATGAAAATGCGGATGATATGTATTTTCTTCATGATTTTTCGTAATCTCTAAAGCTCTGAAATACCCACGCACCGCAGAATCAACTTTTTTATATTTCATCAATCTATTAAAGCCTTTCATCATATCCGAAATGGTCTGTTTCAGATCATCACCCTCAACGTTTTTTACTGTCAACGTGAGAAATATCCATGCTGGCTTATATTGCCGATTGGCTTCTTCAACGATCAATTTGTTGTGATAAGCAATTTTCAATGACCTTCGCCACGCACACATAGGGCATAACCTCACTTTACAAAAATAGGCTTGATATAATCGTAGTCTGCCCGTTTC
>NZ_JBQEPF010000047.1:0-738 GCF_052045575.1 Bacillus sp. 22190 | reverse complement strand
TCCCATACCGAACACGGAAGTTAAGCTCTTCAGCGCCGATGGTAGTTGGGGGTTTCCCCCTGTGAGAGTAGGACGCCGCCAAGCTTTTCAAAGGATCATTTCCAGTCGGAACTGGTCTTTTTTGTGCTGTTTGAAAGAAGATCACCTTGATACATATGTGGTATAAATCAGGTTGTTTTAATTCACTATAAGCGTGGAGATGCTCTAAATCAACGTGAAAGTCTGTGAAGCATGTTCACTTTTAAGTATGGAGAAAAGTAATAGAGAGAAAGAATAGCCGGTGTATAGATGCCTGATACAAATTCATTCATTAAAATGGAGTTGTATAAGTCTATTTTATTGAAATCAAAACATTCATTGCGTTTAATAGTTGAAATAAAGAAATATCTATATCATTAAAGTATAAAAATTGAAAGGCTGCTGATATTTTTAAAGGATTTACTCGTTTTTAAAGAGAATATAGAGAAGAGAATACAGCTGTTAATCGTTGAATTGAAGCCGTTTTGACTGGTAACATCAACATCATCTGTTAAAAGAAATACGTCATGAAAAATGAAATAAAATTTTTTTAATATAGCCTTTACAAATGAGTGAAACCTGTATATAATAATCTTTGTCGGATCGAGAGATTCCTACATAGTGGAGGATTAGCTCAGCTGGGAGAGCATCTGCCTTACAAGCAGAGGGTCGGCGGTTCGAGCCCGTCATCCTCCACCATATTTATTCTTACATAATGTT
>NZ_JBQEPF010000046.1:0-751 GCF_052045575.1 Bacillus sp. 22190 | reverse complement strand
ATACCGGGCCTACTGGTGCGACTGGAGTTACTGGTGATACTGGGCCAACCGGTGCCACCGGAGTTACTGGATCCACTGGAAATACCGGACCTACTGGTGCCACCGGAGTTACTGGAGCTACTGGAGATACCGGGCCTACTGGTGCCACCGGAGTTACTGGAGCTACTGGTGATACCGGGCCTACTGGTGCCACCGGAGTTACTGGAGCTACTGGAGATACCGGGCCTACTGGTGCCACTGGTGTAACTGGTGATACCGGGCCTACCGGGCCTACTGGTGTAACTGGTGATACCGGACCTACCGGGCCTACTGGTGCCACCGGAGTTACTGGAGCTACTGGAGATACCGGGCCTACTGGTGCGACTGGTGTAACTGGAGATACTGGGCCTACCGGTGCGACTGGTGTAACTGGTGATACCGGACCTACAGGTGCCACTGGTGTAACTGGAGATACTGGGCCTACCGGTGCGACTGGTGTAACTGGTGATACCGGACCTACTGGTGTAACTGGTGTAACTGGAGATACTGGGCCTACTGGTGATACGGGTCCTACCGGACCTACTGGTGCCACTGGTGTAACTGGTGATACCGGGCCTACCGGGCCTACTGGTCCAACAGGTGCCACTGGAGGCACCGGTCCAACTGGAGCTACTGGAATCACTGGTGCCACTGGAGGCACCGGTCCAACTGGAGCTACCGGAATCACTGGTGCCACTGGAGGCACCGGTCCAACTGGAGCTACCGGAATCAC
>NZ_JBQEPF010000045.1:0-753 GCF_052045575.1 Bacillus sp. 22190 | reverse complement strand
AGACATCCATCACTTTATTAAGACCATAACGTTTAAGAAGAGAGTAACTATTGATCCAATGGGCTACATCGTAATTAGAGGATATATAAATGGTGAACCGGAGAAGTACGAGTTCTCCGGTTCATTAAAGTATAGAACAAAAGAAATCGGTTCAATGAGTTATTCATACGAGTTATCAATTCGTTTTAGGGACTGGGAAAAATATAAAGATGAACCGGAATTAAAAGAGAATTTTTTAAAAAATCTCTCTAAAAAAGAACGCGAACAATATCTGAAAGACATTGGAGAAAAAGAGTAGAACAGGTACTAGCCGACCTGTTTTTTATTTTTCATTATTAAGAAGGTGGCAAAGGTAGACATGAAAAACACAATAAAGCTTTTATCTGTATTGTTTGTAGTCATCCTTGTCGCAGTGACTTCGTTAATCGTTCAGGTTAACAAGCATATTCAATCTAATAATGCGGTCAAGGAAAAGAGTGATCAAGCAAAAGCAGAAGAACTTGCAGAGAAGATGAAACCCAAGATTGAAGAGCACTTACACAAAAGAGATATTCATAACTTTATCAAAACCATCACGTTTGAAAAAGATGTGACCATTAACCCAATGGGAGATATTACGATTGATGGTTATGTAAATGATGAACCGGAAAAGTACGGTTTCTCAGCTTCTTTACAATATAGAGCTAAAAAAATCGGTTCAATGAGTTATGACCCTGAATTATCAGACCGCTTTATAGATTGGGAAGAATATAA
>NZ_JBQEPF010000044.1:0-765 GCF_052045575.1 Bacillus sp. 22190 | reverse complement strand
GGACCATTAGAGAAAAAATTTGGTTGCGGGGGCAGGATTTGAACCTGCGACCTTCGGGTTATGAGCCCGACGAGCTACCGAACTGCTCCACCCCGCGACGATATAAAAGATATGGTGGAGGATGACGGGCTCGAACCGCCGACCCTCTGCTTGTAAGGCAGATGCTCTCCCAGCTGAGCTAATCCTCCGAATAAAATGCTGGTATGTATTTCTATAAAAATGGTGACCCGTACGGGATTCGAACCCGTGTTACCGCCGTGAAAGGGCGGTGTCTTAACCGCTTGACCAACGGGCCCTTTATTATGTAAATTGTGGCGGAGAGCAAGGGATTCGAACCCTTGAGACGGGGTTACCGCCTACACGATTTCCAATCGTGCTCCTTCGGCCACTCGGACAGCTCTCCAAATTGGCTCCGCAGGTAGGATTCGAACCTACGACCGATCGGTTAACAGCCGATAGCTCTACCACTGAGCTACTGCGGAATGAAGAAAGCCTGGCGATGTCCTACTCTCACAGGGGGAAACCCCCAACTACCATCGGCGCTGAAGAGCTTAACTTCCGTGTTCGGTATGGGAACGGGTGTGACCTCTTCGCCATCATCACCAGACAATTTAGTGACAAAAGATATTATACTATGTATTACAAATAAATCAAGAGATTTTTGAAAAATGTTCTCTCAAAACTAGATAACAATGTTCATTTTTCACATTAGAATATAGGTTAAGTCCTCGATCTATTAGTATCTGTCAGCTCCACGTGTCACCA
>NZ_JBQEPF010000043.1:0-774 GCF_052045575.1 Bacillus sp. 22190 | reverse complement strand
TCATATGTCACCACTTGACCTACTGGATAGGTTGGAGCTGTTGCTGGGTCAAATGCCAAAATACCAGCTAACCCTACTCCGGTTGCCCCGGTATCTCCTGTTGCACCTGTAGCTCCTGTTGCACCTGTAGCTCCTGTTGCACCTGTAGCTCCTGTCGCTCCCGTATCTCCCGTTGCACCTGTGGCTCCGGTTACTCCGGTCGCTCCCGTATCTCCCGTTACACCTGTGGCTCCGGTTACTCCGGTCGCTCCCGTATCTCCCGTTGCACCCGTGGCTCCGGTTACTCCAGTCGCTCCTGTATCTCCCGTAGCGCCAGTGACTCCGGTTACTCCAGTCGCTCCCGTATCTCCCGTTACACCTGTGACTCCGGTTACTCCAGTCGCTCCCGTATCTCCCGTTACACCTGTGGCTCCGGTTACTCCAGTCGCTCCCGTATCTCCCGTTACACCTGTGGCTCCGGTTACTCCGGTCGCTCCCGTATCTCCCGTTACACCTGTGGCTCCGGTTACTCCAGTTGCTCCCGTATCTCCCGTTGCACCCGTGGCTCCAGTTACTCCGGTCGCTCCCGTATCTCCCGTTGCACCGGTCGCTCCAATTGCTCCTGTCGCTCCGGTTGCGCCTGTATCTCCTGTAGCGCCGGTCGCTCCTGTTCCTGTGGCTCCCGTGGCACCCGTATCTCCTGTGGCTCCTGTCGCTCCGGTTGCGCCTGTATCTCCTGTAGCACCGGTCGCTCCTGTTCCTGTGGCTCCAGTTGCGCCCGTTGCTCCTGTGGCT
>NZ_JBQEPF010000042.1:0-808 GCF_052045575.1 Bacillus sp. 22190 | reverse complement strand
GAAGAATATAAAGATGAGCCGGAAGTGAAAGAAAATTACCTTAAAAGTTTTACTAAGGAGGAACGTGAACAGTATCTGAGAGACATTGGAGAAAAAGAGTAAAACAGGTACTAGCCGACCTGTTTATATTTTGTCAAATTCAATAGTCAGCTGATTAAAGCTCATGAAGGAGTTTTGCTTTTTATGAAAAATATCATGAAATTTTCTATCATAATTGTGGTTGCCGTCATCTCCGTAACTGTGTTTGTTGTAGAGTACATTCATCAGAGTTTTTCAGATGAAGTAGTGCAAGAGAAAAGCAATCAAGAAAAGGCCGAAGAATTCGCAGAAAAGATGAAACCAAAAATTGAAGAATATTTACATGAAAAAGATATTCACAACTTTATTAAAACCATCACATTTAAAAAAAATGTATCTATAAGCCCTATGGGTTATGTCACAGTTGATGGATATATAAATAACGATGCTGAAAAATATCATTTTTCTGCATCATTAATATACAAATCTAATGAAATAGGTTCGATGAGTCATTCTCCTGATTTATCATATCGCTTTAAAGACTGGGATAAATATAAAGATGAGCCTGAAATAAAGGAAAACTATCTTAAACGACTCTCTGAAAAAGAACGTGAACAGTATCTCAAGGATATTGGGGATAAATAACAAAAAGTTAATGAATTACCTTTTTTATTTTTCATTATTAAGAAGGAGGCAACGGTAGACATGAAAAACACAATAAAACTTGTATCTGTTTTGGTCGTTATCATCATTGTCTCAGTGACTTCGTTAATCACTCAGCACAATAAGC
>NZ_JBQEPF010000041.1:0-843 GCF_052045575.1 Bacillus sp. 22190 | reverse complement strand
GTGGAGCCTAGCGGGATCGAACCGCTGACCTCCTGCGTGCAAGGCAGGCGCTCTCCCAGCTGAGCTAAGGCCCCATAAAAGATGGTCGGGAAGACAGGATTCGAACCTGCGACCCCTTGGTCCCAAACCAAGTGCTCTACCAAGCTGAGCTACTTCCCGATCTTAATGGCGCGCCCGAGAGGAGTCGAACCCCTAACCTTTTGATCCGTAGTCAAACGCTCTATCCAATTGAGCTACGGGCGCTTATTTTATAATGCCGAGGGCCGGACTTGAACCGGCACGGTAGTCACCTACCGCAGGATTTTAAGTCCTGTGTGTCTGCCAATTCCACCACCCCGGCGTGGATGGTATAAGCGGAAGACGGGATTCGAACCCGCGACCCCCACCTTGGCAAGGTGGTGTTCTACCACTGAACTACTTCCGCATTACAGGATTTCTTTATGTTGTTTGGCAATGCGGGTGAAGGGACTTGAACCCCCACGTCATAAAGACACTAGATCCTAAGTCTAGCGCGTCTGCCAATTCCGCCACACCCGCATGAAAATGGTGAGCCATGAAGGACTCGAACCTTCGACCCTCTGATTAAAAGTCAGATGCTCTACCAACTGAGCTAATGGCTCGCTTTTAAAGCGACTTGTCTATCTTACCATATGAAAGTGGTGCCGGCAAGAGGACTTGAACCCCCAACCTACTGATTACAAGTCAGTTGCTCTACCAGTTGAGCTACACCGGCTTTATCTATCCTAACATTATGTAAGAATAAATATGGTGGAGGATGACGGGCTCGAACCGCCGACCCTCTGCTTGTAAGGCAGATGCTCTCCCAGCTGAGCTAATCCTCCA
>NZ_JBQEPF010000040.1:0-926 GCF_052045575.1 Bacillus sp. 22190 | reverse complement strand
AACATTATGTAAGAATAAATATGGTGGAGGATGACGGGCTCGAACCGCCGACCCTCTGCTTGTAAGGCAGATGCTCTCCCAGCTGAGCTAATCCTCCATATTGTGTCGTTTCGAATGTCTCTCGATCTGACAAATAGTATTATATAACGATAAGATATTGTTTGTAAAGACTTTTTTAAAATAATTTTTGAATTTATTTTAAAGCTGTTTTTTCACATCTTTTCGTTAAGGCACCTAAAGAAGTTTACCACTTGTCTCTTCATTTTAAAAGTCTTTTTTTCATTTTTTTATGTTTTTTTGTTAAAAAGGGCATTAATAGCGCTTTTTCAATGTAAAAACAGCTCTTTTAAAGCTGAAAAATGTTTGTTTTATTCCTTAAATCCTCAGATAACTTGTATATAGAAACGAATTTTTTTATTATTTTATTTTTCCGAGAAACCATTTTGTATATTTGCTTTATATTAAATTGATCATGGTCATTTTCCAAAATTCCTCTCAATGTTCCCTTTCCTCATCAAACATTTTGGTGCTTAACTCAAATCTTCCTCCTCTCTCATAGCAAACCAAGATGCCCTTTGCTCTCTTATGTAGGTTTCAATGATCTAGCAGCAAGCGCAGTTCGCTACATATGGTTGCCAGAGGAGAAGATCTTTTTAGACATGTTTACTCTTTTGATGTTGACTCTTAGCAAGATGAGCGAGCGACGAGATTGGATGATAAGAATTTTATAGAATGTCTAGAATTCCAGTGAAGGGGATGAAATGAATGAGTTATTGAGAATGTAGTGAAAGACCACTATTTTCAATATAAATAGATATATCATTTATTAAAACACAAAAAAGACCAGTTCCGACTGGAACTGATCCTTTGAAAAGCTTGGCGGCGTCCTACTCTCACAGGGGGAAACCCCCAACTACCATCGGCGC
>NZ_JBQEPF010000039.1:0-1004 GCF_052045575.1 Bacillus sp. 22190 | reverse complement strand
AGACATCCATCACTTTATTAAGACCATAACGTTTAAGAAGAGAGTAACTATTGATCCAATGGGCTACATCGTAATTAGAGGATATATAAATGGTGAACTGGAGAAGTACGAGTTCTCCGCTTCATTAAAGTATAGAACAAAAGAAATCGGTTCAATGAGTTATTCAGCAGAACTAGGTGATCGTTTTGAGAACTGGGATGATTTTGATCCTCAAGTGAAAGAAGACTATCTAAATAGTTTATCTAAAAAAGAACGCGAACAATATTTGAAAGACATTGGAGAAAAAGAGTAGAACAGGTACTACCCTATCTGTTTTTATTTTGTCAAATTCATTGGTAGACTGATTATAAGTATATTAAGGAGTTTTTGCTTTTCATGAGAAATACATTGAAATTTTCTATCATAATTGTGGTCGCCGTCATCTCCGTAACTGTGTTTGTTGTAAAGTATATTCATCAGAGTTTTTCAGATGAAGTAGTGCAAGAGAAAAGTGATCAAGAAAAGGCTGAAGAATTCGCAGAAAAGATGAAACCAAAAATTGAAGAACGTTTACATGAAGAAGATATTCACAATTTTATCAGAACCATAACGTTTGATAAGGGAGTGAACGTTAATCCAATGGGTTATATAATAATTAGAGGGTATATTAATGGTAACTCAGAAAAGTATGACTTCTCTGCATCATTAGAATATCGATCTAAGGAAGTAGGTACCATGACTTTTTCTCCTGAATTATCTTATCGATTTAAAGACTGGGATAAATTCAAAGATGAACCTCAACTAAAGGAAAACTATCTTAAAAGACTCTCTGAAAAAGAACGTGAACAGTATCTTAAAGATATTGGAGAAAAATAATAAAATAGGTAATCACCTACCTGTTTTTTTATTTTTCAT
The DNA here is from genome assembly GCF_052045575.1 of Bacillus sp. 22190. Classification (NCBI taxonomy): domain Bacteria; kingdom Bacillati; phylum Bacillota; class Bacilli; order Caryophanales; family Bacillaceae; genus Bacillus; species Bacillus sp. 22190. The sequence continues at coordinate 110 of NZ_JBQEPF010000039.1, read as the reverse complement.
TATTAAGAAGGTGGCAACGGTAGACATGAAAAACACAATAAAACTTGTATCTGTTTTGGTCGTTATCATCATTGTCTCAGTGACTTCGTTAATCACTCAGCACAATAAGC
>NZ_JBQEPF010000038.1:0-1929 GCF_052045575.1 Bacillus sp. 22190 | reverse complement strand
TTTTTTGATTTTTAGATATTCAGAAGTTTGCTTCTCAATAGTGCTCAATGCGTTCGTTTTGCTTGTCTCTATCATACGATGATCCACTCAGGAAAAAAAATCCCCCTTTTTGTCGGCTTTTTCTCGGCTCTTTCTCTGCAATGCAAATAAAAAAGTGCCCATAAAGATGGACACTCTAGTTTTAAAAATCATATTCAAAATCGATGTCATATAAATCAACCCATTCAACAAAATCAGGCATAGTTTTTGTACTTAAAAAGTGGTGAACAATTCTATATGCTTCTTCTCGAGTTACATAACTGCATGATGGTACCTTCATTGGTTCTCCACCAACCAAATGCTCTATTGTTTCTATTTCAACATCCTTTTTCAAAGGGACTAAATAATTAGGATGTCTCATGATAAAGAATCCATATGGCTCATCATAAAAGAAAATAAGCCATTCATCTTCTCCTTCTATCTCAAAACAAGAATCTCCACTTCCTTGTTTCCAATAATCCGCTTCTTTTTCAAAGAAAATATTTTTAATAAATTCTTCTTCTGGGTTTTCAACTGATTCTTCAACTGGTCCAATGTATACAATCATGAGCTTTTCCCCCTAAAGAAAGAACGTCAAAAAGCATCCATTGCCATCTGAACAAGTAAGTGCTTTATATTAATCAATCTACGTATTCTGCTGTACCAATAAACTGTAGTGTGTACTCACCTTTATTTACTGAATTAACAGCCAAACCGTCTTTCTCATAATTATAATTATAAATTAAAATAATGGTATTATACTTAGAGTTTAATTGGATATCATTAAATTGTTTTATCAATTGATCATCATATGAGAAATCAACCAGAAGTTCTTTTAAATCATCTTCAGCTTCTGGAATCCAATCCTTTTCAATTAAACTCCTATCATAGTAACCCAGTTTAAATTCTTTCTCAAAAACAGATGGAATGCTATCACCATCATCGTTATACATAACTTTTGTGTAATTTTCCACCTCATCAAAATCACTAAAGTTTCCCAACCACAAAGAAACATCATTTTTCATTGTATTACCTCCTTAGCCCTTCCGGTAAATCCTGAACTCCATTTTTCATTCGTTTACTCGCCCATTCATTTAACTCTCTAACAAAACTTTCATAATCAGGAGCATTATCAATAATTTTTAATATTTCATTATGTGCTTTAGTAGAGCCCCGTCCTCCATGCCGTCCAGGAGGATTGACAAATTCAACATCTTTAGTTAGCGTCCTCAATTCTTTTATGCGATCCATACTCACATCCCACTTTTTAAATTGAGGTGTTCTTGCTACAAGATGCCACTCGTGGTAGCCTCCTGGTTGTCTGATTCTATCCTCAATTTTACTTCTCAAAGCAGGAACATTCCACGCTTTCTCAAATTCATCGACTGATAATTTATCAAACCACTTATTAAATTCTTTATTTCTAACAGAAGGGATATCAGTGCTCTTGCCAGCACCCTTTACCCCCATTTTCCCCTGAAAACCTTTCGATCCAAACGGTAAAAGCATTGTAAGCGCCGCATTCATACTCGCTTCCTGCTGTTCTTTCGAGATCTTATTTCCAAACATATCTCGGCCTGTGATCGCTTCGCTGAAGCCATTGGTTGCGGTGATGCCGTATAAACCTTTTTGTGATGTTTTCAACGCATCGAAAGACTTCTGTGATGTCTTGTAAATGTCGACCGCTCTGACTGCGGCGGACGTGGCTTGAGTCGTTTTATAGACGGCTTTTCCGCCTTTGAAAATACGTCCTGCCCATCCGACGATCGGGATGTATCCTGCTGCTGCCATGCCGCCTGCGGCGACTCGCTGTCCTGCGGTGAGTTCTTCACCTGTGATCGGATCGACACCTGTTGCGGCACGTTTTGCATCGTTCACGCCTGTCAGTTCATTGACGATATTTCCTCCGTA
>NZ_JBQEPF010000037.1:0-2106 GCF_052045575.1 Bacillus sp. 22190 | reverse complement strand
TTTTTTGATTTTTAGATATTCAGAAGTTTGCTTCTCAATAGTGCTCAATGCGTTCGTTTTGCTTGTCTCTATCATACGATGATCCACTCAGGAAAAAAGATCCCCATTTTATCCTCCGTTTTGTCGGCTCTTTCTCTGCAATGCAAATAAAAAAATGCCCATAAAGATGGACACTCTATTTTTAAAAATCATGTTCAAAATCGATGTCATATAAATCAACCCATTCAACAAAATCAGGCATAGTTTTTGTACTTAAAAAGTGTTGAACAATTCTATATGCTTCTTCTCGACTTACATAACTGCATGATGGTACTTTCATTGGTTCTCCACCAACCAAATGCTCTATTGTTTCTATTTCAACATCCTTTTTCAAAGGGACTAAATAATCAGGATGTCTCATGATAAAGAATCCATATGGCTCATCATAAAAGAAAATAAGCCATTCATCTTCTCCTTCTACCTCAAAACAAGAATCTCCACTTCCTTGTTTCCAATAATCCGCTTCTTTTTCAAAGAAAATATTTTTAATAAATTCTTCTCCTGGGTTTTCAACTGGTCCATTGTATACAATCATGAGTTTTCCTCCCTATAGAAAAAACGTCAAAAAGCACCTGTTGCCTATCGGCAACCAAGTGCTTTCTGCTTACTCTTCTTCAAATTTCTGCATTCTTTCTATTAAATCTTGCTGTGCTTCATTTTGGTTTATATATTTATATTCAAAATACTTAATTCTATCTGTTGGTCCAAATCCACTTTCATGCCAGTTTGTATAATCAAAATGTACGTTTAATTTACCTGTATGATCTAAAATTAATGTTACTGAAAACCATGGTTCTTGGTCATTATCAATAAAAACTTTTTGAAGTTCAACAGTAAGTTGGAATAGTCTATGTAACTCATTATTATATGCCCTCTTGTCTACACTGTATAGTTTCGGAATATAATGTGAATAAATGTGCTGTTCCTCACCTTTAGGCTTGAAAAAGAAGAAAACTCCTCCTTCTTCATCCTTAACCTCACCATTAAACCAGAAGTTATCCCATTCAGTTGGAATCATATCATTAACCTGTTGTGCAATTTCTTTATATAACCGGTTTAATTCTGTTTCAAAACTCATTAATATCAGCCTCCTGGTTTGTTTGCAATCTCGCGAATAACTGGGAATTGCCCTTCAATTTCATATTCGACCATAAATGAATCAGGTCGCATTGATTTAATAGAATAGTTCGGGTCAATATTAACAGAGACCTTTTTGGGCGGTACCTCTTTCAATGCATTAGCCCACTCAGTCTCCATTTCATACCAAACCCCACCCCTCCTATTAATCTGGCTATTTTGTGGAACAAGATTGTCGATATCAGGTGGACCGTTAAATTGAGCTCCTATCAAATGTCCACCATCATCATCCGGTAATCTGTCTCTTCCTCCTACATTTGCCTGAGCATATTTATTTCTATCAGCCTTTTTCAATACAAGTTCGGGAGCATTTACATTTTTAATACGTCCAAGTTCATCAGTAGTATATTTGTAGTTATCGTTGGTTACATACTTTGTATTTGGGATAAGTTGCTTCTTGCCATTTTGACCTTTTACTATATGCCTTCCAAAGTCAATTTCCTTAACTTCTTTAAGTTTATTCCCTTTTACCGTACCCTTAACTCCCATCTTACCATGAAATCCTTTCGCCCCAAACGGTAAAAGCATCCCCAGAGCCGCATTCATACTCGCTTCCTGTTGTTCTTTCGAGATCTTATTTCCAAACATATCTCGGCCTGTGATCGCTTCGCTGAAGCCATTGGTTGCGGTGATGCCGTATAAACCTTTTTGTGATGTTTTCAACGCATCGAAAGACTTCTGTGATGTCTTGTAAATGTCGACCGCTCTGACTGCGGCGGACGTGGCTTGAGTCGTTTTATAGACGGCTTTTCCGCCTTTGAAAATACGTCCTGCCCATCCGACGATCGGGATGTATCCTGCTGCTGCCATGCCGCCTGCGGCGACTCGCTGTCCTGCGGTGAGTTCTTCACCTGTGATCGGATCGACACCTGTTGCGGCACGTTTTGCATCGTTCACGCCTGTCAGTTCATTGACGATATTTCCTCCGTA
>NZ_JBQEPF010000036.1:0-4302 GCF_052045575.1 Bacillus sp. 22190 | reverse complement strand
ACTGCGGCGGACGTGGCTTGAGTCGTTTTATAGACGGCTTTTCCACCTTTGAAAATACGGCCTGCCCAGCCGACAATCGGAATGTAGCCTGCTGCTGCCATGCCGCCTGCGGCGACTCGCTGGCCTGCGGTGAGTTCTTCACCTGTGATCGGATCAACGCCCGTTGCGGCACGTTTTGCATCGTTCACGCCTGTCAGTTCATTGACGATATTTCCTCCGTAATCAAGAGCTTTTTCATACCACGGACGGTTGGCTAGCGCTTCTTGTTCCTTTGCAATCTTGCGGGCTTCTTCTTGATCTTTTTTGATTTTTAGATATTCAGAAGTTTGCTTCTCAATATCGCTTTTTGCCTTATAGATTTCGCTATTTTGATACGCTTTCTTGTCAAAATTCATAGGCGAAATGGATTTTCCGTCATTTGTCGCATTGATCATTTCTACGTACAATGCCATTGTAGCCTGCTGCTCCGTCTCTGACAAAGCATATTCATCTTTTAAATTTTGATCAAGCTCTCTTAGTTCTTTGACCGTCTTTTTTCGTTCATCTTCCGCATCTTCTATTTTTTCAGCAAAGGTTTGGCTATCAAATACCTCTAGGGAAATGAGGTCATCAATATCTTGAAAAATCGTTTTGAGTGCCTGTTTTTGATCTTTCACAATGCTTTTTGCATTCTTGATGCCCATATGTACTGCATTGTCTAAAAAGTGTTCCTCTATAAAGGTATCGCCGCCAAAGCTCGTATCATCCAGTGTCCCAGAAACACCTTCATGAAAGGCTTTTTGCTTATCAATAAAGCTAATAAACATGTCTACATTTCCAGCGAGTTCTTTATAGAAGCTTTTAATGTTATCGGCACCTTTTCCAGTGAAATCATCACCGAGGTTGGCAACACCTTGTAATGCCTTTTTTAAATCTACCATTTGTTCGCGGAGTTCCTGATAGTGTTTTGACCTTGTATCCATGGCACTGGTTAGTGCTTTTGCATCAAGTATCTTCCCCAGCAGAATTCACTCCTTCCTATTCATTGACAAGGTCAATTTTACCAACACAAGGAATGTCATGAAATAGGAATAAAGATACAAAAACAGCTTCTATTTAATCAGAGAAAGGTGCGTTTCTTCAAAAAACGGACACCAATCAAGGCATTTTAAGTGCTCAATGATCAGCGTCCGCAGGTTCTTCTTTCTGGACAACATATTCGGTTCATTTTTCTTGTCTATTAAAGGGTATAACATATTTTATATAACGAATATGTTATACCCTTTCTTCTTAAACTAACGCACCTGTTAGCATAACAAAAAAATGATTATTTTATTTTTTTTAGCATTTTAAAATTAGCCAACTTAACCCCCTTTTTTTCCACAGTTTGTGAACAAACAATTTTGTAACCTAGATGTTCAAAAAATGGCTTAGCTGTGATACTTGCTTCGGTATCAATTTCTAAAAGCTTTAGTTTCTTTGCCTCAGATTCGAGCATATCAACTAAAGCTGTGGCTATACCTTGTCCTTGATAATCTTTATGAACGAATAGTCTATCTAAGTACCCGGTATGCGTTAAATCGCTAAAACCAACAACTTTACCATTCACTTTAGAAACAAATGTTATATTTTGACTCAATGATTCCTTCCAAGAATTCATTTTAGATTCTTTTTCATCTCTTGGTGCCCAAGCATCCAATTGTACTTGGGAATAATCTTTTGAATTTACGGAATGAACTGTTTCATAAAACAATGAAATAATCTCTTTTGTATCAGTTTCCTTAAACTTTATAATCTCCACTTTCTGTTATACCTCCCCTTTTTAGGATAAGCATCCTAATATACTTATCATTATTTCAGCAACTTCTTCTTGCGCTATACTGCTCCGTTAGTTGAAGGAGGGTGAACGTTGTTCTCTCTTATAAATTTTTATAGACATCTGCATATGCTACTTTCAGTTGCTCTCTTAATTGCCTATTTTCCTCTTCCAACTTTTTGTTTTTTTAGAGATGCAATGAGAGCATCTTTGTTGTTTTCGTTCATTTCTCGCTTTACTTATTTCGGTGTAGTTAACGCATCAGTGTGCTTTCTTACGATTTAGACTTAAGCAATTGCAGCTCTTGATCCATGATTTCAGCTGCTTCTGAAATAAATTGAATGATTAAATCCAATTCTTCTGGCTTGTATTCATTTGTGAGTTTTTTGGTGGATGCCGATAAAGATTGAAAGAGTTCCTTCACTTGTGATTTCCCAGCCGTTAATGGAACAATGATGACTCTTCGCTTGTCTTTTGGGTCCTTCTCCCTTTTGACGTAGCCTGCTTTTTCTAACCGGTCAATGAGAGCGGTGACCGCACCTGAGCTAAGACCAGTTTTTTCACTTAATTCACCTGCTGTGAGTGGTCCAAGTTCGTTTAACAAATCTGCTGATTTGAGATCTGTTGGGAAAAGGCCGAGCGATTGAGCGGCTGCTTGGTGAAATAGGACTGTTCGTGTAGCAAGGCGTCTCATCGTATGAATGATCTGGTCCGCTCGATCTTCTGCCTCGTTCTTTGTTGACAACTTGTTCTCCTCCCTTTAAAATCAATTTATCTTGATCATCAAGATAAATGTTCTCTTACTTTATAATTAACTTGATCATAGCAAAAAAGTGAAGAGAACGTAAGCAGGAGGTAAATGAAATGAATAACGTGGATCATAAAGGCAAGGCATCCACTCGCTTTGTTGTCGTCGGGTTGCTGTTAGGGATTTTTATGGCAGCGATGGACAACACCATTGTCGCAACAGCAATGGGAAGCATCGTCGCCGATTTGGGCAGTTTTGATAAATTTGCTTGGGTGACTGCTTCTTATATGGTGGCAGTGATGGCCGGTATGCCGATTTATGGAAAGCTTTCAGATATGTATGGTCGAAAGCGTTTTTTTCTGTTTGGACTTATTTTCTTTTTAATTGGATCTGCGCTGTGTGGCATCGCACAAACAATGGATCAGCTCATTATTTACCGTGCGATTCAAGGACTTGGAGGCGGTGCTCTTCTTCCGATCGCTTTCACGATTATCTTTGATATCTTCCCGCCAGAAAAACGCGGGAAAATGTCCGGTATGTTTGGTGCAGTTTTTGGTCTATCCAGTGTATTAGGACCGCTGTTAGGAGCAATTATTACGGATTCGATCGGCTGGCATTGGGTGTTTTATATTAACGTACCAATTGGTATCGTCAGTGTATTCTTAATCGCCAAATTTTATCAAGAATCGCTTGAGCATCGCAAGCAGAAAATTGACTGGTCAGGTGCCATTACACTTGTCGTTGCGGTTGTCAGTTTAATGTTCGCCCTTGAGCTTGGCGGTAAATCGTATGCATGGGATTCTGTTCAAATCTTGACACTATTTGCTGTGTTTGTTGTCTTTGGCACCATCTTCTTCATTGTTGAACGGAAGGCAGAAGAACCGATTATTTCATTTTGGATGTTTAAAAATCGTTTGTTTGCGACATCTCAAATTTTGGCGTTTTTATATGGCGGGACGTTTATTATTCTAGCTGTCTTTATTCCTATCTTCGTCCAGGCGGTGTACGGTGAATCTGCAACAAGTGCCGGGTTCATTTTAACACCGATGATGATTGGTTCCGTGATTGGCAGTATGATTGGTGGAACGATGCAGACGAAAGTACCTTTTAGACGATTAATGACCATCTCTGTGATTTCATTTTTTGCTGGGATGCTGCTGCTTGCCAATATGTCGCCTGATACAGCAAGATTGTGGCTTACGCTCTTTATGATGATTTCAGGTTTTGGCGTTGGATTTAGCTTCTCCCTTCTGCCATCTGCTTCAATGAATGATCTCTCTCCGCGCTACCGCGGCAGTGCTAATTCTACCAATTCGTTCATGAGATCACTTGGGATGACTTTAGGCGTGACGATTTTTGGAACGATTCAAACCAATGTCCTGACAAATCGTTTAGCAGATGCTTTTAGCGGAATGAAAGGAGCTTCTTCTCCAGTTGGTGATCCACAAGCCATTTTTCAAGAGGGGGCACGCTCACAAATTCCGCCTGATATTTTAAATAAAGTGATTGATGCGATGTCACAAAGTATTACGTATGTATTTATGATTGCTTTATTCCCGATTGCACTTGCGGCGATTACGGTCATATTTATGGGAAATGCACGAGTACGTACATCAAATGAAATGAAAGAAAGCGAATAATGTGAAAAAAGCAGAGCGATGCGGGACTGACCCCCGTTTTTGAGACAGGGATCAAAACACCTTTATGAAACAGCCAATTGCCGATAGTTTATCGGTGATTGGTTGTTTAGTTTCGTTTG
>NZ_JBQEPF010000035.1:0-3040 GCF_052045575.1 Bacillus sp. 22190 | reverse complement strand
TGTTCTTTGAAAACTAGATAACAATAAGTAATACATTCACATTGAATGCAATGCAAAGTTCATCACACATAGTGATTCTTTCTAAAGTAAGAAATGGTTAAGTTAGAAAGGGCGCACGGTGGATGCCTTGGCACTAGGAGCCGATGAAGGACGGGACGAACACCGATATGCTTCGGGGAGCTGTAAGCAAGCTTTGATCCGGAGATTTCCGAATGGGGAAACCCACTGCTCGTAATGGAGTAGTATCCATACTTGAATACATAGAGTATGAGAAGGCATACCCGGGGAACTGAAACATCTAAGTACCCGGAGGAAGAGAAAGCAAATGCGATTCCCTGAGTAGCGGCGAGCGAAACGGGAACAGCCCAAACCAAGAGGCTTGCCTCTTGGGGTTGTAGGACACTCTATACGGAGTTACAAAGGAACGATATAAGCGAAGAGGTCTGGAAAGGCCCGCCAAAGAAGGTAACAGCCCTGTAACTGAAATGTTGTTCTCTCCAGAGTGGATCCTGAGTACGGCGGAACACGTGAAATTCCGTCGGAATCCGGGAGGACCATCTCCCAAGGCTAAATACTCCCTAGTGACCGATAGTGAACCAGTACCGTGAGGGAAAGGTGAAAAGCACCCCGGAAGGGGAGTGAAATAGATCCTGAAACCGTGTGCCTACAAGTAGTCAGAGCCCGTTAACGGGTGATGGCGTGCCTTTTGTAGAATGAACCGGCGAGTTACGATCCCGTGCAAGGTTAAGCAGAAGATGCGGAGCCGCAGCGAAAGCGAGTCTGAATAGGGCGCATGAGTACGTGGTCGTAGACCCGAAACCAGGTGATCTACCCATGTCCAGGGTGAAGTTCAGGTAACACTGAATGGAGGCCCGAACCCACGCACGTTGAAAAGTGCGGGGATGAGGTGTGGGTAGGGGTGAAATGCCAATCGAACCTGGAGATAGCTGGTTCTCTCCGAAATAGCTTTAGGGCTAGCCTCAAGGTAAGAGTCTCGGAGGTAGAGCACTGATTGGACTAGGGGCCCCTACCGGGTTACCGAATTCAGTCAAACTCCGAATGCCGATGACTTATCCTTGGGAGTCAGACTGCGAGTGATAAGATCCGTAGTCGAAAGGGAAACAGCCCAGACCGCCAGCTAAGGTCCCAAAGTATACGTTAAGTGGAAAAGGATGTGGAGTTGCTTAGACAACCAGGATGTTGGCTTAGAAGCAGCCACCATTTAAAGAGTGCGTAATAGCTCACTGGTCGAGTGACTCTGCGCCGAAAATGTACCGGGGCTAAACGTATCACCGAAGCTGCGGACTGTTCTTACGAACAGTGGTAGGAGAGCGTTCTAAGTGCAGTGAAGTCAGACCGGAAGGACTGGTGGAGCGCTTAGAAGTGAGAATGCCGGTATGAGTAGCGAAAGACGGGTGAGAATCCCGTCCACCGAATGCCTAAGGTTTCCTGAGGAAGGCTCGTCCGCTCAGGGTTAGTCGGGACCTAAGCCGAGGCCGAAAGGCGTAGGCGATGGACAACAGGTTGATATTCCTGTACCACCTCCTCACCATTTGAGCAATGGGGGGACGCAGGAGGATAGGGTAAGCGCGGTATTGGATATCCGCGTCCAAGCAGTTAGGCTGGGAAATAGGCAAATCCGTTTCCCGTGAAGGCTGAGCTGTGATGGCGAGCGAAATTTAGTAGCGAAGTTCCTGATTCCACACTGCCAAGAAAAGCCTCTAGCGAGGTGAGAGGTGCCCGTACCGCAAACCGACACAGGTAGGCGAGGAGAGAATCCTAAGGTGATCGAGAGAACTCTCGTTAAGGAACTCGGCAAAATGACCCCGTAACTTCGGGAGAAGGGGTGCTTCTTAGGGTGTTAAAGCCCCGAGAAGCCGCAGTGAATAGGCCCAGGCGACTGTTTAGCAAAAACACAGGTCTCTGCGAAGCCGTAAGGCGAAGTATAGGGGCTGACGCCTGCCCGGTGCTGGAAGGTTAAGAGGAGCGCTTAGCGTAAGCGAAGGTGCGAATTGAAGCCCCAGTAAACGGCGGCCGTAACTATAACGGTCCTAAGGTAGCGAAATTCCTTGTCGGGTAAGTTCCGACCCGCACGAAAGGCGCAACGATCTGGGCACTGTCTCAACGAGAGACTCGGTGAAATTATAGTACCTGTGAAGATGCAGGTTACCCGCGACAGGACGGAAAGACCCCGTGGAGCTTTACTGCAGCCTGATATTGAATGTTGGTACAGCTTGTACAGGATAGGTAGGAGCCTTGGAAACCGGAGCGCTAGCTTCGGTGGAGGCATCGGTGGGATACTACCCTGGCTGTATTGACCTTCTAACCCGCTGCCCTTATCGGGCAGGGAGACAGTGTCAGGTGGGCAGTTTGACTGGGGCGGTCGCCTCCTAAAATGTAACGGAGGCGCCCAAAGGTTCCCTCAGAATGGTTGGAAATCATTCGCAGAGTGTAAAGGCACAAGGGAGCTTGACTGCGAGACCTACAAGTCGAGCAGGGACGAAAGTCGGGCTTAGTGATCCGGTGGTTCCGCATGGAAGGGCCATCGCTCAACGGATAAAAGCTACCCCGGGGATAACAGGCTTATCTCCCCCAAGAGTCCACATCGACGGGGAGGTTTGGCACCTCGATGTCGGCTCATCGCATCCTGGGGCTGTAGTCGGTCCCAAGGGTTGGGCTGTTCGCCCATTAAAGCGGTACGCGAGCTGGGTTCAGAACGTCGTGAGACAGTTCGGTCCCTATCCGTCGCGGGCGCAGGAAATTTGAGAGGAGCTGTCCTTAGTACGAGAGGACCGGGATGGACGCACCGCTGGTGTACCAGTTGTTCTGCCAAGGGCATCGCTGGGTAGCTATGTGCGGACGGGATAAGTGCTGAAAGCATCTAAGCATGAAGCCCCCCTCAAGATGAGATTTCCCATTCCGCAAGGAAGTAAGATCCCTGAAAGATGATCAGGTTGATAGGTCTGAGGTGGAAGCGTGGTGACACGTGGAGCTGACAGATACTAATAGATCGAGGACTTAACCTATATTCTAATGTGAA
>NZ_JBQEPF010000034.1:0-5520 GCF_052045575.1 Bacillus sp. 22190 | reverse complement strand
GTGCGATTTGGTGATCCAATCGTTCAAGATACGGAACGGAATCATGGACATTGCCAGGCGTGACATGAGCATCTGTGATGATATTGTACTTCATATCCGTTGTACGGTGGTCTAGGTAGAAAAAGCCTTCTGGTTTGTTTTCACGATAAAGATAGCCACTTTCAGGATCAGTCGTACTTTGACGAATGTCTTTTTCCGTTTTCACCTCCTCTTTTACCTTTAAGGGCTTTTTTCCGTGTGCCACCCGATCTTCTTGGATCGCTTCTTCTAATTCATTTATATAGTTCTGGGTATCTTGTTCAATCGTTTTTCTTGTATATTTATGTTTATTGGCATTGGCTTTAAGATGAGTGGAGTCAGTAAAAAGAACGCGCCCTCCAACCATATCGTGATTGATGGCTTGAAGAACAATTTCATCGAAAATGTCTTGAAAAATGGTTGTATCTTTAAATCGAGTACGACGATTCCAGCTAATGGTCGAGTGATGGGGAACGGGGTCATTGATGTTTAAACCTAAAAACCATCTATACGCCATGTTATAGTAAATTTCTTTTTCAAGTTGTCTTTCAGAACGGATACCGTACAGGTATCCAATAAACATCATTTTAAACAAAATAAGTGGATCAAGTGAGGGACGACCTTTATTCTCACTATAATATGGTTTTACTTTGTCTATGATAAATGAAAAATCAATGTACTGATCAATTTTACGAAGCAGGTGATCCTCTTCGACCAATTGATCTAGCAAAACAAATTCGGCTTCGTGCTGAGAAGAATTTCTAGTGTGGAACATGAGAAAAACACCTTCCTTTAGTATGCTTTTCTCTATTATAAAATGGGATAGTGGAAAATTTAAGGAAAAAAATAAAGCTGTCGAGATTTTCTCGACAGCCTGAGAACTGCTCTTGGCAGTTCTTTTTTTATTCTTATTTTTCTTGTTCCTCTTGAAATATCTCTGCAATGATTTCATAAGAACGCATTCTTTCTTGATGGTCAAACATATCAGAATTAATCATGACTTCATCTGCTTGAGTCGCCTCAATAAAGGCTTCTAACTCTTTTTTCACCTTTTGTTTATCCCCGATCATCGTCGAACTTAATTGTTCGTCCACCATCGCCTTCTCATATGGACTCCATAACCCATCCATACTTTCAACAGGGGCTTTGAGTTTTCCTGGTGTATTACGAATAAGGCTCAAAAATCGCTGATAATGAGACGTCGCCAAATATTCAGCCCGCTCTGTTTGATCAGCAGCAAAAACCGTGACACCAACCATCGCATAAGGTTCTTTTAACACATCTGAAGGTTGAAATGACTGTCTGTATAATTCTAAAGCAGGAATGGTATTTTTAGGGGAGAAATGTGCGGCAAAGGCAAATGGCAGTCCCAGTTCTCCTGCAAGCCTTGCACTAAAACCACTTGAACCAAGAAGCCAAATCGGGATATCCAATCCTTCTCCCGGAACGGCTCTTACATGTTTTTTGACCTGACCAGTCGGTTTGAAATATTGCCGAAGTTCTTCAAGCTGCTCAGGGAAATCCTCCCCATTATGAAGATTACGTCTAAGTGCCCTTGCCGTTAACTGATCTGTTCCTGGTGCCCGCCCTAGACCTAAATCAATTCTCCCTGGATACAAAGTCTCCAGTGTTCCAAATTGTTCTGCAATGACGAGTGAAGAATGGTTTGGAAGCATAATCCCCCCAGAACCAACGCGGATCTTTTCAGTCCCTCCAGCAATATATCCAATCAAGACGGATGTTGCTGAACTCGCAACCCCTTCCATATTATGATGCTCCGCAAGCCAATATCTATGGTAGCCCCACTTCTCAGCTTTTTTTGCTAAATCCATACTATGTTCAAATGATTCTTTAATTGTGCCCCCCTCTGTTACAGAGGATAAATTTAACACGGAATATGCTGTGTGTTGTAAAACTGATTGACTCATACATGCTGCCCCATTTCTTTCAAAAATCATACTAGTTTCATTCTTTCAACACCATAACATAAAACGATTTAACTTTTAAATGATTTGATTCGATGAACTTCGAACTAAAAAATATCATTAAGCTCAATTCCGCTTTTTAAATTTCCACATAGAATAAAATATTAACTTTTAGGAGATGGGGAATTTGTATAACCAGTACGATAACAAATGTCCCTTTTGCGGAAAAAATCATGATTGGCAACCTCATTACAGAAAATCTCGTCACGATAGACCTACATTTGATGATTGCCCTCTTCTTAAACGAGAATGTAAAAAGAAAAAAATTGTTAAACATCACAGCACTTGTGCTAAAGCAAAAGGACGAAAAAAAACAAATAATAAGATTGTAAAAAGAGGTTCTACTGGTGTTACTGGGCCTACCGGAGTTACTGGAGCTACTGGTCCAATCGGTGATACTGGAGCCACTGGAGATACTGGTCCAACCGGTGCGACTGGTGATACCGGGCCTACTGGTGTGACTGGAGTTACTGGTGATACTGGAGTTACTGGTGATACTGGTCCAACCGGTGCTACTGGTGCTACTGGTGTAACTGGTGATACCGGGCCTACCGGTGCTACTGGTGTAACTGGTGATACTGGACCTACGGGTGCCACCGGAGTTACTGGAGCTACTGGAGATACCGGGCCTACTGGTGCCACTGGAGATACCGGGCCTACTGGTGCCACTGGTGTAACTGGTGATACCGGACCTACTGGTCCAACAGGTGCTACTGGAGTTACTGGTGATACTGGCCCTACCGGAGCCACTGGTGTAACTGGTGATACTGGGCCTACCGGAGCCACTGGTGTAACTGGTGATACTGGACCTACGGGTGCCACTGGAGTTACTGGAGATACTGGGCCTACCGGAGCCACTGGTGTAACTGGTGATACTGGACCTACGGGTGCCACTGGTGCCACCGGAGTTACTGGAGCTACTGGAGATACCGGACCTACCGGTGCGACTGGTGTAACTGGTGATACCGGGCCTACTGGTGCGACTGGAGTTACTGGAGATACTGGACCTACGGGTGCCAATGGATCCACTGGAGATACTGGGCCTACCGGTGCGACTGGTGTAACTGGTGATACCGGACCTACTGGTCCAACAGGTGCTACTGGAGTTACTGGCCCTACGGGAGCCACTGGAGTAACTGGAGATACCGGGCCTACTGGTGCGACTGGTGTAACTGGTGATACTGGTCCAACCGGTGCGACTGGTGTAACTGGTGATACCGGGCCTACTGGTGCCACTGGTGTAACTGGTGTAACTGGTGATACTGGTCCAACCGGTGCCACCGGAGTTACTGGAGCTACTGGCCCTACCGGAGCCACTGGTGTAACTGGTGATACTGGCCCTACGGGTGCCACTGGAGTTACTGGAGCTACTGGGCCTACCGGAGCCACTGGTGTAACTGGTGATACTGGCCCTACGGGTGCCACTGGTGTAACTGGTGATACTGGCCCTACGGGTGCCACTGGTGCCACCGGAGTTACTGGAGCTACTGGAGATACCGGGCCTACTGGTGCAACTGGTGTAACTGGTGATACCGGACCTACTGGTGCCACTGGTGTAACTGGTGATACTGGGCCTACCGGAGCCACTGGTGTAACTGGTGATACCGGACCTACTGGTGCTACTGGAGTTACTGGCCCTACGGGAGCCACTGGAGTAACTGGAGATACCGGGCCTACCGGTGTAGGATTAACAGGAATTGAAGCGTTTGATCCGGTAGTAAGTCCTACTTACCCGGTAGGGCAAGTAGTGACCTTTAATGGCAGTACGTATGTAGTAAATACTGCACCACCGACAGGTACACCAGATACTTCCCCAGACTACACATTACTGGCTGCAGCAGGATCAACTGGAGATACTGGAGTAACTGGAGATACCGGACCTACCGGTGCTACTGGTGTAACTGGTGATACTGGACCTACCGGAGCCACTGGAGTAACTGGAGATACTGGGCCTACCGGAGCCACTGGTGTAACTGGAGATACCGGACCTACCGGTGCTACTGGTGTAACTGGTGATACCGGGCCTACCGGTGATACGGGTGCAACTGGTGCAACTGGTGCAACTGGTGTAACTGGTGATACCGGACCTACTGGAGCCACTGGTGATACCGGGCCTACCGGAGATACGGGTGCGACTGGTGCAACTGGTGTAACTGGAGATACTGGGCCTACTGGTGCTACTGGAGATACCGGACCTACTGGTGATACCGGACCTACTGGTGATACCGGGCCTACTGGTGTAACTGGAGATACTGGAAATACCGGACCTACTGGTCCAACCGGAGTTACTGGAGATACTGGTATAACTGGTGCGACTGGTGTAACTGGTGATACTGGTCCAACCGGTGCGACTGGTGTAACTGGTGATACCGGGCCTACTGGTGCCACTGGTGTAACTGGTGATACCGGACCTACCGGTGCGACTGGAGTTACTGGCCCTACGGGAGCCACTGGAGTAACTGGAGATACTGGGCCTACCGGAGCCACTGGTGCGACTGGTGTAACTGGAGATACTGGAGATACCGGACCTACCGGGCCTACTGGTGTAACTGGTGATACCGGGCCTACTGGTGCGACTGGAGTTACTGGTGATACTGGACCTACGGGTGCCACTGGAGCCACTGGAGATACTGGTCCAACCGGTGCGACTGGTGTAACTGGTGATACCGGACCTACTGGTCCAACAGGTGATACTGGAGTTACTGGAGCTACTGGCCCTACCGGAGCCACTGGTGTAACTGGTGATACCGGACCTACTGGTGCCACTGGTGTAACTGGAGATACTGGTCCTACCGGAGCCACTGGTGCGACTGGTGTAACTGGTGATACTGGGCCAACCGGTGCCACCGGAGTTACTGGATCCACTGGAGATACCGGACCTACTGGTCCAACAGGTGATACGGGTGCAACTGGTAATACCGGACCTACCGGTGCCACTGGTGTAACTGGTGATACCGGGCCTACTGGTGCCACTGGTGCAACTGGTAATACCGGAGCTACCGGTGCGACTGGTGTAACTGGTGATACCGGGCCTACTGGTGCGACTGGAGTTACTGGTGATACTGGGCCAACCGGTGCCACCGGAGTTACTGGATCCACTGGAAATACCGGACCTACTGGTCCAACCGGTGATACTGGAGATACCGGGCCTACTGGTGCCACTGGTGTAACTGGAGATACCGGGCCTACTGGTGCCACTGGTGTAACTGGTGATACCGGACCTACTGGTCCAACAGGTGCTACTGGAGTTACTGGAGCTACTGGGCCTACCGGAGCCACTGGTGTAACTGGTGATACTGGGCCTACGGGTGCCACTGGAGATACTGGAGATACTGGGCCTACCGGAGCCACTGGTGTAACTGGTGATACCGGACCTACTGGTCCAACAGGTGATACGGGTGCAAATGGTAATACCGGACCTACCGGTGCGACTGGTGTAACTGGTGATACCGGGCCTACTGGTGCGACTGGAGTTACTGGTGATACTGGGCCAACCGGTGCCACCGGAGTTACTGGA
>NZ_JBQEPF010000033.1:0-5800 GCF_052045575.1 Bacillus sp. 22190 | reverse complement strand
TGTCTATTTTTTTATTCAATTCGTTTAGGTTACTGCTGATCTTTTTGTCTTCCTTATCTTTGAGAATGGACCCTTTTTGATAGGTGGTGATCCCGATTTTTGCACCAGTGAACATTGTGCCTAGAGTGTCTATGTATTCTTTCATTGTTTGTATGGAGTTCTTGGTTTCATTCAAAGCACTGGCTTGTTCTCTGTCAAAGGCATGGAGCGTACCGATGGTTTTTGAGATGTTCATCCAGGCTTTTTGGTAACTGACTTGAAAAGCAGACTCGTCCACAATTGGTAAATGAATAATATGGCTGACTTTGCCGATGGCACTGCTCACATCTGACATGATATCAGATACAGCTGTTTCGGCATTTTTTAAACCTTGATCAAGCTCATGCTCGAGAAATGCTTGTGAGATAAAGCCATTTTCATTTGATTTAAATGCGTGAAGTGCATTCTGTACCTTTTGGAGTACGGAGGTGTATTCTCCAATCGTGACTTGAAAGAATTGCAAGAAAGGGATATGGCACTCTGAGTAAAACGCTCGAATCGCTTCTCCAGCTTCCCCCTTTAGTGCGCCATCCAATGAAATGATTCGATTGATTTGGCTTTCAAGGGATTTGATATGTAGTGATTGTTGTTTTAACTGTGTCAGTGTTTGATCAATTGCATGGTGCAAAGTTTTAACATCTAACGTTTTCATGGTATTCTCCTTTAATGCTTGGTCGCAATCAATAGAGATTTTACCATTATTAGGAGTTGTATTGGGAAATAAATACTGAAATTTCATGAAAATGAAACGATTTACATAGGTGATAATGACTAGATGTTGAAGAACGAGTGTGGCACAGTTTGAGAATGTGTGTGTTCAAATAATAAAGACAGAAGAACAACCACCCATATCATTAGGATTTTACCACTGTTGTATTCTTTCTGAATCTAATCATATTATTGATGATCTTATATAGTTTTCTTTCGAGATTAGCACAAGAAATATGTACGTTCAAAGATAAGCTTAAATAACCCTTCAAGTAGAAAGGTTATTTTAAAGAAGATACTTTATCAGTGAGCTGGCTATTCGAAACAATATTGTTCTTGCCGATAAAAAGATTAAAGCACAAAAAGAAGATATGAAATTTGTTGAACAAACGTTAATTAACTTAACTTTGTCAGTTGTGGATTAAGACTACCTAATTTTTGTATAAATATAGTATAATAAACATATAAAACCTTTTGGGAAACGGTGATAATGATGAATAGCAATTTTTCATTTTTTCAAGGAAAGTGGGCAGTACTTTCCAATTTAGGAGAAACAGCTGAGAAAAATGTATATCATGACCCACATACAACAGTAATGAAACTACGTTTATTTGCCGAAACATTGACAAAATTTATTCTAGCCGCTTGGGACGAAAAAGGGTGGAGAGAGTGTCTCCCGTGATGACCTGACGTTTGAAACTTCCAATAAACAGCTTAATTTTCTACAGTTAATTTATAACGCTTTAAAAGACGATGGTCATGCACGCGCAGCAGTTGTATTACCTGATAATGTCTTGTTTGAAAGCGGGATTGGTGCACAGATTCGACGCGATTTAATGAATAAATGCAATCTGCATACAATCTTACGCTTACCAACGGGGATTTTCTATGCCCAAGGTGTGAAAACAAACGTCTTATTTTTCACAAGAGGAACAACAGACCAAGATAACACAAAGGATGTTTGGGTATACGATCTCCGCACCAATATGAAGTCATTCGGAAAACGGAATCAGCTAACAATGGCACACTTTGAACACTTCATGAGAGCATATGTAGCAGAAGACCGCTCAAAAGTAGAGGATGAACGTTGGAATGTGTTCACAAGAGAGGACATTGCAAAAAAAGGGGATAGTTTAGATATCGGATTGATTGCAGATGAATCATTATCTTCCTATGACAACTTACCAGATCCAATTGAATCAGCAGAAGAAGCAATTGCAAAACTTCAGCAGGCAATGAATTTATTAAATGAAGTGGTTGAGGAGTTACGTGCTGTTGAAGAGGATGAGGTGGTAAAAAAGTGAGTAAGAGAAAAAAGACTGTTGATGAATTGTTGGAAGAAGTTCTAGTGCCAGAGGAAGAGCAACCGTACGAAGTGCCCACAAATTGGAGATGGATAAAATTAAAAGGGATAAACAAGGATAAAAAGCGAACCATTGTTCCAAGTAAATTTAATGAAGAAATTTTTGAATTATATAGTGTTCCCAGTTATCCTGAAAGGTCTCCTGAAATTATAAAAGGCCAAGAGATTGGATCGAGTAAACAGCTGGTGAATAACAATGATGTTTTATTATGTAAAATTAATCCTCGTATAAATAGGGTTTGGAAAGTATGTAATGAAAAACGGAAATTTCGTCAATTAGCTTCGACAGAATGGATTGTTATTAGTGAAAATATTATAATTTATCCAAATTATTTATTGTATCTTTTGAAGTCACCTTATTTTAGAAAGCTACTTACTTCAAATGTATCGGGAGTGGGGGGATCTCTAACCCGAGCAAGACCAAAAGAAGTAGAAAATTATCCTGTAATAATACCCCCTTTAAATGAACAAAAACGAATTGCTGACAAAGTGGAGCGGCTTTTAAGTAAAATTGAAAAAGCAAAGCAGTTGATTGAAGAAGCGAAGGAAACGTTTGAACTTCGTCGAGCGGCTATTTTGGATAAGGCGTTTCGTGGGGAATTGACTAGGAAGTGGAGAGGGGAAAATGCCGATATAACTACGGCTAATGAATGGATTGAACAAATAAATTTATTAAAAGAAGGAACAAAAACAAAGTATAAAGACCAATTAGACTCAAGTATTTTAGAAAAGCTATATGAATTGCCAAGAGAATGGAAGTGGGTGCGCTTAAATGATCTAATTGAAACATCCACATATGGCACATCTGCTAAAACAAATGATGACGTAACTGGAACACCAGTATTAAGAATGGGGAATATTGTTGATGGTTATCTTGAACTAAATAACTTGAAGTATCTCCCGAACAATCATGAAGATGTTTTAAAATATGATTTACAAACTAATGATTTATTATTTAATAGGACGAATAGTTATGAATTAGTTGGTAAAACGTCTGTAATAACAGAAGATGTCTCAGAGAGATTTACATTTGCATCTTATCTAATCAGAGTTCGATTGTTTTATAAAGATTTTTTAGCTAGTTATGTTTCTCATTATATTAATAGCCATGTAGGACGTAAAATACTTCTATCAATGGTTACCCAACAGGTTGGACAAGCTAATATTAACTCACAAAAACTGGCTTCTTTACCGATTCCTTTGCCTTCGCAGGAAGAAGTTATGGAAATTACAAGCTGGCTTAATAATTATCGAGAACTAGAAAGCAAACAAAAAGAAATGATTCTAGTAGAAGAGAATATTGAAGCACTAAAGCAATCTATCCTCTCTAAAGCATTCCGAGGTGAACTGGGAACAAATGACCTAGGTGAAGAAAGTGCTATTGAATTGCTGAAAGACGTGCTACAAGAACAAGTAAAATAGTTATAGGAAGGCATCCAAATTAATTGGATGTCTTTTATGGTTGCATACATGCCAAGTTATGGTATTGGGTATGTTGGTGTTTTGGTTTGATACAGAAACCACTCTCATTCACAAACTGACAATCGGTAAATTTCTGCCCACTACATCTCTCTTTCTTTACATAAAGGATATGGGGGATATTCCTACATTTTCACTGGGGAGATGAAGGGGGTAAACCTATAGTCGGTTCATCCACACAGCATGAAAAGAATTGACTTTTTCGAAACGAATCTATTTATAGTCTATTTGAACGTGAACGAATAGCGGATATATAAAGTAGCTCAGCAGGATAGAGCAACGGCCTTCTAGGCCGTCGATCGGGAGTTCGAATCTCTACTGGGACGTATGATGATTTGAAACTGTTAAAAAGCCAAAAACATTGATGAATCAAAGTTTCTGGCTTTTTTATTTTTTTCCTATTGTTTAACAAAGTATTTTAGCGATCTTTTATGACTCGAGTCCAACAGGATGGTCAGGCTAAAATCAACTTTAAAGTGGATTTAATATTTGGTGTTTATGAAAACGCAAGTTATCTTAAGAACCAATTAGCCCCGGAGAAATTTGTTCAACCCTTGCCCAATCAAATATGGTTTCGATTTTCATTTGATTCTTGCAATTTATTTTTAGAAAACCTTCATTCTCTGTTGTGTTAATTTCAAAATGATCAATTATATTATTATTTCTTAAATGATTAATTTTTAAATCCGTTACACCAATGAATGATAATTCAACGTAGACAACATCAAAATTCCCCCAACGTTTAGGTTTATTCTTCACGGAGTCTTTTGTCATTAGTCTTATAAATAGGGTAGGACCATCTCTGTTTAAATCAACATTCATGATTTCTGCATTTTTAAAATGGGGGATCCCCCCGAAAATTTGAGTCATCGCTTGTGGGTTCATAAATTTTTCTTCTCTAATCATTTGGATACTCCTCGTCTGAGTTATTTATTGTTTCTTCTTTCAAAATAATAATGGTCTTCTACACCTTCAACTTTACCAATATGGGTATTGTTTTTAGTCAAATTTTAAATGTATACGTTATTTTTACTTATACAACTCGTAAAATCTTATATTTAAAATAAATTTGTATAGAAAAAAGATGAGCTAATATTTACTGAAAGCTCATCTTATCCTTTTATTCTTATATTATCTATATGGGGCTACATTTCTTCACCCTGATTTTGTAAAAGTTTTTTATATTTCTTAATGAGAGCCTAAAGTTCATCTTTCTCTATAATATCTACTTCAATAATTTCATAATTTTTTTGTACCGGTGCACCTCCAAATGTTTGAAGTATTTTGCAAATAACTTTAAATAAACTCGTTTCAACGGAGGTGCCTTTTCCTTTGAATCTCTGCTCATCGCTAGTAGAAACCTCAACCTTATAGCTTAACCCATCATATGATAGTTGAAATTCACAATCCATCTCTTCTAACCAAGTAAATAAATCCGTCATTGACGGAATCCATATTCCTTCTTTAAATACTTCTTCCTTACATAATAGAGTTGTTGATGGAACAATTCTTCCGCCAATCGCCCAAGTGGCATCTTTGTATTCGTAAATATCTTGTGGGTACACTTCATCAGCATACTCAGGCCTATTAAATCCTAACTTAAATAGTTTTTCAGCTTCAATTTTTGTTAAAGACATGTATAATCACCTTTTGTTATTTTATTTTGATGACAGTTCCGGTTGAACTTTTATGTTTATTGATCATGTAATTTCCATATTTATCACTATCAGCAATCCAATGAAGTTCTTTTCCACCTTTTGCTTCCTTGAATACTTTAAAAGCGGAATTTCCATGACCAGTTGTATCTTTAGCCCACCATAAACCTGTTTTTGGATCTCGGTAAGCAGTAACTGTATCACCGTTAAATTTGTATTTTATTGTTTTATCTGCTGTAGTTTTAATATCCCATAATGTTGTGGTATTCTTTGTAGATTTACCAGTATTTTTAATTCCTATCTTCCCATGAAACCCTTTTGCCCCAAACGGTAAAAGCATCCCCAGCGTCGCATTCATACTCGCTTCCTGCTGTTCTTTCGAAATCTTGTTTCCAAACATGTCTCGGCCTGTGATCGCTTCGCTGAAACCGTTGGTGGCGGTGAGGCCATATAAGCCTTTTTGTGATGTTTTCAACGCATCGAAAGACTTCTGTGATGTCTTGTAAATGTCGACTGCTCTGACTGCGGCGGACGTGGCTTGAGTCGTTTTATAGAC
>NZ_JBQEPF010000032.1:4542-5932 GCF_052045575.1 Bacillus sp. 22190 | reverse complement strand
AGACCCTAAAGGTCTGTCATGTTTCACGTTACAAATCGAATAGCCAACTCCATACTAGTCTCTGTATGATTGAGATATGAACCACCAACCAACATAGTGATAGCAAGACCAGCTAAAGCAAAGCTCTTTTTAATGCTCATACAAACAGTCGCCCCTTCGAATTTGTTTTTGGGCGTACACCATTTGCTGATACAAATATACAGAATCCTCCATACGCCCACGTTCAGTATAAAATTCTGCGGACTCTAATGCCAGTTCTTCCAAATATGGATAACCCCTAATGTCATCAAACTGCTTGAGAATATCCTTCAGATCGTCAAGACACAGTGGCTTTATATATAGACTTACAAGAAATTTGTATAAAGACTCAAATAATTCATCGGGTTCCTTTTCAAGAAATTCAATACCCTTTTGAATATACTCTTTTCCAATTTCACCGTTTCCCATTTTGAAATTAATAAGAGCCAGTTGATAAAAAATAGCTCGCATATGAACATGACTTTTCAAATAAATTTGAGCTTCCTCAAAATAATCTAATGCTATTTGATACTTCTCTAAGCTAGAGTAACAGTTACCCAAATTGATTAAACTCATACCAATCATGAGTTCATCCTTAATCGCATGTGACTTCTCTAATGCTTTCTCTAAATGAGGGAGTGACTTTTCAGCACTATTAAGATCAACATAATTTCCTGAAACAACAAAGCGAGACTGAATTTCTCGGACAAGATATGTCGGGTGTACCTTATATGTATCAAGAGCCAACATGATGTAATACATAGACATTTGAGTTTGCTTCATGTGATAGAAAATCTCTGCCATCTTGAAATAAAACTCTGCTCTTTCAACTTCATCTGCGACCCGGTCTAAACGCTTTTCTGCTTGTCTATAAAAAGTAATCGCAGTAATATAATCACCTTGCGAGAACTCAAACATCCCTCTGAAAAAATTAAAGTAGTATTCCAAGATTCCAGTAAACTTTCGTCCCTGCCCTTCCACTGAACGCAGGTACTCCGCTTTGTTTACTTTCCTTGCTCCTAGATTCATGTATTCAAGCATTTGTTCGTGGCGAAATTCCATAAGCTGAAAATAAAGAACAGCTTGCTCATCTTCTTCCATCATATCCAATTCTTCTCTTATCTCGCTCCGAAGCATTTCAGCATCTGTCACATTAAGTTTTTTTATATGTCGATACCACTCATTTATCTTTTGACCGATCACCGCTGCTGAAATAGTTTCCATTCCATCAATCCCCCGATCTCTGTCCCTTTTTATGTTAAATCCTAGCATATGAAATACGGGTGTAACCCGCTTGCGTTTCCAATTATGCAAATTTTCGGCATCTCGCAAACGAATTTTCAAATGGATTACAGCAGACAAAACGAAAAAA
>NZ_JBQEPF010000032.1:1099-4492 GCF_052045575.1 Bacillus sp. 22190 | reverse complement strand
CTGAACGCTCTCAACGGCATTTTTGAATTACAACCTCGGTATTTTTATAAGTTTAATCATTCAAATAAATCTTTGTCACAAACTCAAAACGAGTCAATCCATTGCTATGACTAGCCTTAATTTGCTTTTTTCTTCCGTAGTACCCCCCTGTTAGAGTGGGGGGGGTTCCCGTTTGGCTCTCAGTGCTCGCTTTTCGTTGCCACTCGACGACTGTCGTCGTCTTCCGCTGCGCACTTTCGCCAAACAAAACAGACGCACAAATATTTCTTTAATCGTATCATTTTTGATACTTTCATGCCAACGGTACAATGCCCTGGCATTCTGCTTTGAACGGAAAGAAAACCCACCGCACCTATTTAGGTGCATAAGTGGGCACTGGTTCTCCAGTGACTCTTTTCGGGCTCTGCCCAAACCCGCCAACGGTCTGCCCGTTGGATCGCAAATATTCAAACCCCCTACCCCCGATCTTCGGGGGATGCCCCTTCGGCTGGCGCAAACAAACGGGGTTTGTTTGAATCAATAGGCTTTGGGTGTAGTGAATGAGTCAACTCCTTAATGCTCACTTTCGTTCCGCTTACCGTTGACTCATGCCTTATGTTCTTCTTTTACATCAGATTTAAGACTAAAAAAAAGACCCTGTAAAAAACAGAGTCAGTAAAAATTCAAAAACAAACCTCTTTTTTAAGTGTTTTATTCAATAACAGTTTTTACTGGTGGAATTCCCCAATCAAGATAGAAAGCTACACCTTTACCCTGAGTCATAGCTCCAGTTATTTTCAATGCAAGATCTGCAAAAAAGGCTCCACCTAAAACTGCAGTACTTATTCCAGCCACAGTGCCTAATGGTCCTGCTAAAGCTGATGAAACTGCTGTCCAAGCAGCCATTAATGCAGCTGGACCTGATTGCGCTGCAACGGTTAAAACAGCAAATGTTCCAGATTTCAAAGCAGTATTAGATAAATAACCTGCTCTATAACTAGAAGTTTTAGCTACTTGGTTACTTTTTAATATGCTTTCTTTTGAAGCAGAATAATTATATGTACCATCAAGTATAGCTTTGAAATCTTTAAGTTGTGTTTTTGTAAAATCATATTTATTCATAAGAACATCATCACTTAAATCTACACTTAATGTTTCTTGATCTTTCTTGAAATGAATATGATTCGAAACTTCCAACAACTTAGTAACAAGCTTTGTATCTACACCAGATTTCTCTAAATCACTTATGCTATTTTTTTCTGATTCTGTTAATGTTACAGCACCCTTACTTCTGTCCGACGTCTGTGCTTGTGCTACTACGGGCGAAACCAAAGATATAAGGATTACTGAAGCAACCACAAGAGACAAATAACTACGTAACTCTTTTTTCATAGTGACCTCTCCTTTACTAATGTTATAAAAATAACCAAGTAATAGTTTAACATAAATGTAAAAAGAATTCCTTTTGATCTATATTAACTATGCTGGAGAGTTTTTATAAATCTTAAATTTATTTGTCTAATGACCTTGGTTTCCTCCATGTAGGAATGAAAAACTTAATATTTTTAATAACCAAAATCACAATGCCAAAAAGTAACGTAACTAATGTATTTATACTTCTTTCAAAAGGCAACATTTCATATAAAAAATAAGAGAAAACAAATAACAGATCAAGCCATATAACTTTTTTAGAACCAGATTTTCTATTAAAGTAATCCCTTGCCCCAACAAATGTTAGAACTACTCCGGTCAAAAATAGGACACCCCACCAAATTTGTAAATACCAAATAGGAAGTTGATAAGAAGAAAGATCAAATAAAGCACCAATGTAACCTAAAAAACTAATCAGCATAAGAATTCGACCAAAGACAGCTGACATTTGCATTTTTATATCTTTTTGACTTTGTTCAATCCGAGTTTCTAAGTCTTTTTGTTCCTCAGAATATTGCTCTGGAGAAACTAATTCTTTAATATCACTATCAAATAATTCAGCCAACCTTATTAGATTATCCATTGATGGTTCTGATTGATTTGTCTCCCATTTCGATATTGCCTGCCGACTAACCCCTAATTGTTCTGCTACATATTCTTGCGATAACTTTAAGGATTTTCTTTTATTACTAATATTAGAACCTAAAGACATCATACAACACCCCATTTCCATATGATTGCTGTAATTGTATTAGTTTCACAGGTTGCACACCACCAACCACTATGCAACTATTGGTTGCAAAAGCTTGTTTTAACTAAATTCTGTGAAAGATTATTATCAAAAGGCACTTCCACTTTATGAGAGACTTTTATGAGTCTTTAAATAAATTTATAACCGTTAAAACGTTCTTGTCATATTTCTCATGATCGAATGATCGTATTCATGGACGCAACCATGATCGTGATCGTAGGAATCCATTGATATAACTAGAATAATCAATGTATGATCGTATGGTGAACGAGGTGGTGAAATTATATGGATAACCAAGAAAAATGGCACTCTATCAAATCATTAGAGAAAGAACTTCAAATCCCAGATACAACATTGCGAAGATACATTCGTCAACATGGCCATCATTTGAACATAAAGAAAAACGGAAAAAGCTATTTAGTAGCAAATGAATCCATTCCTTTGCTAAAAAAAATTCGTGGTTTATACGTAGAAGGAAAGTCCATAGAAAACATTGAGACCATCCTCACTAATGAAGGACATCCAATCACAATCACGATAGACAATCATACAGAAAGTACAGCATTGACGCTGAATGAGTCGATAGAGGACATAAGGAATACTCTCAACTCACAAATGAATGAACAAAAACAAATCATCCAATCTCTTATTCAGACAATTCACGAACAACAACACTACATTGAGGCTAAGCTTGAGGAACGCGACAAACACCTCATAGAGGCTCTCAAAGAGAATGAAGAAATGAAAAAACAGATTGCTGCATCTCAACAAAAAAAGTGGTGGCAATTTTGGAAATAGGACACCCATGACAATGGCGCACTTATACACACCCCTGTGTGCGTGCTAAAATCTCTCGATTTCCGTCAAGCGTGTAAAGAAGAAGCCGACTTAATAGCCGGCTTCTTCTGATTCTTCAAACCACAATGCAATGAACAGCAAAGTACAAATAATGAATGCTCCTAAATCCATCACATTAATTACAATCGTCATCACATTCACCTCCACAGTGAACGGATTCTATCACAAAAATATTCCTCAAAACGAAGCACTGAAAAATAAAAAAAATGCTTGCGGACACCGCAATGGAATAATAAATTTTTTATTCTAAGAATCTAATTGGGAACGTTTTATTAAACGACATTTTCAATTATTTTTATCTTGTATTTTTTTCATCATTAACCCATAGATCCTTTTTGAAACTGGATATACCAGAGCAAACAACAAATACAAAA
>NZ_JBQEPF010000032.1:0-1049 GCF_052045575.1 Bacillus sp. 22190 | reverse complement strand
AAAACACAACAAACATTAACACAGCTTCAAGAGCAAAATTGAAAGGACCCTTTTTTTTCATCAAAATTTGTGAGAATACTATATCGACAACTCCAACAACTACTACTGTAAGGAAAAAAAACTTAAATAAAGCTAAAACAGAATCAAAGGTACTGGTTGTATTAATAGAAATATAGGGGAACAAAGACACGAATTTAAATACACCTAAAAATATCAAAAAAGGTGAAGAAATAATAAAGACAAACATAAGAAAAACAATTAAAATCGCAAATACATGGTCTCCAGTTGAATATTTTTCTTTTTTATTTTTTTTACTCATGTGTAACAATTCCTCTCTTTTATGGTATTATATTACTTGGTTAAAATATCAAAAAAATAGGAGGATTAAAATGAAATTTACTAAAAAAAGATTTTCTCAAAGTGTGGTAACACTTACAGCTACAGCCCTTATCATTTCAGGATTTAGTGGTTTTGCGTCATCTGCTTCAGCTGCTGAACAAGACCAAACAGTTCAACCCACAACACAAATTGCAAGTAACTCATTGCCAAACTCATTAGAGAAATATATAGAAACACATAAAACTCCTAGCACATTAGAAGATTCTAAAGCATTTATTAAATTCGCATCACAAACTCGCGAATTTAACACTTATAACCAATTAAACCAAAATGGGCAAGTACATACTAATGGTATTGTTGGTCATTCTCTTAAAGCAATAAAAGCATTTGGATGGGTATGTAGAGTCGGAGGAAAAGCTCTTAAATGGGCCATCAAACCTCTATCTCCATCAAAAGCTAAACTGGTAGACAAATATGCAAGAAAAATTGCATATGCCACAGAAAGACTGAATAGTGCATCAAAAGGCGCTCTAGTAAAAGCTTTGAAAAAAGCAGGAGTACCTTCAAAAACTGCTGATTCTCTAGCAGAAATTATCTTATGGATTGTATAAAAATAAAGCAGACAAAATTGTCTGCTTTATTTAATTAATTATGTAATTCTTAATTCCTACATGCCAATGCGCCATAACCTCGAACGTCTCATTAGCTAC
>NZ_JBQEPF010000031.1:4769-7627 GCF_052045575.1 Bacillus sp. 22190 | reverse complement strand
GCGCACTTCTTTTTCAATCGCTTCCGCATCGATTCCCTTTTTTCCTTTGACCCGCTGCACATGCACAATCGGTGTGTAATCCAATTTCATTGCACGCTTCCAAAGGCTTGTCCATTCTGCTTGCTTGATATAGCTTTTCCCTGTGAAATAACTTCGCTTCACTGGAATTAAGACATGGAAATGTGGATGATATGTATTCTCTTCATGGTTTTTCGTAATCTCTAAAGCTCTGAAAAAACCAAGTGTTCCAGATTTCACTTTTTTATATTGAAACAGCTTTCTAAAACCTTGCATCATATCAGTAATTGTTTGTTTTAAATGGTCGCCCTCAACATTTTTCACTGTCAACGTGAGAAATACCCATGCAGGCTTATATTGTCGATTCGCTTCTTCAACGATCAATTTATTGTGATAAGCAATTTTCAATGACCTTCGCCACGCACACATAGGGCATAACCTCACTTTACAAAAATAGGCTTGATATAATCGTAGTCTGCCCGTTTCGTTATCTCTTCTAAACGCAAGACATTCCGCACAATCACATACTTTTTCTGCCTTTTTTCCGTAGTAAGGCGCACCGGTACGCTTTTCAAGTCCTTCATAATGAGCCGCCATCAATGACGATCTCACCTTCTTCCCTCGCCAATCCCGCTTTTTACCTGTTGCGGTTTTGTCCTCAAAGATGCTATAATTCGATTCAGATGAATATAACAAAGCAAAAAACTCCTTCTGCGCTAGTTCTCTAGCATTCTATTATTTAAGATTCGACACCTTAATAATAGCAGATGGAGTTTTGTGCTGTCAAAATGCCTTTAAAGCCTTGACACCATTGAATTTAGCGCACTTTTTCAAAATGACAATGTTTCTATATGTATCAAGATAAGAAAAGACACGATTCTGACTCCGTCAAAATCGCCCAAAAAGCTGGCGGAATCGCCATCTTTTTAAAAACCAAAACCTCAAAACCTAAAAAACCAAAGAATAAACCAAATTTCCCCGCAGGGGGAGATTTTTTTTGATTTTTTAACTTCCTCTCTCTAGTATTCATATCTTAAAAAAGAATCATCCCACGACGACTAGAGCATTCAGCTAGTAGTCATTTTTATTTGACCTGACTAAACCTGACATCCATGCCATCACCCCGCCCACAAAAATGGTGGGATTGAAAAAGAAACAAACAGAAGAGCATAGAAAAAGTAAGGGCATTTCATGGCGATCAATCCGATCTTCTTGACCATTGATATTTTTAGGTTCCAATCAGCTCTAACCAGTGGAAATATCACGTTTAATCAAAAACCTAATAGTTTACGTGTTATTTCTAAGTGACTACACATGATATTTCCACAAAAAAACAGACCATAAAGGTCTGTTAATACTTTTATCATGTTGCAACTCTTGAATCTGCTAAATACTTAGTCGCAACCCTTGATGCAATATCATGACTCTCTCTAGTTTCTGAAACAAAATTTACAGAAACTAATAGTACAAGCGCACACATGACTACAGAGAAAAATCTCTTAAAACTCATACAAGCCATCGCCCCTCCGAATTTGTTTTTGAGCATCGATCATCTGTCTATAAAAAAATACAGAATCATCCAAACGCTCAAGCCTATTATAGAATTCGGCGGCTTCTAATGCCAATTCCTCCAAATAAGGAAAACCAGCTGCGTTTCTCAATTCATTCATGGCATAAAGAACATGCTCTCTATCACCCAGATCTATATACAAAGCCTTCAGCACGTTTAAAACTCGTCCAAATAAAGCATCCTCAAAAAATTGAACATATTCTAAACTCTTCTCAAAAAAAGAAACTCCAGTTTCTCTATTACCTTTTCTAAGATAAATCAGAGCTAAATCATAATAGGCTTGGATCAATTCCTTAGCTTTAATTTTTTCGCCAACCTCAACAGCACGATCAAAATAATACACTGCTTTATCGTATTGCCCCATATCATTATGACAACATCCAACATTCAACAAAGCTTTTGTAACCATCGAGTCGTTACCAAGTGATCTAGCAATCTTAAGAGTATTTTCAAAATGAACCAAAGCCTTCTCATGAGTTTTCAAATCAATATAATTTCCTGCAACAACTGTAAGACAGTTTATTTCTCGAATAACATAAGTTGAGTTGGCCGTATATGTATCATAAGCAAGTTTCACATAATACATAGACATATGAGTTTGCTTCATATGATAAAAAACTTCTGAAATTTTATAATAAAATTCTGCTCTCTCAATTTCATCTGAAACTTGTGAAAGCTTCTTTTCGGCACGTCTATAGAACGTGATAGCTCTCAAATATTCCCCTTTTGAAAACTCATACATTCCCTTAAAAAAATGAAAGTAGTATTCAAGAAGACCAGTAAGTCTCTTCCCCTGTCCTTCTACCTCCCTCAAGTAGTCAGCTTTGTTCATTCTGTTTTCAGAGGGATTTAAATAGTCCAACATCAAACGATGTCTAAACTCCATTAATTGAAAGTATAAAAGGACGTCTTGATCCTCTTCCATATCATTTAAATTTCTCTCAATTTCCGTTTTTAATATTTCAGCATCGGTCACATTGAATCGTTTTATATGGATATACCATTCGTTTATTTGAACACCAATTTGTGAAGAAGGTATATTCGCCATCATCAATCCCCCTTTGTAAATAACCATTTTTCTGTTAAATCCTAGCATAATTTCTCATAAGAGAAGGCTGTTTGCGCCACACTTTTGAAAATTTTCGGCATCTCGCAAACATTTTTTTAAATGAATTCAGCAGACAAAACGAAAAAACGCATTTAAAGCCCTTATAAGCGTTTTTGACGCATTCCCCTATTTCAATTACCTAAACAAAAATAAAAGCGCTCA
>NZ_JBQEPF010000031.1:0-4719 GCF_052045575.1 Bacillus sp. 22190 | reverse complement strand
CTGAACGCTCTCAACGGCATTTTTAAAATGCACGACATGTTTTTTTATACGTTTTATTTTCATCTTGCGTACTACCCCCCTGTTAGCATAGGGGGTTCCCGTTTGGCTCTCGGTGCTCCGCTTTTCGTTGCCACTCAAGCGACTACCGCCGCCTTTTAGCTTCGCACCTTCGCCAAACAATCAGATGAATAAATCACTCTCTTATTCTACCATCTCCACCAAAGTTTTTCATCAATTTCCCAACGGTACAATGCCCTGGCATTCTGCTTTGAACGGAGAGAAAATACACGTGCAACTTTTAGGTGCATAAGTGGGCACTGGTTCCCTAGTGACTCTTTTCGGGCTCTGCCCAAACCCGCCAACGCTAGCACGTTGGATGGCAAATATTCAAACCCCCTACCCCCGATCTTCGGGGGATGCCCCTTCGGCAGGCGCAAACAAACGGGGTTTGTTTGATAAACAGGCTTTTGGGTGTCGTGAATGAGTCAACTCCTTAATGCTCACTTCGTTCCGCTTACCGTTGACTCATGCCATATGTTTTTCACTCCATTTTTTTAAACAGTAACGCTCCTTTTGAGTGCACACTTTTCCGAAACAACACAAAACAAACACGAAACTTAATTCACCATTATTGACCCCTTGTTACGACTGATTTTTTTGCAAAACGCTCCCTTTCTTTGTGTGCAGGTGCGCTCCTTTTCAAACACAAAACGTTACTCAATTCTTCTCACTTTTCCTTTTTATGGTGTGGCAGTTTTTCCGTTTCTGCCACATCACCACATTTTTCTCCTGAAAAAAGGTGTGTCAGAATTTCATTTTTAGGCAC
The DNA here is from genome assembly GCF_052045575.1 of Bacillus sp. 22190. Lineage (NCBI taxonomy): Bacteria > Bacillati > Bacillota > Bacilli > Caryophanales > Bacillaceae > Bacillus > Bacillus sp. 22190. The sequence continues at coordinate 3,893 of NZ_JBQEPF010000031.1, read as the reverse complement.
ATTCCTTTCAAAAATCGCAACCGCCACGAAACAAATCACACTGGGATTTCAAACATAAAGTGGTTGCAGTTTTCCCTTATGCTCTTTTCACCTTTTCCGAAATGTCTCCAGCGACACTTATCAAAATTTTTCTCTTTCAACCCGCTACGCAAAACAAAAACATTTTGCCTTTTGATCTAGAAGGGCGTAGCGTATACCGTAGCGAATGAATCATAAAGAGGTGAACCCGCTATGAAACCCGAAACCTACCTTTCTTCACAAGACATTGCAAATAAGCTCAATGTCTCCAGCGTCACGATACGCAAATACGCCGCCATGCTTGAGAAAAACGGCTATAATTTCGCCAGAGACACTAAGGGATGGCGTCAGTATAATGAGTCCGATTTATCCGCTATGGAGTATATATACACACACTCTAAATTGAGTGGTAAATCACTAGAAGAAGTAGCCAAACTTGTAGCGACCTTGTATCGGTCAAACTTGTCCATATCGGATACCGCTACACCGCTACAAGATGTCAATGTCGCCGATCTCATTCAGAGACAAGAGGAATTCAATCGTACCATCCTAAAACGACTCGAACAATTTGAAGAACAACAAAAAAAACGAGATGAAAATCTCATGCTCGCTTTGAAAGAATCCATTGAAGCAAAAAAAATGATTGCTGCTGCTCAACAAAAAAAGTGGTGGCAATTTTGGAAATAGGACCACCCATGACAGCAGCTGTCGACTTCTTCCGTTTATACGCACGCAATAATCATAAAAATACAAAAAAAGCAGGCTCTATTAGCCTGCTTTTTGATCAAAGAATAATACTTTAAATATTTAAAAATGAAGCAAAACCTATAATCATACCTAAAGCAAATAACCCCAAAATAGAATAAATAGTCACTTTCCAACCTTTTGTTAAAGCCATAAGAATCACCTCTAATCAAATTTAATCTTATTATAACTATTCTTTCCAATAATTTGTATAAGTTCTTTTTCCATTTTTATTTCCTACAGTCTTAACAGTAAGAGTACCTAAACCAACGGACAAATCCTTTAAAGGTCCAATATTATAATAAAAGTTACCAGTTACAGCTGCCTTATTATCCGAGGTAACCCAAGCATTTTTCCCATGAGTATTTAATCCTGTTCGAACAACTGGATTATAGTTACTAACAACATAAGCAGAGGAAGACTTAATCTTTTTAACTTTTCCACCCTTTACATTATAAGTGACAGAAACTTTATACTTAGAAATATCTGCTCCAAAAATTCCTACTCCTACAGTATAAGAAACAGTATAATCTTTTGAAGATGCTGAAGCTTTTGCCTTTAATGATGATTTTAACAAACTATCTTTATTAGTGTCCTCTTCAAGAACTGTTTGCTCAGAGAGAGACACATTAAACAAGGATTTAACAAATAATTCCTGATCATCTCGAGACAACTCTCTAAACTCTTTTAATTGTTTTTTCGCATTCAAAACTGCAGATTGTAAATATTCAGTTGAAACACCTGCATTAATAGCATCAGACTGATCATAATTAGCCAAATACTTTTCATAATCCTCTACCGTATAACCTTTAGAAGAAACATCTTTTGCAAAAGTATAATTAGGTAATGATAAACTCAAAACAACAACAAATGCAAAAACAAATAAACAAATCTTTTTCAATTCAATTCACATCCTAGTAATTTTATACCAATACAATATAATCATATAATGGATTTATCAACATTTAAAGGAAATTTTAAGAATAAATTAAACTTAATAGATAATAAAATAGAACATTATACCTCTTTCGAAACAATAAAAAAGTTGCACAAATTCAACACAAAAAAGTGGCAACGATTTTGGAAATACATAACAACGGCGCATTTATACACACACCTGTGTAAGTGCTAAAATCTCTCGATTTCCGTCAAGCCTAAACAGAAAAAGCCGACTCAATAGCCGGCTTTTTCTGTTTCTGAAATTGCACATGCAATGAGCATCAAAGTACAAAAAATAAATGCCCCTAAATCCATCACATGAATTTCAATGGTCATCACGTTCACCTCCACAGTTAACGGATTTTACCACAGAAATTTTCATCAAAACGAAGCTCCAAAAAATAAAAAAAATGATTGCGGACAACGCAACCAAAAAAACAATATTCTTAAATCTACCTTAAATCCATTGATACACTCATTCTAATTAGATAATCTCAATATTGTAATTTAATACAAAAGGAGGATTTATATGAATAAAATGTCAAAAATTATAGTAATGCTTATTGTTATTACACTAATAGGAACACCAATAACAGTAAACGCACAGTCACTTACAACTGATTACAACATCGAACAAACACAAAATAATAATCCAGACGAAGAGATAACAAGCGAGAAAATACCACCAGTAGTAATTGCTCTAGCAATTCGAGCACTGTTAGCAGCAGGAAGAACTGAATTAGTTAGATATTTGCAGCAAGAAGGAATTAAAGCATACTGTTCTAAATATAAGAAAAGTGGTCCAAAAGTAGTTTCAGATTTATTATGCAAATAAAGATAAGGGGATTGTGATAATCCCCTTATCTTTAAATTAATAAGACTTAAATTGGCTTTTCAATTTACTTTTATACCGTTCTAACCTTTTATTTTTTTTAAAAGTAAGAAGAGAGCAAATAGTAACTAGGATGAGTAAAATCTCATGATCTTCTCCCCTATTGTCAAAAATACTTCTCATAAGTATCCCCTTTCGAATAAAGACTATTCATTAACAATACTTTGTTTAATAACCTTATTGCAAATATTAGCTAATTATGTAATTTTTAAGGATTCGCACCAATACCCCATGACCTCCAAACATTTCATTGACCACCAAATATTCCTCAAAACGAAGCACTGAAAAATAAAAAAATGATTGCGGACACCGCAACCAAAAAAGAAATTTTTCATAAGTACCCACAACAAAATCAATCAGTGATAGGATGAAAATATATCCATAATAGGAGTTGATATTATAAGAGATTCCAAACAATAATTTAAAAAGAAAGTCATTTACACTCATTTGAAGAAATAATTGTATAGAACTGTTCCACCTATAACCAATAAAATCAGTATAATCATAAAACCTGGTTTACCAAAAAAAAGTCTATCAAATTCATTATTATCATTTCTCATAATCACAACTCCGTCCTTAGTTTTTTGAATGTTCTGCTTTTAAAAAATAATCCCATTAATGTAAATATAACAGAAATGTTTAATTAGAAAGGATGTTTTCTATGAAGAAAATTATCAGCTTACTTGTCATTAGTATCATTTTTCTAACCGGTTTTAATTCTGTATCTCTAGCTCAATCTAGCGAAACAAAATCCGTATTCAATCGAGAAAAAAGTATTGAGGAATCCTATGAAGATGCAATTAATGGCATCTCAGACCTTCAAGAAAATTCAATTGGATTAAGCTCAGTTAACATCAACTCTAAAACAAATGACACTTCATCTAGTGTAAAGCAATATAGCACCACACAAATCCTATCTGAAACTGTTAAAGAAGACAGCGTTGAACAAAAAATAGCTGTTACAGTTTTCAATAATGTTGCTCTTAAACAGCAAAGTAACGATAACATACGCACCATGGATGATAAAGGAAGAAGCGAGTGGGATTCCAGTCTAGGAGTACGCGCCCACAGTAGAATTTATTATACTATTTCAAAAAAGGACAATGTACGTTATGCAAAATTAAACAAAATAACAGGTGGATGGAAAATTGATGATAGTTCAATCAAATTATCCAAAAGAACAGTAAGATATGGTTCAAGTGGTTGGCCAAGTGGAACACAAAAAGCAACAAAAAACCCATCTGGCAACTCTTACAGTTACAACGCTCCATCATCATGGAAAAAAACAGCTATTGAAGGA
>NZ_JBQEPF010000030.1:0-8519 GCF_052045575.1 Bacillus sp. 22190 | reverse complement strand
TTTGATAAGAATGGTCATATCAAAAGTGTGGATGGAAGCAAAGGTGTTTATAACCAGAATATCGAATCGTTCTCATCTTATTCAGGTATGAATGGACAAACCATCAAAGTGGATGCTAAATATGCAAAAGAATTAGCTCATCGATTACAGGCAGCTATCGAAGACTTAAAAACAAAAAAACAAGCAATTGAACAATTCCCTCATGATCACAGCAAAATGGTTTATGACGTGAAATCTATTTGCGGAAAGAGATTGGGAGAATTCAAGGATCTAGATCCAAGCGATGTTGATAAAGCAGTATTGTATCACGCCCCTTTTGTGAAAGATGGAGCAGCATTTTATGACTCAGAAGAACAGTATCAAACTGAGGCTTCTCTACATTATTTGATTAGAGATTTAGAGGATATTAGTGAGTTTATTGTGAAAATGGCGGAGGATTTAAAAGATAAGGATAATGAATTAGCAAGATGGTTACGGTTGTAAGGAGGATTTCAATTGCCATATGGAGTTAATATGGATGCAGATGAGTTTTACAGACGATTACAACAGAATGAGGAATTAAAAAAAATTGTAGGTTCAAGTTTAAAAACGCATTGTCAGCATCTAAAACAAGACACAAAACATGCGTCAGACTTTTCGTCAGCACAACAGGTTGTAGCTGAAGTGTATGTTGCTTTACTCTCTTCATTTGAAGGAAAAGCTAAGGATGCATTGATACAAAGACTCAATGAAAATGCGAAGATGCTGACAAATGCAACAGAGAACAGAAGTGCCTTTCTAAGAACTATAAAGACAAAATAGTGAACATAACCTCTTCGCAACGATGTGACAGAGGTGTTTTTTAATTAATTCGCCATTCCTTTCTTCTCCCTTATCCCATGCTAGTTCATTTCTTGACATAAGATTTCTAAAACGGCATTTCTAATGGACTGTTCGTCTTTACCTGTTTTTATTTTTAAGTCATCCATTGTTGGATGCTTGCCAAACCGGCTCATATTATAAATGATTCGATATATCTTTCTTTCAAGGTCAGTCATATCATCACCACCAAAACGTTCGTAAAAGAGTTTTGTTGATACTAGGAGGAAATAAACTTTGAAATCATTTTGGGAAATAGACGAAGAAGGTTACCATACGTTAAAAAAGATCAACGAAGCAGAAATAGCTAAAGCTGAAAAGAAACTTGGAGTCATTTTACCAGATACATATAAAAAGCTCATATTAAAACAGAATGGTGGTTATACCGTTCATAATGCTTTTCCAACCACTCACTCTAATTCATGGGCCGAGGATCATATTCAATTTAATCACCTGCTGGGAATTGCTGAAGATGAAGGAATTATGGATAGTGCCTATTTGATAAAAGAGTGGGAGCTGCCAGAAGGGCTTGTCTTAATTAACGGGGATGGTCACACTTGGGTAGCGATGGATTATCGAAAAACGAAAGAGAATCCTGCCATTCATTATTTTGATGTTGAGATGGAAGAAGACTTTAAGTTAGCTGATTCCTTTGATGAATTCATTGAGGGGCTTTATACAGCTGAGTATACTGTTGATGAGGAAGCAGCAGCGGCTGAATATGAACTTTCTGAAGATCATTTAAGTAAAGAAGAACTCGAAGCTATATTTGAATTGGACGTGCTTGATGAAGGTAATCTGTATAAAATTCAATATTACCCGATGGTTGATTTGAACGAAAATGAATGGTTTTTTAAAAAGATGCAATATCACATTGAAAAAACAAAAGATGAAGATGATCTTTATCAAGTAGCTGATACGATTATTAACATTCTCTTATTGAATCCAAATATGCCAATTAATAATAATATTAAAGAGCTGGTGCAACAAATATCCGATTTCTTACAAAGTAATGAAGATCCACTTGTAGTAAATGTAGGCGAACTTATTCTTAGTCAGTTCGAGAGTATTATTTAAGGTGAATTTTAAGAAAAAGAGGTTAAGCAATGAGAGCACCGTATCAAGTATTGATATTTCCTTATATAGAAACTGAAAATTCCATTCTATATGCTATTTTTCATCGAAGCGATTATGGTTATTGGCAAGGAATAGCTGGTGGTGGGGAAGATGGTGAGGCTCCTATTGAAGCAGCAAAACGGGAAGCGTTTGAAGAGGCTGGTATTATAAGAGAATGTCCATATATAACACTCGATTCTGTGTCTTCACTACCCGTAGAGGATGTAGTTGGTGAATTTCTTTGGGGAAAAGATGTTTATGTGATAAAAGAATTTTCTTTTGGCGTTAAAGTTTCTACAAAAAATATTAAATTATCTAAAGAACACGTTGATTATAAATGGGTGTGTTTTGAGGAAGCGGTAACTCTTTTAAAATGGGATAGTAACAAAACAGCTTTGTGGGAACTAAATAAAAGGCTATCAAAATAATTGAAATGTTGTTAACAAAGCCAATAGTAGAACGAGAATTAAACGGAAGAAACTTTGCTACACCTCTAAAGCAAAGCTCTTTTGCTTCTTCAATCAATTCAGGTTCCTCCTTACATAGTGAAATATGAAGTATCCTATCAAGTTCTTCTTTAGGCGCATTCCCAATAAAACATTTAAATAACCCTGTGTTCATCTAAGTCCTTCTTTTTATTTAAGTAAATCAAAAATCTACACTTTACTTTATTTTATTTTTGAAAAACTTCTAAATAGCGAATGAGAACAAAAGTTTGATTAACGGTTTGGATTTCATGTATTTTGCGGGATACCGAAAACTTTTAAAATAAGCACCTTGTCTTTACATATGTTGTAAATGTCATGTTAAAATTATACAAAGGAAATGATAGCAAGGGGGTAATGGAATGTCGAATTTGATTGCTTCTGTAGATGTAGCAAACACTCTCAACAAATGGTATTTACATATTAAAAAGAGGGAAGTTTCACAAGCAGTAGAGTTGAGGGATGAGATTCAAGATATGTTAGACGAAATGGAAGAAAATCAAGATGTTTTACTCTATTTCAATATTCTTGATTACAGGTTTAAGGTACTGATGGAAGATTTAGTGGGGCAACCAACAATAACAGAAAGTGAAAGAGTCAAAACAGATGACATGCTAAGGTTTTACTTTTATCTTTTTAAAGGTATGTATGAGAGTGCAAAGAATAACTATTCAGAAGCTCTAGTCCTATTCAGAGTAGCTGAGAGACAACTGGACAAGGTACATGATGAAATTGAAAAGGCTGAGTTCCATTATAAAATTGGTACACTCTACTATTTCAATAAGGTCACGCTCCTTTCTCACCATCATCTACAAACAGCAAAGGACATCTACAAGGGTCATGAAGGCTACAGCATACAGACCATAAACTGTAATATGTTGTTGGCACTGAATTTGATTGATGATGGTAGACTAGACAAAGCTGAAAAAATGCTTTTGGATTGTGTTGAGAGACTAATTGAAAAGAATGATAAGAGATTGTTAGCGTTAGCTTATTATGATCTAGGATTTCTAAAAATTCAGGATGACCACCATATAGAAGCAATTGAATATTTCAACAAAGCAATTTCCGCAGATGATCTAAAACAGTCAGCTCCCGTTTCATACTTACAATGTGCGTATGAATTTGCAAGATCAAGCTATAAATCAAATCTGTTGGATCAGGCAATAAGTTGGGTTGCTGAGGGGAAAACCTTTTCTAAAGAACAGCAGAACACAAACTTTATTTTGAAATTCAATATCCTTGAGAAATGTTATACAACACCACAGGAAAGCTCTGAGGATATTAAGAAAGAACTAGGACTTTTGGAAGAAAGAAAAGCATATGTTGATATAGAGGCTTTAGCTCCTGATGTTGCCTCCATTTATAAGAAGTTAAATCTTTATGAAGAAAGTAACTATTTCTTGGAATTGGCTTTAAAATCTTGTACGCTTATAGGAAAGGAGGTCATATGATCATGAAAAAAGTAATGATGATGATTACTACTGCTTTGCTATTAGGTACAATTCTTGGAATGCCTGTTGTACAACAAACTCAGGCAGATGTTAAAGATGAGATAGTGTTACTTTCCTCAAGAGGTGCAGGATCATAAAAGGGATAGGGTTTTAATTCATCACTGCGAAGTATAATTGTTTAAAAAATGATAAAGTGGATTAAAGTGTCAGGCTCCTTATGGTATAAAAGAATATGCCATAAAGGAGTTTTTTTTATATTAGATGCTCCATTTGCTTTGATGGCAGCGTATAGAGTTGCTAAAAAACAAATGAATTTATTAAGCTTTTTGAAGAGGAAACTTTTAATGTCAGTTAGAGGAAATCTGGGTATTACCCAATTTCACTGTATATATTTATGCGAGAGCTGTATAAAGTATGGGATTCTGAAAAGCTGAAAAAATGTATGAAGAATTTCAAGATGTTTTTATGAAGAAAGAGAAGAAAACAATTTGAGGTAAAACAAATATAGTACATACTTTCAATTTTGTTGCTTAAATCCTAAATATGGAACTGACTGTAGAATGTTGAAACTGATTGTTTTATAATTTCACGGTAACATAACTTTCTCTGGATTGTAATTAAAAGTATAAAACGTAAGTGAAAGTATATCGGAGGATTTGGATGATAAAAAAAGAAGTTTTTCAAATAATTTTGTTTACAGTCCTTTTAGCAATTTTTCTTTATCAAGGTGTACAAAGAGATTTTCCTTTTGAATATCTGATTACATTAGTTACGTGCTATGTTGCTGTAATAGTTTATAGAATTATAAAAGTAATGAAATATAAAAAGGAGCAAAGTACAGTTAAGTAGTTTGAGCTATTTTTGTTTGCGGTGTCCGCAATCACTATTGGGATCAGACGTTTGAGGTCATGGCTCTTTGGCATGTTGACATTAAGAATTATATAATGAACTAAATTTAATTTCGGAGGTGCTTTTATATGTCTATTCAAGTGGATGATGATGATGTTTTAGAGATGTGTAATATATATGCTCAAGAAACTCATCACAGAGAAGCATTGATTTTAGGAAACAGGAAGGGTCTATTGGAATTAAAAAATGCGATAGATCAGGCTTTAAAAACCGGTAGTGCTGTTGCAAATTTATACCCATCTGATTTTGAAGGGTATGAAACTTGTATTGCTCTAGTGGATGATGAAAAGCAGTTTGAGAAATTAATTACTCCTTATGTAGAGGCATATACACAAGATGATGATGCGATTGATCCAATTGATATTATTAAAGAGTACGATTCCAAAAAAGAAAAACCCTTATAATAGAGTTTTTCTTTTATTATTTAGTGGAGTATAGTTTCACCTTTTTTAGCTTTGTGTTTACTTGGTATTGATGCTCTAAGAACATGGGGTATATGGATTGGTAGTCTTGTATAATATAGTTCAAATAGAGTTTAATATTTAATAATTGTTCTTCCTAAATGTTGGCCATTTTTAATGGCTTCAATTGTTTCAGGTAACGTATCGAGAGTAATCTCATTGACTAGAGTCGTTTGGGCGATATTCCATTCGTTTGCTATCTCGTTCCAAATGACTTTGCGTTTATTGATTGGTACATTTACAGAATCGATCCCTAGAAGGTTGATCCCTCTTAAAATAAAAGGTAACACAGTTGTTGTTAATTTAATTCCACCTGCATTCCCGCACATGCTCATGCTTCCACCATAAGAAATTTGAGGGATTATGACAGAAGCCACATCTCCTCCTACGGTATCTAAGACGAAGTCATATTTTTGCTTGTTTAATGGTTTTTTTAGCTCTCCTAACACGTTTGCAAAAATGACATCAGTTGCTCCTAAAGATTTTGCAATGTCAACTTGATGATCTTTACGCACTAAAGCATGAATATTTTTGTACCCAATTTTAGATAATAATTGTATCGCGATGCTGCCAACTCCACCAGTTGAGCCTGTAACGAGTATATGAGGTTGATTTTTTGTATTCATACCACTTTCCTGTAAAGCCATGATCGAAAGAGCGGCTGTAAAGCCTGCTGTTCCAAAAATCATTGCTTCTTTTAAAGTCAAGTTATTTGGCAAAGGAACAATCCAATCCGCAGGCACTCTAGCATATTCTGAAAAACCTCCAGTGTGGCTCATGCCCATAGCGAAACCTGTTACAATCACTTGTTGACCTTCTACGAAACGATGATCTGTTGTATGAACGATCGTTCCACTTAAATCAATTCCGGGAATCATCGGATAGTTACGAATAACACCTCCATTTTTTTGAACAGCCAGCATATCTTTATAATTGATTGAAGAATATGCTACTTTAATTAATACTTCTCCTTCAGATAGATCATTCACATTTACATTTTGAAGATCATAACTCACTTGATCATTTTTTTCTGTCACTAGAATCGCTTTAAATGAATCCACTATTTATCTTCCTCTCTAAAAATATATTATAACAAAATATTTCTGGTGCAAAAGTATTTCAATTAAAAAACTACCATGATATTATAGGTAAAGTCAATGTGGGGGAGATAAAATGGAATTATCAGAGTGCATAAATTTTTTACTAAGTGTTAGTCAAAATAAAGTGTTTAAGTACTTTAGTAAGCTTTTAGAGGAATGTGATTTGACACCCGCTCAATATGGTGTGTTGAACTGTTTGTGGAGAGAGGGCCAGCTATCTCCTAAACAAATTGGAGAACTCGTGTATTTAGAAGCCTCAACAGTTTCTGGAATTTTAGATAAAATGCAAAAAGCTGACTTAATTGAACGCACAATAGATCCAAAAAATCGAAGAAATATTTTAGTAGAGGCGACTCAAAAATCTTTAGCCATTAGAGAAAAAGTTGAAGCAGCAACAATTGAGCTGAACAATACAGCGCTCCAAAACTTGTCAAATGATGATAAGGTTGTGCTAAAGAAAGCATTGTATACAATTATCAATAACTTTAAATGATGTATTTTTATAAACAAATTTCATATCAAATCCATCACTATCACAAGACTCCTTTACAGGAGTTTTTTTCGGTATCTTTTCGGTCCATTGTAAATTCCTGCATGTAATATAAGGGAGTAATTGATGGAGAAAGTTCTTTCTTCACATGTAGGTGTGAAAATAAATGAATGGTAAACAGAATATTACGGGGTGGCATTATAACCCCAAGTGATTTGAGATGCAAAATATTAATAAGTGTCTTAATGATTGCTATCGTAATTTGATGAAGTTTGAACGTGAAAGTAATCTATGTGAGTACTGCCTACCGAAGTGAAGACTATAAGAGCAACTTTGCTAAATCATTTTTGAAAGGTCTTAAAAAATATGATATCGTTGAGAAAAAATTGTTGGGGGATGTATATGAAACGCACATTATACATGTTGTTAGGAGCCATCATTTTAACATATTTTACTTTGATTTTACCTTTCTCCAAAATATACAACAGTGGACTGTTTGAAGTATTGTCTTTTTGGTTAATTCTAATCTTTGTATTTTCTTATAATAAAAACCATACTTGAGATGGGACTGACCCCCTAAGATGAGACAAATAAAAAACACCTTCAAGTTTGAAAACGGATCGTTGTGATCCGAAATAAAACATGGAGGTGTTTTTTCTATGGGGACAAGAGTGAGTTATCCGGCTGAAGTCAAACAGAAGGCTGTAGAAATGAGATTGGCAGGCGTACCTATGAAAGAGATCATGCAGGAATTGAATATCAAGAATAAGACGCAGGTTCAGACATGGGTGAGATGGCATAAAACTGGGGATACACACAGGTTCGAACAACCTGTTGGAAAACAATATACCTATGGAAAGGGTCCCGAGTACTCTTCAGAATTAGAGAGACTTCAGGCAGAAAATCGCTATTTGAGTCAACAGAATGAGGTTTTAAAAAAGTACAACGAATTGGAAAGGAAGTTGATAAGGAAACGTCAATCAAACTGGTAGATGAATTGTGCAAAACGATGACGGTACAGGACATCTGTGTCCATTTAGGCATCTCACGCACTTCGTATTATAGATGGAAAAAGAATCTGACTCAGAATCATCCTAAAAGACAACTAGAGAAACAGGTCGGCACGTTGTGCCGAAAGCACAAATATCGATATGGTTATCGGAAAATCACAGCCATACTAAAAATGGGAATGCGTATTAACCATAAAACTGTTCAACGTATCATGCAGAAAAACCAGTGGCAATGCCGGGTTAAAATGAAAAAGCGTAAGAAGAATGGGCAGCCCTATGCCGTGGCTGGTAATATACTGGATCGGAATTTTCAGTCTGATCGCCCTCTTGAAAAACTAGTCACGGACATCACGTATTTGCCTTATGGACAGAAACAATTGTACCTTTCCAGTATATTGGATTTATATAATGGAGAAGTGATTGCTTTTACAATTGGTGATAAGCAGGACACAGACTTTATCTTAAACACACTTAATCAGCTCCCAGCACTTCCTGAGAATTGCGTGTTACATAGCGATCAAGGTTCTGTGTATACATCTTACGAGTATCAGAAAGCTGTTCATATAAAAGGCATTACCATGAGCATGTCCCGTAAAGGGACGCCCGCTGATAATGCCTCCATCGAATCGTTTCATT
>NZ_JBQEPF010000029.1:0-10974 GCF_052045575.1 Bacillus sp. 22190 | reverse complement strand
GGTGATCGATCTAGACATCACGAAATTGTATGCAATATTAAAAGAAAAAAGGCTAGATTCAATGCAAATTACCTGAAGACAAAAGGTATTCTCATGGAAATCTAGAAGGTGAAGGCAGACTGAAATGAGTCTGCCTTTTAGTTTTGTGATGATAAAGACATGTGCCAAAGGTTTATTGATGTACAATGGTTCTTTTTGCGGTTTCTTTTCGGTGTCTTGTAAATTTCTGTATGTCATAATAAATGTAATATAAGGCAATCTTGTGGAAGGGGAGTAAGGGGATGGAGAAGGTCCTTTCTTCACATGTTGGTGTGAAAATAAATGAATGGTATAAAATGATTCGTTAATTTAGTGTTTCAGATGCAGAGATTTTGAAAGCTGAGGTAGAACAAGAAATTGAACGAATGGAAGAAGACCAGGATTTACTGATTTACTATCAATTGATGTGCTTTCGTCATCAGCTTATGCTTGATTATATTAAACCCTCTGATCAACGCTCTTTATCCATTGCAGACTTAGTTGATAAAATAGAAAACTCCAATCATAAATTGTCCGGCATGCTGCAGTATTACAACGCTTTTTTTCGTGGGATGTACGAGTTCAGTATAAAAGAATATGTACAGGCCATCCAATACTATAAAATGGCGGAGAAACAACTTACGCTAGTTATAGATGATATTGAACAAGCTGAGTTTCACTTCAAGGTGGCTGAAGCTTACTATATTATGAAACAAACCCACGTTTCGATGCATCATATTTTAAAAGCTCTGGAAATCTACGATCAATATGATCTGTATAAAGTAAGAAAAATTCAATGTTTATTTGTCATAGCAGGAAATTATGATGATTTGGCTCGACATGATAAATCAATTCCTTATCTAAAGAATGCAATTAAAATAGCAGAGGAAATTGGAGATCAAAAAATCCTAACTAAATCATTTTTGAATATTGGCCATATATTTGATAGAGACGGTCAATGGGATGAAGCAATCAATTATTTTGAGAAGGCTATTCTAAAGGCAGAAGATGATTCTGGGCTTCTTACAAAATTGTATTTTGCGATTAGCTGTACGCAATTTAAAGCAGGAAGACTTAAAGAAGGAGAAGCATCTTTAAAACAAGGAACTAATATACTTAAGGAAGCCCCTAATAAGCTTTATGAAAATCTATTTAACTTCTTAGAAGCGGTTTATGTTAATAATATAAATGAGGAGCAGCTGGCCGAAGTATTTCAGTATCTAGAACAGAAACAGCTTTTCGCTTACGCTGAGGCATGCTATATAGTGTATGCAGATGAGTATGGGAAAAAAGGTCAATTTGAAGAAGCAACAGCTGCTTATCAAAAGGTATTAGAAACACAACTCAAAATTCAGAGAGGGGATTATTTGTATGAATTTTAAGAAGGGTTTTACGATGATTGCTCTTACTGTGGTTGCAGCTGCAGGAGTGTACACTATTGCAACTGATCGAAACACGACATCGATACAAAAAATCGATCGAAACACAACTTCTCAAAACGTATAGACAAAATGAAAACAGACCCTCCATGGTCTGTTTTTTATGGGGACGGATTGGGGACCAACCCTTTCAGTTTTGTTCAGAAATGCTCATCATAGAACCTTATTAAATCAGTCTTTTTCAGGGAAGGTCTGTTTGCTTCGGATGAGGTCATTCACCTTGACAGGGTAGAGGTCGCTGGTTCGAGCCCAGTCGGAATCATCGTTGAAACCCTTGTGCAGCAAGGGTTTTTTTGTTTTGTCGGTAATGAATATTTGTTCAGTTTTTATCCACCAGGTTGTTTCTAAGTATTCTTAGGACTCAAACGATGAAAGTGTTCTGCAAAGTGGATCGTTACGTCTGTTAAGGTTTAAGTCAGCAATCTAAGGTACTATATAGACAGGAAAAAGTTAATTCCAGCCGAAAATCGGGATTTTTGTTTAAAGTATGTATATAATTGAGCAATAATAAAACCACTAGGTAAAAAACAGTAGGAGATGATATTAATGGAGAATTATCCGTCCACTCGGATGAGAAGAAATCGAAACAATGACTGGAGCCGCAGATTGGTGGCCGAAAATCGGTTGTCGGCTGATGACTTCATTTGGCCAGTTTTTGTTCGGGAACAACCAGGAGAGGAAGAAATTGTTTCGCTGCCAGGGCAGTTGCGAGTCGGACTAGATCGTCTTATTGAGCACGTGGGACAGGCAGTAGAATTGGGAATTCCAGCAGTTGCGCTATTTCCTGTTATTGATCCAGAAAAAAAAGATGCTGATGGGAGTGAGGCGACAAATCCGGATAATTTGATCTGTCGGGCAGCCCGCGAGCTTAAGAGGGCATTCCCGGAACTGGGATTAATCGGTGATGTTGCATTAGATCCTTATACCACTCATGGGCAAGACGGAATTCTACGTAATGGCTATGTCGTAAACGATGAAAGTGTAAGTAGATTATCCGAACAAGCCATCATCCTTGCGGAAGCTGGTTTTGATGTTGTAGCTCCATCTGACATGATGGATGGGCGTATAGGTGCTATACGGAGTGCTTTAGAAGAAAAGGAACTGGTCAATACAAGAATTCTATCGTATGCGGTAAAATATGCATCTGGCTTCTATGGTCCTTTCCGTCAAGCTCTGGGGAATGTACTGTCTGGGGATAAAAAAAGCTATCAAATGGATTCTGCCAATAGTGATGAAGCCCTTAGAGAAGTAGCGCTTGATTTGAATGAAGGTGCGGACATGGTCATGGTAAAACCAGGGCTGCCTTATTTAGATGTCATACATCGGGTGAAATCGGAATTTAAAGTTCCTACTTTTGCCTACCAGGTTAGTGGAGAATATTCAATGTTGATGGCAGCTATTCAGAATGGCTGGCTTGATGCAAATGTTGTAATTGAAGAATCATTAATGGCGTTCAAACGCGCCGGATGCGATGGCATTTTGACTTATTTTGCTTTAGATATGGCGCAGCGATTGAGAGATGGAGAATCTCAAAACATATAGACAAAATGAAAACAGACCCTGCGTGGTCTGTTTTTTTATGAGGAGGATTTGAGGACCTTAAGAAAAAGTATTGATGGAAGATAATCCGATACGGATTTTAAGTATTTTCATTTATTATTCTCTATTTGTCTATACTTTTCATATCGCTGTTGTATAAGCTCTTCCGAGGATAATCGTATCAATTTTTTTAGAGATGATTCAATTACAGATTCAATCAATTTTGCCTGTGAGTTGATATCATTTTGTGCTCCACCCTTAATTTCAGGAATGATTTCATCAATAATTCCTAAATGCTTTAAATCTTTTGCTGAAATTTTCATATGTTTAGCAGCTTCTGGAGCATACTTAGCATCCTTCCATAGGATAGATGCTGCTCCTTCTGGCGAAATGACCGAGTACCATGAATACTCTAACATATGGATATGGTTACCGACACTAATGCCAAGGGCTCCACCACTTGATGCTTCTCCAATTACAATACAAACAATTGGTACTTTAAGTGTAGCCATTTCCAATAGATTTCGAGCTATTGCTTCAGAAATTCCACGTTCTTCAGACCCTTTCCCTGGATAGGCGCCTATTGTATCAATAAATGTAATAATAGGGCGATTAAATTTATCAGCTTGTTTCATCAGTCTTAGCGCTTTTCTATATCCTTCTGGATGTGACATTCCAAAATTTCTTTCTATATTTTCCTTTGTACTTCTCCCTCTTTGATGACCAATAACCGTAACGGGCATCCCTTTAAATTTTGCAATACCACCTATCATTGCTTGATCATCACCATATAATCGATCACCATGAAGTTCGAAAAAGTTTGTAAACAATAAAGGTATATAATCCAATGTCGTGGGCCGGTTACGTAGCCTTGCAATTTGAACTCGTTGAAAAGGTGTAAGATTAGAATAAATTTCATCTTGCATTTTATTTAAACGTTTTTCTAATTCTTGAATTTCTGATGATAAATCTACATTATGTTCTTTCATCATTTTCTTTAATTCATCAAATTTCTCTTTTAGTTCAATAATAGGACGTTCAAAATCCAAACTCATTTTATCCTCCAAAGGGTATGATTTACCTCACTCTAATCAAAAGACTTAGAAATAGAATCAATAAATAATTCAAAACCATCCACAACTATTTTTTGTTCTGATTCTGATAAATTATTAAGGATACGTTGATAAAATGTAAGGGATTGTTCTCTTAAGCGATTAACAGTAATGTGACCTTCTTCTGTGAGGTGCAGAAAAAGTTCTCTTCTGTTTTTTTCATTTACTTCACGATAAACAAATCCCTTTTTTACTAACTTATCTACCAATCTACTTACAGTTGAAGTCTCTAATCTAAGTTTATTGGATAGTTGCCAAACAGTTAATTTTTCCATCTCTAGTTCCTCTAACGCCATCATTTGAGAAGTTGGTAGAGGTTTTTCAAATGGTCCATTGGGCAAATTTTGAGATTCAAAAACCCCAGTTATTATAATCATTTTCTTAATATCTGATCTTAGTTTTAAGGCATCTTCTCTTTTCAAAAAGGTCACCCTCCTAAAATTCATGTATGATACATCAATTGTATTATACATGAATGTGTTTTTTTCACAAGTTTAACGTAAGCCAATATTAAAATAAGAATGAGATATTTCTACTTGTTAAAATGGTATAAACCAATTTATTTTATTAATATAAATGAGAAGTAGTTGCCCGAGGTCTTTCAGTATGTAGAGCAGAAACAGCGTTTCGCTTATGCTGAAGCATGCTATATAGTATATGCAGATGAGCATGGGAAACAAGGTCGATTTGAAGAAGCTACGGCTGCTGATCAAAAGGTATTAGAAACACATCTCAAAACGTATAGGCAAAATGAAAACAGACCATGCAGGGTCTGTTTTTTTATGGGGACGGATTGGGTGCGAACCCTTTCAGTTTTCTTCAGGAGTGCACTTTTTTTATTAGAAAGGCTTAGCATAGAATCTTATTAAAACAGTCTTTTTAAGAGAACATCTGGAAGTTACGGATAAGGTCATTCACCTTGACGGGGAGAGATCGCTGGTTCGAACCCAGTCGGATTCATATGAAAAGATGTTGATACAGAGCCATTCTTGAGATAGTCGAGAGTGGCTTTTGTATCTCTAAAACAAAAAAACATTAGTGAAATGAAAAACCACACTGTATTTTTCAGTGTGGTCAATTTAAGATACGACAGGTGAGCCATTTAACAATACAATAGTTTCATAGTGTGATTAAGATCATAAAACCGTATTTTGGTAACCTTATCTCTACTATTGAAGGGCTCATTATCGTGTTTTTCATAGCTACACCTTCGAAGAGTCATCAATCTTTCTTTTTTTGTAGTCTTTTATTAAGCTTGAAACAGTTAAACCAATTACAACAAAAGCTACTACATAAGATAAAATGTTTGTTACAGGTGTATCAATTTTTCCTAAAATCAATACAATAGCGATAATAGCGGCGGGTAAAGTAATTAACAAACTTTTTGATGCCTTATTTTCCTGTGTCACTAATCAAGTACCTCCTTATTGTTTCAGCATTGTGTTTTAGTTCATTTTAAAAAAAGAACAACATGATGGTTCTTTCACTTCCATTCACTTTAAGAGCGCCTGTATAGTGTTCAAGAGTGATTAGAATGGTTTCGAATTTTGCTTCTGCAGAAGGTGTGAATAAAAAAAGTTCCTGAAACCGTGGATATTATTAAACCTTTTGAAATTTTTTTTCATAATGAATATGTATGCATATTGGTTCTCCATCTCTAATGAGTGTTATCATTTGTAAATAAATGAAGTTAATAGGTTATTTGTTATAGGGGTTGAACGGTCCTTGACAGGGGAGAGGTTGCAGGATCGAGTTTAGCCGGAATCATCATTAAAACCCTTGCTAAGCAAGGGTTTTTTGACAACAGATATTTGTTTTATTTTTTTGAAAAGGGACGAATTGGGGAAGAAGTTACTAACTCAAAACCTTTACGATGCATGTGTCATAAAAATTCTTAATGAATGTTGCTATTTATTTAGCAGAAGTAACATATACGTTCTTACCAGAATTCACACCAGTAATTAAAATAATGACTGAAATGAAGATTAGCATGAACAGAGGAACAGTCCAATGATAAGTCATGTCATGTAACCAGCCGAATAAAATAGGTCCTATCGCTGCTAATAGATAGCCTAAAGACTGTGCCATACCAGATAATTCTGCTGCTTCTTGTGTATCTTTGGTGCGTAAACTAAAAAACATCATGGCTAAGCTAAAGGCCATTCCAATGCCAATCCCAATCATTATCATCCACAGAGGTATAAGGAATGACACGCCAAATAAAATGCCCATTAAACCAACAACAAGCAAGAGAAATGAAATCCATACTAATATCTGTTGATTGCTAAAACGTCCAGCTAAAATAGGTACAATAAATGTAACAGGAAGCATTGAAAGTTGCATCAATGACAGCATCCATCCACCTTCATTAGCATTTAGCCCTTTAGTTTCAAGAATTTCAGGAATCCATGAAATGACTGTGAAAAATACAAAGGACTGAGACCCCATAAACAATGTAACATTCCACGCTAGCTTAGAACGCCAAAGGCTGATAGGTCTTTTCTTATTCTCTTTTCGAAAAAAATCCAAAGATTCTTGGTTGTTCCTTAGTTTTGGTACCCAAAATATCATGGTAAGAAGAGTTAAGATTCCCCAGCAACCCAGGGAACCTGACCATCCGAAACCTAATGATGAAGAAATGGGGGCGCTAATCCCTGAACCAATAGCGCCAAATAAATTCATAGAAACAGCATATAGGCCTGTCATCAAACCTAATTTGTTTGCAAAATGATGTTTAATGAAGCTAGGTAATAAAACATTACAAATCGCAATTGAAGAACCGATTATGACGGTTCCTAAAAATAACGTGTCCACTCTACCAAAAGAACGTATTCCAATTCCAACGAATAATAATGCTATCGACATAAACAGTGTTAATTCCATACTCAAACGGCGAGTGATCTTGGGGGCAAAAGGAGAAAACAATGCGAATGTGAATAAAATGGCTGTAGGAATTGTACCAGCTAATGTGTTAGAGATACCAAGATGATCACGAATGGAAGACAATACTGGACCGACTGATGTAATTGGGGCCCTAAGATTTGCTGCAATTAGAATAACACCAACAACAGTTAATATCTTTTTATTTGTCTGCATACTCGATCTTTTCTTTTGCTCCGTTTGTGGAATACTCATGGCAGCTATAGACCCCTCCAAATCTTTTATAACGAATTGGGGCAAGCTGGATGAACGATTCGAACCTGCTTGCAATGAATTAATAATTATCGAATGGGAGAACGACACCTACCTACCTTTATGCCTAAAGCATTGTAATGGTTTTTAATATTGACAATCGCATGTCCACGTGTCACCTCATCAATTAATTGATTTATTTTTTGAAGATTCACAGGCTTATTTGCAACTAAGTCACTAAAAAATGTTTGAATCTCTTTTGGATAAACATTTCCTACCATACTAGAAAGCCCGTTACATCCGTTTAATATTTTTTCAGTGAGGTTTACGTCCCCTCCAGCGAACATGATAAAGTCATCTGGTAAAGTTGTATTTTTTAGGCGTCTAACATCACTCTCTTCTTTCATCCCAACCAAATGAGAGTGTTTTTGATTCATAAGAGTGTGAAATGAGTCAGCACTTAATTCAAACCCCGTGCGCAAAGGATTATTATAAAGAACAACATGTTTTGTGGTTTGCTCTAACAATTCATTCATGTAAGACATCGCTTGTTCCTGAGTTGGTAGGATATAAGGAGGAAATTGAATGAGAATCGAGTCGAAAACTGAATCCTCAAGATGTTCAATCAATTTTATTGCATTTTTTGTCGTTGTAGCTGATACACCAAACATTAGTTCAACATGTTTAAAGTCCTGCTGATTAAAAAAATCAATAATTTGTATCCTTTCTTCAATACTCATTGAATTTTGTTCACCTGTAGTTGCAGATACGAGTAGTGAATCAATACCATTTTCAGCTAAATACTCAACGATTGGTTTAAATCCATCCAAGTACAGACTTTCATCTTCATGAAAGGGGGTTGGAATCGCGACATTTAAATTCTTCACTTGTTTTAACCTCCTACATTAAAATTTTTATACTTTCTAAAAAATGTTACTTGTTCTCGTTATATCGACTGACCTCCTTTACATGGTTTGAAGAAATTATTTGTGCATGTAAGTCTAGCCTTCATGTAATAGTCTAAGACACTTATTTTTATAGAACAATTCAATTATTTATATAATAACTATAGTTTGTACCTATGGTTTTATTTGTATAATAATGTATATTAGATGTTAATATTTAAAAATCATAAAGTTTGTACTTGTGAAAATTTCTATTTAGGAGTCGGAAGAATGGAATTAAAGCAATTAGAGTATTTTTATACAATGTGTCAAGAACTGCATTTTACAAAAGCTGCTGAAAAGGTTGGAATATCTCAACCATCTTTAAGCCAGCAAATCAAACTTTTAGAACATGAAATTGGAACACCTTTGTTTGATCGTATTGGTAAGAAAACGACTCTTACTGAATCAGGAAAACTCCTATTAAAATATACTCGCAATATTTTTCACGAAATTGAACAAGCAAAAATATCGATTAATGAATTAAATGGGCTTCAAAGAGGATCAATCTCAATTGGGACATTGCTAACAGTAGAGAACTACCTTATTCCACCGGCATTATTTAAATTTCATCAGCAATATCCAGCTGTTAAAATTTCTGTACTAGGTCTCCGTACTGGGGATATTCAAAAACACTTAATAGAAAATAGAGTGGACTTAGGGATTGTGTTTTTACCAATGAAAGGGGATGAATTTGAAACAATCTCTTTATACACGGAAGATATGGCTTTTGCAGTACCTGTTAAACACCCCCTGGCACAACGTGAAAAGTTGGGGTTAGAAGTATTAGAAGAAACTGCTTCAATTTTGTTTCCTGAGCAATTTTACATCAGACAGTTTATCAACAAAAGTTGTAAAGATATTGGTTTTCTACCCAATCCTATTTTTGAAGTAACAACTATGCAGTCATTAATTAATATGGTGGTAGATGGCATAGGGATAACGGTCTTACCGACTCCTTATCTTGAATACTTAAACGAACCTCAATTAAAGATTATTCCTATAAAGAACGCTAATCTGATTAGAAGTGTAGGAATCGTTTATAGGAAGGATAAACATCTAGGAGCAGCCATTCACATTTTCATTGATATATTAAAAGAGATTGCTTTTGATTTGAACTATGTTTATGAGTCGAGAAAGAAGTAATCGTTTTTAAGGGAATTTCAAGAGATTGTTGAAATTCTAGAAATCACAGAGCAAGGGTAAACTGATTACGTTCAAGCAAATACATTTTTGATAAAATATTTAGAGGGGGGAAAGATATGAAGTCATTTTTACTAATTGGACAATCAAATATGGCGGGGCGAGGCTTCAAGCATGAAGTGCCACCAATTTATAATGAAAGAATCATGATGTTGCGAAATGGTAGATGGCAAATGATGACTGAACCCATCCATTTTGATAGACCGGTAGCTGGCGTAGGACTAGCGGCTTCTTTTGCGGAGGCTTGGTGTAAAGAGCATGAGAGAGAGAAGATTGGTCTTATCCCATGTGCCGAAGGTGGCAGTTCCATTGATGAGTGGTCACGAGATGGGGCATTATTTCGTCATGCAATAAATGAAGCTAAATTTGCAAGGGAAGATAGCGAATTGGCCGGAATATTATGGCATCAAGGAGAAAGTGACAGCCAAGATGGGAAATACAAAGAATACGATGAAAAAATACGAAGATTATTTCATGAACTGAGAACTGAATTATCTGTACCTAACATTCCGCTTGTGATAGGTGGTTTGGGCGATTTCTTAGGAAAGACAGCATTTGGCGCAGGATGTGTGGAACATCAACTGATCAATGAGATACTACAAAAATATGCAAATCATCATGAAAATTGTTATTATGTTACTGCGAAAAGCCTTATACCTAATCCGGACGGAATTCACATCAATGCGATTTCCCAAAGAATATTTGGTATAAGATACTATGAAGCATTTCGAAAAACAGAACATATACATGAACCATTACCAAATGAACATGAGCTAGTGAATGACTGTCATAATAGAATGAATACCTCAGCGGAGAATACATATATAGCACTAGAAAAATTCACGTTGGGCAAGATGACTTATGAAGAGTTGCTGGAGGCTTTAACGTAGGCAAAGCTCATAGTAGTCTTTGAATAAACAGAAACATGATATATCTTGTGAAAGGATGATTGTGGTGGTAAAAACAGATAAAGCTTCCTCCTGAATACAGTAAATCACATTCAGGAGGAGATATAAAATGTTTAAACAAATAGTCGAAAGTTATCCATGAAAAGAGTACTTTCATCATTATATGACGGTAGCCTGATGCTCATATAGCTAGGTGATCGATCTAGACATCACGAAATTGTATGCAATATTAAAAGAAAAAAGGCTAGATTCAATGCAAATTACCTGAAGACAAAAGGTATTCTCATGGAAATCTAGAAGGTGAAGGCAGACTGAAATGAGTCTGCCTTTTAGTTTTGTGATGATAAAGACATGTGCCAAAGGTTTATTGATGTACAATGGTTCTTTTTGCGGTTTCTTTTCGGTGTCTTGTAAATTTCTGTATGTCATAATAAATGTAATATAAGGCAATCTTGTGGAAGGGGAGTAAGGGGATGGAGAAGGTCCTTTCTTCACATGTTGGTGTGAAAATAAATGAATGGTATAAAATGATTCGTTAATTTAGTGTTTCAGATGCAGAGATTTTGAAAGCTGAGGTAGAACAAGAAATTGAACGAATGGAAGAAGACCAGGATTTACTGATTTACTATCAATTGATGTGCTTTCGTCATCAGCTTATGCTTGATTATATTAAACCCTC
>NZ_JBQEPF010000028.1:0-11412 GCF_052045575.1 Bacillus sp. 22190 | reverse complement strand
CCTGTACGGTACATGCGCTCTCCTGGATAAAATGGATCTGGGACAAACCGTTTGTCCGTTTCCTCTGGGAGATTCCAGTAGCCTCTTGCCAGTCCTTTCCCCGCAATCACAAGTTCACCCGGTACGCCTTGCGGCGAGAGGTCATATAACGAACCCATAATGTAAAAACGAGTATTGGCAATCGCTGTTCCGATAGGAAGCGTGCCTTGATCTGGATCAATGATCCCGCTTGTCGCCACGACCGTATTTTCTGTTGGGCCGTAGTTATTCACGAGTTTGTATGGAACGGGCTTCACCTGTTTCAGCTTGTCCCCGCCTGTCAGTAAGTAACGGAGAGAATGATTGTCCATCGACATAAACTGCTCACATAGCTGTGTTGGCAGGAACGCAATGGTGATACCTTCGTGATTAAAATACGAATTGAGCTTGATCATATCGAGGCGAATCGCTTCGTCGATGATATGGAGCTCTGCGCCGGCGATCCACGTCGGGAACATCTCCCAAATGGAGGCATCAAAGCCAAAGCCGGCATATTTGGCGGTTCGGTCTTGTTTCGTCACCTGGAAGGCATCATTGTGCCAAAAAGCAAGATTGACAAGAGACTGGTGCTCGACCATGACACCCTTCGGCTGTCCAGTCGTTCCAGATGTGTAAATCATATAGGCGAGATCCGTTGGTTTGACAGGAACCTGAATCTCGTGCGCTTCTCCTTCTACCGCCTCTTCTATGAAGAGGGTATGACCTGTGAAAGAAGGTGGTGCAGTGAGCTCTTTCTGAATCAGAAGGACCTCTGCCCCGCAATCTTCCAACATGTAGGCAATGCGCTGCGCTGGATAATCGGCATCAATCGGCACGAATGCCGCACCTGCCTTGAGCACACCGAGAACAGCGGCTGTCATCTCGAGCGATGGACGCGTGAGAATGCCGATGCGGTCTCCCGGTTTTGTGCCGCTGGAAATGAGTCTTGCGGCGACTGTATTCGCCCGGTTGTTCAGTTCTTCATACGTCCAGCTTGTGCCGCAGAAGGCAGCGGCTTTTTGATGAGATACTTCCTGCGACTTCGCCTCAATCAATGCATGAACCGTTTGATCTGTCGGGACATTTAGGATAGGGCCTGACCATTCATCAAGCAGATGTCGCTCTTCTTCTTTGGTTAAGATGGAGATGGTTGAGATCGGCTGATTCAATTTCGCGATCATTTCGTCTATGATCCGCTCAAAATATTGACTCCATCGCTGAATGGTACTCTTTTTAAATAGTGCCGCTGCATATTCAAAGCGCAAGCCCACTTGATCTTGTTCCTCAAAGATGCCGAGCGTTAAATCAAACTTTGCCTGAACGGCTTCTTGCTGTTTGTGTGAAAGCGTAAGTCCATTCAAATTCGGTAACGTCAGATCACGGTCATCCGTTGTCATCATGACACTAAACAACGGGTTGCGGCTCGTGTCTTTCGGAAGGTCTAACTGCGCGACCAAATCCTCAAACGGGAATCCTTGATGTTCATAAGCTGATAGATTGTGATCTTTTATTTTTTCTAGCAGATGCTCTGCAGTTTCTTCTAACTGAACGTCATGTCGAAGGGCCAGTGTATTCACAAACATGCCCGGAATCCGTTCGATTGACGCATGTGTACGGCCAGCCGTTACAGCCCCTATGACGATGTCATGCTGCCCAGTCAATTTATGAAGGAGAATGGCAAAGGCCGTTTGCATCACCATGTTCAAACTCACATTTTTTTCAGCCATGAGCGCTTTGATATGCTGCGCCTTTTCAGCAGACAGCCATCTATCCACCCGGTCTCCTGCAAATGACTGCACGCTAGGCCGCGGGAAATCAAGCGGAAGTGCTAAGTCTTCTGGCGGCTGTGCATATTGCTCCAGCCAATACTGCCGCTGTTTTTCAAGTGCTGCTTGCTGTTCATCCTCTTGCTGCCATACCGCATAATCCTTGTAGTGCAACTGAACTGGCGGTAACGTCTTATGCTCATACAACTCCGCTAATTCTTGAATAAGTAGACTGCGTGTCACTCCGTCTGCGATGATATGGTGCATATCCATCATGAACACATATTTGTCATCAGACAGCTTTGCCACTTTCGCCCTCATTAGAGGTGCTTGATGTAATGAGAATGGTGTCATGAAGTTGTCTACGACGGATTGTACCTGATCGCTTTCTACTTCAACCATCTGTAACGTAAACGGCACACGGCGATAGATTTTTTGGACGGGACTGCCATCAATTTCAACAAAGGCTGTCCGCAATGACTCATGTCTATCAATTAAAGCTTGAATCGCTCCTTCTAGCTGCTTCAGATCAAGGTTTCCTTCCATCATGAAAACGGCTGGCATATGGTAGGTGACGGATTCTGGATGTAGCTGCTGTAATACGTACATTCGCTTTTGTGCGGAAGAGACTGGATAGAAATCTTGCTTTTCCGCTGGCTGAATGGATGTGACGAGCGAAGCATCAGCTTCTTCCAAATAGGCAGCTATCGCCCGTATTGTTGGCTTTTCAAAAAGAACCTTGAGTGGAACATGCTGATTCAGTTTGGCTTGCATGTTCGAAATGAGCACCATGCCTTTCAGAGAATGCCCGCCTAATTCAAAGAAATGGTCATCAATGCCAACTTCCTCAATTCCAAGAACATCTGACCAAATATCACAAAGCGTCTTCTCAAGCGCCGTTTCTGGTGCTGCTTGTGCCGTGCGGTTCATATGTGCCTCATGAGGAAGCGGCAGAGATTTCGCATCCACTTTTCCGTTTTGCGTCAGCGGCATATGATCCACTTTGACAAAATAAGTAGGAATCATGTAATCCGGCAGTGTCTCTGAAAGCTTTTCTCTAAATGTCAGCGTTCCAATGTGATCAGGTGCTGTATAATATAACGCCAGCTCCGGTAAACGAGATGTGTTGATCACTTTGACATACACTTTTTGAATGGTTGAAAGGGCACGTGCGGCATGCTCAATTTCTTGTTTCTCAATTCGATAACCGCGAATTTTCACTTGATCGTCTACTCTTCCAAGGAATTCAATCTCCCCATTTGCATGCTGTCTGACCAAATCTCCAGTCCGATACATCCGCTCTTGAGGGAAATAAGGATTTTCAAGAAAACGCTCTGCTGTTAATTCAGGCTGATTCAAATAACCTTTTGAAACACCATCACCTGAAATGTAGAGCTCACCCGGTGCGCCATAAGGGACAAGGCGCTGCTCGCGATTGCATACGAGCGCTCTTGTATGAGCAATAGGCTTTCCGATGATAGAACGCTCCTTTAAAGCATCCAGCTCATGCGGTGTCATTAGCTTGCTCACTGTACCAATCGTTGTTTCTGTCGGACCGTAATGGTTCATCACTGCCACGCATGGATGCTGCTTCATAAATGTCTCAACATCTTCAGAGACAATCGGTTCTCCTCCCAATACCACAAGCCGTAAAGCGTCAAATGTATGGCCCTTCGAATCTGCCATCATATGAAATAAGGATGGTGTCATTTTGATATAAGTCAGCTCTTGTTCATCAATAAAACGCATGAGACGTACAGGGTCTGTATACACGTCTTCACGAGGAATATAGAGTGTCCCGCCTGCTTTTAGAATCGGGAAAATGCTTGTGTAACCAAGGTCGTATGCATAAGAAGACAGGAGTGCCGTTCGATCGCATTCTTGTAAAGTCACTTCATGTGTCAACCAATTGACGTAGTGTGATAGATTACGATGCGTGAGCTGTACACCCTTTGGCTTCCCTGTTGTTCCAGATGTGTAAATCACATAAGCCAGTTGATCAACCGATACGTCCGGCAGGTCTAGAGAATCGTTTCGTTGGACGGCTTTCTCCACATGTACGACCTGAATCGACTTGAGATGCTGATACGAATCGCCAAGAGACTCATTTGCCACGATGACTTTTGCCCCTGAATCTTTTAATGTGTAACGAATACGTTCCGCAGGAAAAGCTGGATCAATTGGGACAAATGCACCGCCTGCTTTCATTACACCTAGCATCGAGACAATGACATAGACAGAGCGATCAAGAATAAGTGCGACTGTGCTTTCTTTCTCTACGCCTTGCATCTTCAGCTCACTACAAAGAGCATTGGACATGTGATCTAATTCACGGTAGGTCAGCTTCCTTTCACCATCCATCACCGCAATGGCATCAGGCGTTTCCATGGCTTGCCTTGAAAATTGCACATGATACGGCTCATGTTGACCTGTTTGTTCTCCATCCCTTTTCTCCAGCCGCTCCATTTGCTCATGCTGATCCAAGAGATTGAACAAGCCAATTTGTTCATGCGGATGCTGGACCGCCTCACGAATAATCGCAAGCAGATGTGTTCCGAACCGGCGGATGGTTTCCTCTTTAAATAATGCCGTTGCATAGTCTAGGCTTAGTTTTATTTCTCCCTCACGTTCAAATGCTTCTAGAGACAGATCAAATTTGACGGATCGGTGCTGTATTGCATAAGGCGAAATGTTCAGATCGCCGAGCTTTAGTGCAGGAACATCCATGTTCTGCATATTAAACGAAACACTAAAGAGCGGGCTTCGGGTTGTATCACGATCAAGTGGCAGACGCGCGATTAACTCTTCGAGCGGATAGCTTTGATGTGCAAAAGCATCTACACTCGTTTCTTTTATTTCTTCAAGCAGCTGTATAAATGACTTTGTTTGTTCCGGTTTCCCGCGCATCGCAATGGTATTGATGAACATCCCTGGCATGTCCTGAATATCTGGATGTGTTCGCCCCGCAACAGGAGATCCGACAACGATATCCTTCTGTCCGCTGTAGGATGCGAGCAGTACTTGAAATGCAGATAACAAGAACATGTACAGCGTCGTATCTGTTTTCTTGAGCAGCTCATGAATACGCTGAGTTGTCGCTTGATCACAGCCAAACATCACCCGTTCTCCAGAAAAATCACGTTCCACTGGACGCGGATAGTCTGTCGGCAAATCTAAAACCGGTACATCTCCATCGAATTGTTTCAGCCAATACGCTTCATGCACACGCTGTTTCTCTGTTTCTTCTTCACTTAACTGCCAGACAGCGTAATCTTTATAATGAATGTCTCTTTCTGCAAGTGCCTCTCCATCATAGGCTTTCGCCAAATCCTGAATGAACGTCTTCATGGAGCTGCCATCTGTAATCAGGTGATGTGCTTCCAGAACTAAAAGATGACGGTCGTCACTCACTTTGAGCAGCTGTGCCCGCAGGAGGGGAGCGGCTGTCAAATCAAACGGCGCCTGACGTTCAGCAAGAAATGCCTCGGCCTCT
This sequence comes from Bacillus sp. 22190, assembly GCF_052045575.1. NCBI lineage: Bacteria > Bacillati > Bacillota > Bacilli > Caryophanales > Bacillaceae > Bacillus > Bacillus sp. 22190. The sequence goes on along the minus strand of NZ_JBQEPF010000028.1, from coordinate 6,135 downwards.
TCTTCCTTTACATCATGGACAGGGAGGTCAAATACCGCTCGTTCATGTACCCTTTGGACGATGTTCTCGCCTTTCATATGAAAACTCGTTCTTAAGATTTCATGCGTTTGAATCAATTCATCAAATGCTGAGGTGAGCCGCTGATGATCGAGCGTACCTTCAAGCGTTAAGACGATCGGAATATGATAGTTCGTACTCTTAGGTTCAAGTGTTTGTAAAATGTATAAGCGCCGCTGAGCTGGTGACACTGGATAGTCCTCCGCCTTCGCTGCCGGTAAGATCGGATGTCCTTGTTCTTCTTGACCGTCCTGGTCAATGTATGACGCAAGCGATCGAACCGTTGGCTTTTCGAATATCACTTGAATCGGAACTTCCTTTTGGAACACTTCTTGGATTTTGGCTGACATCATCATTGCTTTGAGTGAATGTCCGCCAGTCATGAAGAAATGCTCATCTATTCCCACCGCTTTCCCAAGCAGTTCCTCCCAAATTTGAGCAAGCGCCTTTTCCGTCTCAGTTTCAGGTGGAATGATCCTGATTTCTTCACGATCAGCTTCGTCAGGCGTTGGTAAAGATTTTCGATCAACCTTTCCGTTTGCGGTAAGCGGGAAAGCATCTAGCTTCATGACGTGATGAGGTACCATATATGCTGGCAGTGCTTGATGAAATAAAGCCCGCACCTCTTCTTCCGTGATCGTTCCCGTATAGTAAGCGGTCATTTCTTTTTCTTCTGAAGGAGACGCATGGATGAGCACAACCGCATCATCGATCCCCGTCTCTTGTTGAAGAATCGTTTCAATTTCACCTAGCTCAATACGGAAACCACGGATTTTCACTTGATCATCTGTCCGTCCGAGGAATTCGATTTGACCATTTGAACCGTACCTAGCCAAATCTCCTGTTCGATATAAACGCCCTTCTGCCTTGAAAGGATCAGCGATAAATACTTGCTTTGTTAATTCTGGACGATGGAGATATCCTCTTGAGACACCGTCACCGCCGACATACAGCTCTCCTGGCGCACCAATTGGCTGAAGTCTTTGATTGTCATCTAAAATGTAAGCGGACGAATGATTGATCGGCTGACCAATTGGAATCGTGCCCGTTTCATCCCCTCTCACCTCATAAATGGTCGAGATGGTGGTGTTTTCTGTGGGGCCATACGCATTCAGTAAAACAAGTGATGGATGATGTTTCTTCACAAGCTCTGCACTTTTCACATTGATCACATCACCGCCTGTGATCAATTTGGACAATCCTTTAAACATATGCGGTCGCTGCTGAGCGAGTTGATTAAACAAACCTGTCGTTAAAAAGAGCGACGAGATTTGATTCGTTTGGATAAAGCGTTCAAACCGGTTGATGTCCAATAACGTGTCACGGTCAACAGGATAAAGCGTTGCACCGTTCAGCAGTGTGGTGAAAATTTCAAAAGTAATGGCATCAAAGCTGACTGCTCCTGTATGTGCCATACGATCCGATTTGCTCAAGCCCAGTGTCTCCTGTGAACATGCCAATCTGACAATATGCTGATGCTCAATTTGAACACCTTTTGGCTGGCCGGTTGACCCCGACGTGTACATGATATACGCCAATTGCGAAGGAGAGGTCTCGACTTCCAATGGTACGATTGACTGATTCGATATGTCCGACACATGAACGGCTTGGATGCTTTCATGAACTGGCGGCTGGCTGTCCGCATAGAGCAAAACGGATGCGCCGCTGTCTTCAAGCATAAAGCGGATTCTATCCTTTGGCTGGGCTGGATCAATTGGTACATAAGCAGCCCCTGCTTGAAGAACCGCTAAAATGGCGATCACTGCTTCAGCAGATCGATTCATATACACTGCGACGGCATCTTCTTGTTTCACTCCGCTATCAATCAAATGTCCCGCAACACGATGGATTTCTTGGCCGAGTTCTTCATAGGTGAATGCCCGCTCTCCTTCGACTAACGCCAGATGGTCTGGTTGCGTTTGAATGCGTTCTTTAAGAAGCTCAGGAATAGACAGATGCTTTGGATAATCTCGTTCTGTCTTGTTCCATGCTTCAATCTGCTGTTTTTCTTCTTCGGTGATACACGTCACGTCATGAAGGCGAACTTCCGGATTCTCGATGATCTGCTTCATGAGGTTGGTCAGGTGTTTCGATATTTTTTCAATGACCTCTGCTTCAAAAGCCACCGCATTGTATTTGATTTTCAATGTCCATGTTTCACCTGGATATACAAGGACATTTAGATCGAAATTCGTTTGTTCAAAGCCGTCTTTTACATCAATGGAAAACCCTAGACGTTCCGACATGGTGTCACCAGATAGCTCTTGATCTAAAGGATAGTTCTCAAACCCGACCAAGTGATCGAAGAGTTGTCCTCCTACAGCTGTCTGTTGCTGAATGTCATAAAGCGGCATAAAATCATAGTTTTCCGCTTCCAGCGCATGCTGCTGAACTTTTTGAAACAGCTGTTTGAAGGTGTCTTCGTGATTCATTTCTACCCTTACCGGTATTGTATTGATAAAAAGCCCTGCCATCTGTTCAATACCAGCCACACTTGGCGGCCTGCCAGACACGACTGTTCCGAAAGTGACATCATTTGTAGCATGGTAAGTGCCTAAAAGAACCGACCAAACAGCCTGGAATAGATTTGGTGCTGTCACTTGGCAATTCCTTGCGATCTCTTGAATGCTGCTGACCATTTCAGCATCCCATGTGAACGTCCATTCCTGATGGTCATATTGCCCGTTCGCTTCTTTTTGCTGCAAAAGCCCTTGATGCTGAACCGCACCGTCTAAGCGATCCTTCCAATAGCCTTCCGCTGCTTGTTGATTTTGCTTGCCAAGCCACTGGATATAATCTGCATAAGGTTTTCCTTGTGAGCGATCCGGCGTTTTGCCGTTCCGATAAGATTCGTAGTAATGAAACAATTTTTTCATCAAAACTCCCATGGACCAACCATCCATGATGATGTGATGGTTGCTCCAAATGAGATGCCAGTTTGTTTCATTCAGTTGAAAAACAGCGACCTTCAATAACAAATCATTCGTTAAATGGAAGCCTTGCTTTCTCACTTGCTTTTTATATTGATCTAGTACCTTTTGCTGTTCCTGATGATTCAGGTGAGATAGATTCTTTCTATACACATCTAGATTGCGCTCTGCCAGTACAACCTGACGAGGCTTCTGTAATTGCTGATAGACAAAGGCTGTACGGAGAATGTCATATGTGCCGATGAGCTCATTGAGACTTTTTTCAAAAAGATCGAGATCAAACTCCCCTCTTATTCCAAGCTCTAGCTGTGTGAAATAAGAGGACGAATTAGGGTCTAGCATGGCATGATATAACATGCCTTCTTGCATTGGTGTTAAAGGATATACCTTTTGAATCTTCTGTTTGCTCATAGTCCACCTCTTCGTTTGCTTAAAATATATCCATTAGCTTTTCAAGTTCATCCATGGTCAGGTCATCGTCTCCTACATCACTAGGTGTAATTTGCGCTTCATCTTGTGATACACAATGTGAGATGATTGCCTTCACGTTCTTTTTTAAAAGGTCCTTAAACTGTTCCATCGTTTGCTCTTCGAATTCAAGCTGGTGATATGACATCGTCATATGGAACATGCCCTGTTCTACGAAACCAACAATATCTAATGCATGAGGTTTCTCTGATTCTGGACTTAATGATTGACCTGCCTGCCAAGTGGATCGACTTAGTTCACCCCCGCCAATCTGTTCATCAAACTGACCAAGATAGTTAAAGCTGATATCTGGCGTGACATCAAATGCGATACCGTCCTTCATTTTGTCAGGCGTTAAGTATTTTAAAACGCCATAGCCGATTCCCTTGTTCGGAATGTGTCTGAGCTCTTCTTTCAAAAGCTTGATTTGATACGAAAGATCCTCCGCATGCGACAAATCAAGTAGCACAGGATACATGCTCGTAAACCAGCCGATGGTCCGCGACACATTGACCGCCGGAAGGATGTCTTCCCTTCCATGTCCTTCAAGGTGAATAAAGTGTCTGTCTTCTCCTGTCCACTCTTTCAGGGTCAATCCTAAAGCGGTTAGCAAAATGTCATTGATTTCCGTATGGTACGCCTCATGTACTTCTGTCAGTAGACTGCGTGTTTCTTCCTCAGACAGCGTAAAGCGAATGGTTTTTGTATGCAGCATTCTTTGATCCTCTGTAACATGATCCTTTTGCAGAGGTGCAGTTAAATGCCCAAGTACCTTTTTCCAATAGTCCCTTTCTGCCAGCAGCTCATCTGACACTGCATATTCCGTCAACTTCTGGGCATATGCTTGGAATGAATGTGTTTTTTCAGGAAGTGTCAGCTCTTCCCCACGCTTCGCCTGCTCATAAAGAGCCATGAAGTCTTCAAGGAAAATACGCCATGACACACCATCAATGACAAGGTGATGTACAACGAGCAATAAGTGATCTCCATGATCCGTACGGAAAATCGCAGGTTTGACTAACGGTCCCTCTGTTAAAGAAATACTCGCCTGCACTTCATTTGCCAGCTTTTCTACGTGCTCGATTTGCTGTGATCGTTCTCCTTGTACTTCTATCACGTCCACCGCTACATCGTTTTCGTCTACTCCACGATGACGCTGGATGATGCGTCCTTCTTCTATCGGATAAACCAATCGCAAAGCATCATGATGGGTCATCATCTGCTCGAGCACTTGCTTGACAAGCGCTTCATCCAAACCATTTGCCGCATGGAGCATAACGGACTGATTCCAATGATGCTGGCTGCTGAAGTTCCGTTCAAAGAACCAGCGCTGAATTGGTGTTAAAATGACCTCTCCTTCCACAGGTGATTGATCGGCTGTGAGAAGGTCCGCTTCTTCGATATATGGGCGAAGCTCCGCAATCGTTGGGTATTGGAAAAGTAGTTTCATATCGAGCTTCCAGCCTTCTTGCGTGAGTCTGCTTGCCATTTGGATGCCTTTAATCGAATCTCCGCCAAGGAAGAAGAAATGGTCGTGAATACCGACTTGGCTGACGCCAAGCACATCTTCCCAAATGCCGCAAAGCAGTGTTTCCACTTCATCTCTTGGGGCTTCGTATGCTGTTTGATTCGCTTCCACATCAGGTGCTGGCAGTGCTTTGAGATCCACTTTGCCATTTGCCGTCATCGGCAGTTGGGCTAGCTTAATGATCCATGATGGCACCATATATTCAGGTAAGGTGCGCTTTAGGCTTTCTTTCAAAGTGCCCGTTTCTTTATCTGTGATGACGTAAGCGACAAGAGCGTCTTGATCACTTGCGTCTTTGACCGTTGTCACGACGGCTTCTTGGACTGAATCCAGCGCAAGGAGCTGTGCTTCAATTTCTGACAGCTCAATACGGAATCCGCGGATGCTCACTTGATGGTCTTTTCTGCCGAGGTAGATCAGCTCGCCATCCTCTGTCCATTTCACCAAATCGCCTGTACGGTACATGCGCTCTCCTGGATAAAATGGATCTGGGACAAACCGTTTGTCCGTTTCCTCTGGGAGATTCCAGTAGCCTCTTGCCAGTCCTTTCCCCGCAATCACAAGTTCACCCGGTACGCCTTGCGGCGAGAGGTCATATAACGAACCCATAATGTAAAAACGAGTATTGGCAATCGCTGTTCCGATAGGAAGCGTGCCTTGATCTGGATCAATGATCCCGCTTGTCGCCACGACCGTATTTTCTGTTGGGCCGTAGTTATTCACGAGTTTGTATGGAACGGGCTTCACCTGTTTCAGCTTGTCCCCGCCTGTCAGTAAGTAACGGAGAGAATGATTGTCCATCGACATAAACTGCTCACATAGCTGTGTTGGCAGGAACGCAATGGTGATACCTTCGTGATTAAAATACGAATTGAGCTTGATCATATCGAGGCGAATCGCTTCGTCGATGATATGGAGCTCTGCGCCGGCGATCCACGTCGGGAACATCTCCCAAATGGAGGCATCAAAGCCAAAGCCGGCATATTTGGCGGTTCGGTCTTGTTTCGTCACCTGGAAGGCATCATTGTGCCAAAAAGCAAGATTGACAAGAGACTGGTGCTCGACCATGACACCCTTCGGCTGTCCAGTCGTTCCAGATGTGTAAATCATATAGGCGAGATCCGTTGGTTTGACAGGAACCTGAATCTCGTG
>NZ_JBQEPF010000027.1:0-18419 GCF_052045575.1 Bacillus sp. 22190 | reverse complement strand
GGCACGCCGCCAGCGTTCGTCCTGAGCCAGGATCAAACTCTCCGAAAAAGTTCAAAACCGAAGTTTTGTTTTTCGCCAGTTTGACTGACTACCTATGAAATATCATAGGATTTTTTTATAAAAACTCGAATTAACAGGTACGTTTTGTCTTGTTTAGTTTTCAAAGAACTTGTTTACCGCTTCAGAAGCGACTAGAACATCTTATCACGTCCAAGTTGTTAGTGTCAACAACTTTTTTGTTATTATGTTTTTTCGTTTCTTCGTCATCAGCGACGTATATTAATTTACCACCATATATAATCAAAGTCAACAATATTTTGCATTAAATAATAAACTTTTCAATTACGACTAAAGCTGCTACACCTGGAATGCCCAACAAACCACTAATTCCACTCGTTACAGGGTTAATGGAAACATGAAGCCCTAAACTCTCACCGAATAAATTGAGACAAAATAAAAAAAGAGCACCTGCGACAAACTTAACTCCAATAAGCCCTAACCATTTGAATGGATTCGCTTGAACACCTGACATAAACAACAATAAAACAGCTAACAAAATTGAACCAATCACAATAACAGGTTCCATAATCCTCTCATCTCCTCTTCATATGAATAGTACAAGCATATGAGAGGATTATGTAAAATAGACCTGCTACCTCCAGTTGTTTAAACGTAAATTTCTCTTTTTCGCTTCTCTCAGATAGAAAAAGTACTTCGCTTGAGCAAGCTTTAATTCGAATAGAATGTCCGGTGAAGGCTCAACGCTATTTGCGACAAGCTTTTTTTGTCTGTTCCATTCTTCCTTTTGCTTAAAAAGCTGTTGAATTAATATCTCATCGAATTCTTTTCGAATTGATTTTCTGCGAAGAAAACCCATGTACCGTACTTCTCCTTCCTACATCTCACGTCTGCCTTCTAGAGCCTTAGAAAGTGTGACTTCATCCGCATACTCTAAATCTCCACCTACTGGGAGTCCGTGAGCAATGCGAGAGAGTTTAATTCCTGATGGTTTCAACAATCTAGAGATATACATGGCTGTCGCTTCTCCTTCAATGTTTGGGTTGGTTGCAAGAATGACCTCTGTGACTTGATCGTCTTGCAATCTTTTTAATAGGTCAGGAATTTTAATATCCTCTGGCCCAATTCCGTCCATTGGTGAAATAGCACCATGAAGCACATGATATAAGCCGTTGTATTCTTTCATTTTTTCCATTGCGATCACATCTTTTGGATCCTGCACGACACAGATCACAGATTGATCTCTTCTTGTATCTTCACAAATATAGCAAGGATCCTGATCGGTGATATGTCCGCAAACAGAACAATAAGTTAAATTACGCTTTGCATTAACAAGTGCCTTCGCAAAATCCAGCACGACATCTTCTTGCATACTAAGAACAAAAAAAGCCAGACGGACCGCAGTTTTAGGTCCGATTCCTGGCAATTTCATAAAGCTATCAATCAGCTTTGATATTGGTTCAGGATATTGCATCTTCAGTTATTCCTCCTAGAATAAACCTGGCATGTTCATTCCTTTTGTGAATTGACCCATTGTTTCATTCGTTAATTCATCCACTTTTTTCAATGCATCATTTGTTGCTGCAAGTACAAGGTCTTGAAGCATATCGATGTCTTCAGGATCAACAACTTCTTCATTAATCGCCACATCAACGACTTCTTTTTGTCCATTTACTTTTACAGTGACCATGCCGCCACCTGCCGTACCTTCAAGGACTTTTTCTGCAAGCTCTTCTTGAGCCTTAGCCATATCCTTCTGCATTTTTTGCATTTGTTTCATCATTTTTTGCATATTTCCCATTCCACCGCGCATATGAACACCACTCTCTTTCAAATTGTTAATCTTTAATTTCAATTAAATCGGTTCCTACTAACTTCTTTGCTTCTGCAATTAATGGATCTTCTTCAGCAGAAGCTGCCTGACCATCTGCTTGTTCTTCAGGCTGATGATCTCTTAAAAATTCTTCTCTTATTTTACCCCATTGAGCGTCAGGAACGCCAACTAATTCCACTCTTTTTCCTAGCATAGATTCTAGCAGTTGCTCAAGATTGGTTCGAACACCACTTTTATCTTCGGCCACCATCTTACAATGTATTTCAAATTTGAATTTTAAAACAAAGGCATGAGTTGCCGCCGCAACTGGTTCACTATCTGTTAATAGCGCAGCGTGAGAAACCTTATTTTGCTGTTTTAATTGGGCAAGAAGCTCTCCCCATTTGCCTTTTATTTTTTCTAGTTCCGGTCGCTTCGCTTCTTTTAAAATCTCATGAATTCGACCGACAGGTGCACGATAGCCATTTTTATTACTCGTTTGAGGTCGAGGTGCTTCCGTTTTTGCTTGAGGACTCTGAGACTGAGTCATTGGAACACCCTCAGCTTTTAGCCTAGATAGCTCCTGTTCCAGCCTGTCTATTTTATTCGTTAAAGCTGTTAGGTCGGAATCAGCCGGAGATGATACAGCACCAGCTGTTGACTGACAGAGCTTAACCACAGCTACTTCAAAGAAAATTCTAGGATGATTTGTCCATTTCATTTCCTGATGGCTTTTATTCAGCACTTCAATCGTTTCATAAAGAAACTGAGGTGCCACACGTTCTGAAAGAGCCACAAACTTATCGTCGACTTTGACTTTTTCAAGGACACCTTCAAGATCCGGTGCTGTTTTGAATAGAAGCATATCTCTAAAGTAGAAGATCATATCCTCTATTAATTTCGCAGCATCTTTCCCCTGTTGAAGCAATTCATTTAACGTATCCAGCGCTATCGCAATATTTTGCTCAAAAATGGCTTCAGCAAGCTGACTAATGAAATGCTGAGATACAGCACCTGTAATAAGCAGTGCATCATCAATTGTGAGCTGTTCACCACTAAATGAGATCGCTTGGTCAAGGAGACTAAGTGCGTCACGCATGCCTCCATCTGCCGCACTAGCAATAATCTCGAGTGAACCCTCTTGTATATTTAGGCTTTCTGCATCTACAATTTTCTCCATTCGTCCAACAATATCTTTTGTCGTGATCCGTTTAAAATCAAATCTCTGACATCTTGATATGATGGTAAGAGGAATCTTATGAGGCTCTGTGGTAGCCAAAATAAAGATACAATGAGCAGGTGGTTCCTCTAGCGTTTTAAGAAGTGCATTAAATGCCCCGATAGAGAGCATATGTACCTCATCTATAATATAAACCTTATATGTAACCGCTGAAGGAGCAAATTTCACTTTATCACGTATATCCCGAATTTCATCTACCCCGTTATTTGAGGCAGCATCTATTTCAATCACGTCTGAAATCGAACCGGTCGTAATCCCTCTACAGGCATCACACTCATTACACGGTTCACTAACAGGTGATTTTTCACAGTTCACTGCTTTCGCAAAAATCTTGGCAGCACTTGTTTTACCTGTTCCTCTAGGACCTGAAAATAAGTAAGCATGAGAAAACTTTTTCTGCAAAAGGGCATTTTGCAACGTTTTTGTGATGTGTTCTTGTCCAACAACATCCTCAAAAACTTGAGGTCTGAACACTCGGTATAAAGCTTGATAACTCACAAATACGCCCTCCTCCATTTATCATCATGTTCATTATACATGATGCAACGATCAATTCAAAAGTACACCTTTATTTTCTAATAAACGAAAAAGAGCATTTCCTTTAAAGACTTTTTACTTTTCTTGATTAAAAAACGTGTTTTCCTGCTTTCTGAAAATGTCTGCCAGATCAATAAGAACATTCGTTCCCTATATGAATTACTTCAAAAAAACCTCACCCTAAAATGGCTTTTTTGCTATTTGTATAAACAAAGCAACCGATATATTCTTTCAATAGCAACAAAAAACTCACCTAGATAAACTAGATGAGTTACATTTAATATTGATTTACCGTGCACCTTCTGTCGATTCGCTACCCCAAGCGTTACTTAAACAGTTAGCTCGGCCCAGGCAACCCTGCGGCACATGAGAGGTTTCACTTAATGCTGCTTCCTTCCGGACCTGACATGGTTCATGAATTCCCATTGCGCAGGACCCAGACGTCAACACCACTTATTTAAGGCAGACCTTGAAGTAAACGAACCTTGAGAAGGGATTCGGCCTCGCTAGAGCGGATTGCGAGTACAGGGCACCGCTACCTCCCCGCTTAGCACGGCAAAATGAATATTAAATTGTTGGTGACGCAGACATAAGTATACCTTCTAAGTGATAAAATTGCAAACGACATCCATTCATTTACTTTTCGCTTGCTTCTTCTGCTGACGGAGGTCTCGAAAGAACTGACTTAACAGCTCACCACACTCATTTTCAAGCACACCGCCAATGACTTCAGACTGATGATTGAACCGCTCATCGTCCAATAAATTCATTAAAGTACCAGCACATCCACCTTTAGGATCATAGGCACCAAAAACGACTTTTTTCACTCTTGAAAGTACAATAGCGCCTGCACACATTGGGCACGGTTCGAGTGTAACATAAAGTACAGCATCTTCTAAACGCCAGCTACCAGTCATTTTACAAGCTTCATCAATAGCAAGTAATTCCGCATGAGCAATTGATCGCTGTTCACTTTCCCTTAAATTGTGAGCACGGCTTACAATTTGATCATCAACAACGATGACGGCACCGATTGGAACTTCTCCTATTTGTTTTGCTTTCAAAGCTTCGGAAATAGCTTCTTGCATAAACTGTTCATCTTTCGTCATAGCACGGCTCTCTTTTCATGTTTTTTTAAAGGATATTGAGGTTAACATATTATCACAATCTTTTAAAGGGGGTCTTGATTTGCCAAAACAACAAAAGGCACTACTTATTATTGACATGATCAATAATTTTGATTTCGAAATGGGACATGTGCTCGCTGAAAAAACAGAGCAAATGACCAATAAAATTTTAGCCCTTAAACGACACGCTTTCAAGAAAAATTGGCCAATTATCTATATCAACGACCACTATGGACTCTGGAAGGCTGATATCAAAGCTGTTATGGAAACATGCAAAAACGAAAGAAGTGCCCCTATTTTAGAGCAAATGGCACCATCTAAAGATGATTACTTCTTAATTAAACCTAAGCACTCTGCCTTTTACGGAACAGCACTAGAGACACTCCTAAATGAATTAGGTGTGCAAGATCTTATTTTAACTGGAATTGCCGGGAACATCTGTGTCCTGTTCACTGCAAATGACGCTTACATGCGAGAGTACAACCTCACTGTACCTAAAGATTGTATTGCTTCAAATGATGATAGAGACAACGAGTACGCTTTAACGATGATGGAGAACGTTCTTCTTGCCAAAATCACAACAACTAAAGAGATCACGGATGAAAATCAAACATGATTTATCCATCACCCTCATAAATTGTTAGCAATAACAAAGGGGGCGTTGACCATTCAAATTTATGTTGTCAAAAGAGGAGATACGTTAAATGAGATTGCCATGCGTTTTAAAACAACGGTAAATGAAATCATTCGGACCAACGACATCGAAACGCCAAATCAACTAGTCGTTGGACAAACAATTGTCATCCCTATTAGAGGTCAATTTTATGAGGTCAAACAAAATGATACACTTTATCAAATTGGAAGAAGATTTCAAATTTCGGTAGAAGAATTGGCACGTGTGAATCGGATTCGGCCTGAAGCCATATTGCCTATTCGTTTTTTGCTTTATATTCCACAAAGACCGAAAAGAAATATTAATTCTAATGCTTATATAGAACCTCGCGGAAACCAAGTCAGCGAAAATTTAAAGCAAGCAGCCAGAGAGGCATCTCCATACTTAACCCATCTCGGTGCCTTTAGTTTTCAAGCGCAAAGAGACGGCACACTTCGCGAGCCACCGTTAGATCAATTACCTCAGATTGCCGCTCAAAGCAGAACGGTTTTAACCATGGTAGTCACAAATCTAGAGAATGATAAATTTAGTGATGAACTCGGGCGAATCCTTTTAACAAATCAAGCTGTCAAAACGACATTATTAAATGAAATCGTCCGCGTTGCTCAAAAGTATCAATTAAAAGAAATCCATTTTGACTTTGAATATTTACGCCCTGTTGATAAAGAAGCCTACCTTCAATTTTTAAGAGAAGCAACAACTCGTTTTCATCAACAGGGTTGGACTATTTCTGTGGCACTTGCTCCTAAAACAAGCAGTGAACAGAAAGGAAAGTGGTATGAGGCGCATGACTATGAAGCAATCGGTAAGATCGTTGATCATGTTGTGCTAATGACTTATGAGTGGGGCTACAGCGGCGGGCCTGCACAAGCCGTCTCTCCGATCGGCCCTGTCCGCCAAGTCATTGAATATGCACTGACTGTCATACCTGCCAATAAAATTGTGATGGGGCAGAATTTATATGGTTATGATTGGACGCTTCCTTATGTTCAAGGAGGCCCTATCGCCAAAGCCGTCAGCCCTCAACAAGCGATCGCCATTGCTAGAGAGAATAATGTATCCATTCTATATGACGAAACAGCACAAGCACCTTATTTCCGTTATATAGATGCTAACAACAAAGAACACGAGGTTTGGTTTGAAGATGCAAGATCCATTCAAGCCAAATTTAATCTCATTAAAGAGTTAAACCTAAATGGAATTGCCTACTGGAAATTAGGTCTATCCTTCCCACAAAACTGGTTGTTGTTATCAGATCAATTTAATATTGAAAAAAGAACGACATCGTAATTCATACGCTCTATCTCTCAGAAGGGGTATGGTACAATATACATTGGTTTGACAACTTTATAGATAGAGGAGAACGCCTATGTATCCTGCCCCTTTTATTGCAGTGGAAGGCCCAATTGGAGCCGGAAAAACAACCTTGGCTACAATGCTTTCAAAGGAATTTCAATTTCCTTTAGTAAAAGAAATTGTAGAAGAAAATCCATTCTTAGATAAATTTTATGAAGATATGGAACAATGGAGCTTTCAGCTTGAGATGTTCTTTCTATGCAATCGGTTTAAACAGTTAGAATCTATTGAAGAGAACTATGTCAAAAAACAGCAGCCGATTGTCACTGATTATCATGTCTATAAAAATATGATATTTGCAGAAAGAACCTTATCCAAAAAGCACATGGATAAATACAGAAAAATCTATCACTTGCTGACAGATGATCTTCCTAAACCAAATGCCATGATCTATATAAAAGCCAGCCTTCCCACCTTACTTGATAGAATAAAGATGAGAGGCCGATCTTTTGAAGAAGACATTGATCCAGCTTATTTAAAAACCCTGATTGAAGATTATGAGTTGGCCATCGAGCATTTAAAACAAACTGACCCAGGTCTTCCTATCATTACAATTGAAGGCGATCATACAGACTTCGTTTCCTCACAGCAAGATTACCAGCAAATTGTACAGAACATAAAGGAGCAAGTACTATGAAAAATATTGAAATACCAAAGGATGCTGTCATTACAATTGCAGGGACAGTTGGTGTCGGAAAATCGACCATGACGAAAACAATAGCGGACAAGCTAGGGTTTCAAACTTCTCTCGAAAAAGTAGATGATAATCCATACTTAGAGCCTTTTTATTCAGATTTCCAAAGATGGAGCTTTCATTTACAGGTCTATTTTCTAGCTGAACGTTTTAAGGAGCAGAAACGAATCTTCGAGTCTGGTGGAGGTTATGTACAAGACCGGTCCATTTATGAGGACACTGGTATTTTTGCTAAAATGCACGCAGACAAAGGTACCATGTCAGAGGTAGACTATGAAACGTATACGAGTCTATTTGAGGCGATGGTGATGACACCTTACTTCCCTCACCCAGATGTCCTTATTTACTTACATGGGGATTTAGATCATATATTACATCGTATTGAAGAGCGCGGGAGAGAGATGGAAACTCAAACCGATCGAGCATATTGGGAAGAAATGTACACTCGATATACAGAATGGATCGAACAATTTGATCTGTGCCCTGTGATTAAAATTAATATTGAAGATTATGACTTACTTCATGATGAAAGCTCACTTGATCCAATTCTTCATGAAATTGCTTCTGTTATTCAAAAAAATCGCTCTAACACAAAATAAAAAAAACCGCTGCATTTCTCGAATGCAGCGGTTTGACAATTTCCAATTTTTATGCGTTTCAATTCAACTAAGGTAAAATCAATATGGCGGAGGAAGAGGGATTCGAACCCCCGCGGGCTTTGACACCCCTGTCGGTTTTCAAGACCGATCCCTTCAGCCGGACTTGGGTATTCCTCCGTATCGACAAGAATTAATATATCATATCATCTTATTTTAAGTCAACATCTTTTCGAAAAAAATTTCAACATTTGATTTTGGTATGATGTTTAGCCTATAAAAAGCTAAAATGAACTTTATTTTAGCCTTTTGTCTTCTTTTCAGCGTGATAGAAAACCTTTGCAGTCTAGGAAGAACGAGTACTGGCGCGGAGCGAATTTGGCATTCGTGAGCACCAGCACGCAGGACTGACAAAGAATGCGAGGGTTTGTCTACACGCTGAAGCAGCCGATTATCGGCTGCTCTTCATTTATTACGTATCCTGTCTAATTTCTTCAATAAAAGTATTCATCTCTTCTTTAAAATCATTTAATGACTCAATAATCTTTGTAAAGTCTGTCACTTGTTTAGCTTGTTCGTTTGTTGAACTGCTGATTTGTGAGATATTTTCAGATAAAGTGCCAATGCTGTCTTGGATTTCTTTTAAAAATGCATTAATGGTTTCAGCTGCTTCCTTTGATCCATCTGATAACTTACGTACCTCGTCTGCAACAACAGCAAAGCCTTTTCCATTTTCACCTGCTCTTGCCGCTTCAATTGCAGCATTGAGTCCTAACAGGTTTGTTTGTCTCGCAATACCGCCAATGGTTTTGACGACTTCTTCAATGTTTGCGGATTTCTCTTCTGCTCTTCCGGCCTGCTCACTAATTTCTAAGCTTGTCGCAGCCAGTTCTTGAGAATGAGCAGCAATTTGCTCAATTCCACCTTGTAACTCTTTCGCTACTTTATTGATATGTTCCATATAGCCGCTTAATTTCTTCTCACGATGATGTGAAAAAGCCACTAAAAAAGAGCCAATCACTTTTCTACCTTCATCAAAAATCGGATAACCTTTTACAGCAATTTCATAACCATATAAAGACTCTGGCAAATGCCCATCATATTCTTGTCCTCTTAATGTCGTCGCCACGTTTTGGTCCTCTGGGTTTAAAGCGTCCCCTACTTTAATGCCAAAATCTACTGTGGTCGATGGATAATAGCAAAGTACCTTTTCTGTATCAGTGATGCCG
Organism: Bacillus sp. 22190; assembly: GCF_052045575.1. Classification (NCBI taxonomy): domain Bacteria; kingdom Bacillati; phylum Bacillota; class Bacilli; order Caryophanales; family Bacillaceae; genus Bacillus; species Bacillus sp. 22190. The sequence continues at coordinate 9,136 of NZ_JBQEPF010000027.1, read as the reverse complement.
AAAAGGACACTTTCATCTAGAACTTTTCTGAGTAATTGAGCCATTTCAACATAATAGTCAAGCCTATTCAAGGTTATTCCTTCTTTCCTAGATGCTTTTAGTTCTTTTATCGGCTTATTTTAGAAAAGCTGTAGAAGTTTAGGTAAAAAGAATAAGATGCCATGATGGCATCTTATTTTATCACTTCTTTATTTCCCATATAAGGACGTAACACCTCAGGAATGATCACTGTTCCATCCTCTTGTTGATAGTTTTCTAAAATGGCTGCAACAGTTCTTCCTACTGCTAAACCAGATCCATTTAATGTGTGCACATGTTCTGGCTTGGCTTTAGGCTCAGGGCGGAAACGAATGTTTGCTCGTCTCGCTTGGAACGCTTCAAAGTTACTGCAAGAAGAAATTTCACGATACGTATTTTGGCTTGGAATCCATACTTCGATATCGTATTTCTTCGCAGCCGTAAAGCCTAAATCTCCTGTACACATGCTCATGACACGGTATGGCAGGTTCAATAATTGAAGAACTTTTTCTGCTTGGTTTGTTAGTTTCTCTAATTCTTCATAAGAATCTTCTGGTCTGACAAATTTCACAAGCTCTACTTTGTTAAATTGGTGCTGACGGATGAGTCCGCGCGTATCTCTGCCAGCAGAACCAGCTTCTGATCTAAAGCAAGCACTAAATGCTGCATAATTGATTGGCAGCTGCTCTCCTTCAAGAATTTCGTCACGGTGCATGTTCGTAATTGGCACTTCAGCCGTTGGAATGAGGAAATAATCTTCTTCTCGAATTTTAAAAGCATCCTCTTCAAACTTTGGAAGCTGTCCAGTTCCTGTCATGCTTGCTCTGTTGACCATATAAGGTGGTAGTACTTCAGTAAAACCAAATTCATCTACGTGTAAATCCAGCATAAAGTTATAAAGTGCACGCTCTAACCGTGCGCCTAGCCCTTTATAAAAAACGAAACGGCTTCCTGTCACTTTTCCTGCACGTTCAAAATCCAAAATCTTCAGCTCATCCGCTACATCCCAATGCGGCTTAGGTTCAAATGAGAAACCTGGCTGTTCGCCCCATTTTCTCACTTCAATGTTGTCATCTTCTGTCTCACCGACTGGTACAGAATCATGAGGGATGTTTGGAATTGAGAACAGGATGGTTTGCAGGCTTTCCTCTACTGTTCTTAATTCATCATCTAACTTCTTAATCTCATCGCCTACCTCACGCATTTCTTGAATAATGTGATCGGCGTCTTTCTTTTCTCTTTTTAGAACAGCCACTTGCTGTGATACTTCATTTCTTCGGCTCTTTAATACTTCTGTTTTGCCGATTAATTCTCTTCTTTTTTGATCCAGCTCACCAAACTTATCAAAATCCGCTAAATCTTCGCCTCGATGGGCTAATTTTTCTTTGATTTGATCAAAATCCGTGCGCAGTTGTTTAATATCCAGCATGTGTAACACTCCTTTTTTATCGAAAAATAAAAAGAGCCCTCATCCCATGAAAGGGACGAGAGCTCTCGCGTTGCCACCCTGATTGAAAACACGCCAAAAGCATGCTTTCCTCTTTCCTCTGTAACGGCATCACCGTAAATGCTTACTTCGTGTTTCAGCATTTCGCTCAAGGATGGATTCAGAATGCATCTTTCACCGATTCTCACCAACCATCGGCTCTCTGAGAAAGAGGGGCTTCTTACTATTTCCCGTCAACGCTTTTTCGATCTTTGATTGTGATTTTAATGTACTATAAGTTTTATCTCTTTTCAACCGTTTTATACAGCAAGCTTCGTTTTATAGGACTCCACCATCTCAACAAACAGCTGTGTTAACCGGTGGTCATCTGTCAGCTCTGGATGAAAAGAACAACCTAAGATATTGTTTTCTTTTGCCATCACAATCCTGCCGTCATACTCAGCCATGACCTCTACGCTCTCATCTGCGCTGATGATATGAGGCGCACGGATGAACACTCCTGTAAACGGCGCATCCAGTCCTTTCACTTCTACATCTGCTTCAAAACTGTCTACCTGTCTGCCAAACGAATTACGTGCAACAGATACATTTAACAGTCCAAGATGAGCATCTTCTCGATCTTCTATATGCTTTGCCAGCATAATCAAACCGGCACAAGTCCCAAATATCGGTTTACCTTGAGCAGCGAACGCTTTAATCGGTTCAATGAATTGGTACGTATCCATGAGTCTTCTCATCGTCGTACTTTCACCACCAGGGATAATGAGACCGTCAACAATTTCTAACTCCTCTACCCGTTTGATGATCTTTCCCGCTACGCCACAAGCTTCAATCGATTGAATATGCTCTCTCACCGCTCCTTGAAGCCCTAGTACACCAATTGTTAGCATGTTCGTCGCGCTCCCTTAATTACCAGCCACGCTCTTGCATACGCTCTTCTGGCAATAGATTTGAAATTTCAATTCCTTTCATCGCTGTTCCAAGCTCTTTAGAAAGCTCTGCAATCAGGCGGTAATCTGTGAAATGAGTCGTTGCTTCTACAATCGCTTTTGCAAATTTAGCTGGATTGTCTGATTTGAAGATACCAGAGCCGACAAATACCCCATCTGCTCCAAGCTGCATCATGAGTGCTGCATCTGCTGGTGTCGCAACACCTCCAGCTGCAAAGTTTACAACTGGCAATTTGCCTTCTTTTTTAATTTGAACCAATAATTCATAAGGTGCGCCCAGATTCTTGGCTTCTGTCATCAATTCATCTTCACTCATTGCCGCCACTTTACGAATTTGAGCATTGACCTTTCTCATATGACGAACAGCTTCTACAATGTTTCCTGTACCAGGCTCACCTTTTGTACGTAGCATTGAAGCGCCTTCTGCAATACGGCGAGTCGCCTCACCTAGGTCACGACAGCCACATACGAAAGGTACCGTGTATTCATTTTTATTTAAATGGAATTCCTCATCTGCGGGCGTCAGCACTTCACTCTCATCAATATAATCAACACCAAGTGCTTCAAGAACACGAGCTTCCACGATGTGGCCGATACGTGCTTTTGCCATGACTGGAATCGTTACTGCATTTTGTACTTCTTCTACGATTCTTGGATCTGCCATACGGGCAACACCGCCTGCTGCACGGATATCAGCTGGTACTCGTTCTAGTGCCATTACTGCCACTGCGCCTGCTTCTTCTGCGATTTTTGCCTGCTCAGCATTGACGACATCCATAATGACGCCACCTTTTTGCATTTCTGCCATTCCACGTTTTACTCGTTCAGTTCCCTTATTGCTCACAATTGTTTCCTCCCATTTGTCTATTCGATTAATTCAACACCTTTATCATACAAGCGTTAGAGTATAACAATAAAGTGAATAGTATAACAATTCAATTAGCTCATAAAAAAGAAGAAACCCTTATATATCAAGGTTTTATAGTTAAAAAAGCATCATTACCTCTTTTAAGAGTAATTGACATGTTATAATGTAACTATAACAATCTGAAACCATGTATAACAATTTCACGCTCATTGGAGGATTTTCATGCATATTGATATCCATCGACATTCAGATACATCTCTTTCGAATCAGATTTACTTTTCCATCGTTGATCACATTCAATCAGGTCTGCTTCAGCAAGGCGATAAGCTGCCGACTGTACGTGATCTAGCGAAACAGCTAAATGTAAGTCTTGTCACAGCGGCAAAAGCCTATACACGGCTTAAGGACGACGGATTTTTAACGACTGTACAAGGGAAAGGTACGTTTGTGAATGAGCAGCATGAGCAAACTGACATCCCGGTTCAGTCATCTACTTCTTTCGATTGGCAGTTATCGATCCCTGATTATTTACCAAGGTCTCAATTCGCTCAGTATCACTATGTCGAAGAAGCCATTAATCTTTCTTCCTCTATGATTGATCCTGGTCTTTTACCTAACCGGTATTTAGAAAAAGAAATGCAGCATGTCCTAGCCCGGCATCCTCAAATCATGTCAAAATACGGAGAAATACAAGGTGACCTTCAGCTTCGTCAGGTCATTCAATCATTTCTAGAAAAATTAGATGTCCCTTCTACTCCTGAAAATATCCTTGTCACTAGCGGTTCTCAGCAAGGACTTGATTTAGTAGCACGTACATTTATCGGGCCGGATGATGTAGTTGTCATGGAGGCGCCCACCTATCCAGGCGCAATTGATGTCTTTATGGGGAGAGGGGCACGAATTATTACGGTTCCTGTCGATCATGAAGGAATGAACATGAAACAGCTTCAAAGCATTTGTGATAAATATAAACCAAAGCTCATCTATACCATTCCTACTTTTCACAGTCCTACAGGCGCCAGTATGTCGTTGAAACGAAGAAAACAGCTACTTTTACTGGCACAAAGCATTGATTGTCTCATTGTAGAAGATGATCCTTATCGTGAGCTTTATTTTGAAAAGAAACCGCCGGCACCTATTAAAAGCCTGGATCACGATGGACACGTCATTTATTTACGAGGATTAAGCAAGACACTGGCTCCAGGATGCAGAATTGGAATTATTACAGCGTCAGGCTCTATATTTAACCGTTTATTAGCAGCAAAGGCCAATAATGATTTAGGGAGCCCACTTCTCACCCAAAAGGCTATTTTACCGTTTCTCACATCCAAGAAAATGATCGATCATACGAAAAAATTAAGAACTGCCTTGAAGGTGAGACGCGATTTGATGATGGATGTGTTGACAAAGCATGCGCCAAAGGACGTCACCTGGCAAATCCCACAGGGCGGGCTCAATTTGTGGCTTAGCTTTCCTTCCTGGGTCGATACACGTGCCCTATTACATGAGGCGCGGAAGCAACAAATCACCTTCCTGCCTGGCTCTGTCTGCTATCCTGGGGAGCCGAAGCAGAATTATATACGTCTCAGTTTTTCTTATGTGAATGAAAAGGCACTGACGGAAGGTATGGAAAAGTTGTGTGGTATTTTTCAGCAGGCCTTGTCTACACCTCAAAACCACAAACAATCTCTTTTCTTTTAACGATAAAAAAACTGCTCTCTATATGTGAGAGCAGTTTTTTATTAGAACCAACCTTTTACTGTGTCAACGATTCCGCCCCAAATGCCAGCGAAGAATCCACCTACACCACGCATTGCAAGGATGAACCAGTTTGCTTTTTCATCACCTGTTTTCGTCACAAGCTCAACACCTGATTGGTCTTTACTCAAATAGCCGTAGTCCTTCTCATCACCAGAATAAGAAGTCGTCAGCATGCCAACCTTCGTTCCTTTTTTAATAGGAGCTTCTAGGTTCTTTTTATCAATATTTACTTTCGCTTTATAGCTCTTCTCATCACCATTTTTAACCGGTACAGAGAAAGCTTCTTTCGTCACGACGGGTACTTCTTTATCTTTCCCTTTATCAACTTCGATGTTTTCATGTCCCTTGATTTGTTGGCCTTTTTTGTACATTTCTTTCATCGTGAAGTTTTTAAAGGCATAATCGAACAATTTTTTCGCCACATCAAAACGAGCTGTATGAAGATTTCCTTTAGCATTCAGGACAACTGCGATCACACGCATGTCACCACGTTTTGCTGTACCTGTGAAGCTAGAACCAGCTGAATCAGTAGAGCCCGTTTTCAGACCGTCTACGCCTTCATATTCTTTCACAAGTCCTTTAAGCATAAAGTTCCAGTTTGGCATGTCCATTTCGTCATCTGTGCCTTCTCTGAACTTTGTTTTCGCGATGCTTGCTGTTTCAAGAATTTCTGGATGATCTTTGATGAGATGCTGTGCAAGCAAAGCCATATCCTTTGCGGAAACTTCGCTTTCTTCATCAGGTCCCGTACCTTTTGGCTGTTTGCCATGTAAGTCTTTATTTTCTAATCCAGTTGCATTCACGAATTTGTAATTGGTTAAGCCAAGTTCTTTTGCTTTTGCATTCATTTTTTCAACAAACTTTGATTCTGATCCAGCGATTACCTCTGCTAGACCAATTGCTGCTGCATTTGCTGAATAAATAGCCGTTGCTTGATAAAGTTCTTTGACAGTATACGAACCATCTTTTCTCAATGGAACATTGGATAAACTACGGTCCTGAGAAATTTCGTACACGTAATCATCTGGCGTATATGTTTGATCCCATTTCACTTTGCCTTCAGCAATCGCCTCTAGTAATAGATACTCTGTCATCATCTTTGCCATACTTGCAATAGGCAGTCTTTGTTCTGCGTTTTTACTATAAAGAATTTTACCTGTAGAAGCTTCAATAAGGATGGCTGCTTTCGCATTCACATTGAATGGATCTTCAGCCGCTTTTGCTTTGGACATTGGGGTAAATGCAGTAACAATCAATGCCAATGCAAGGATAGAGACCATAAGCTGTTTCAACATCTTGCTGTTCAATCGTCATACCTCCGTATTCATCTTTTTTCGACGTTTTTCATATATATTTAATCCACAAGGGCTTATTTCGACACAACAGTATAAATTTTATCACAATAAAGACAAAAAAAATAGACAGAGTCATAGACCCTGTCAAATGTAATTTGATTGTCACAATTTATCAAGAAATTGTGTAGTTTGGTGATTCTTTTGTAATTTGTACATCATGTGGATGGCTCTCACGAAGACCTGCACCTGTCATGCGAATGAATTGTGCTTCTTCTCTAAGAGTACGTAAGTCCTGTGTTCCACAGTAGCCCATACCAGAGCGAATACCGCCAACGAGTTGGTAAACAGTGTCAACAACTGGTCCTTTATACGGTGTACGTCCTTCGATACCTTCTGGAACGAATTTTTTATTATCTTCTTGGAAGTAACGATCTTTACTTCCTTTTTCCATTGCAGCAACAGAACCCATACCACGATATACTTTGAAACGTCTGCCTTGGAAAATTTCTGTTTCTCCTGGGCTTTCAGATGTACCAGCAAGAAGGCTTCCCAGCATAACAGCATGTCCACCAGAAGCTAATGCTTTCACGATATCACCTGAATATTTAATTCCACCATCTGCAATAATAGATTTACCATGTTTTCTTGCTTCTGTTGCACAGTCATAAATCGCTGTGATTTGTGGTACACCGACCCCTGCAACAACACGTGTTGTACAAATCGATCCTGGTCCAATACCCACTTTTACAATATCTGCTCCAGCTTCAAACAATGCTTTTGTTGCTTCAGCTGTTGCAACGTTACCAGCAATGATATTAAGAGAAGGATACGTTTCACGGATTTTCGATACAGTGTCTAGAACACCTTGAGAATGACCGTGTGCTGTATCAATGACGATCACATCAACATTGGCTTCTACTAATTTTTTCACACGAGTCATTGTATCGCCAGTGACACCTACAGCGGCACCAACAATTAAACGGCCATGTGCATCTTTAGAGGAGTTAGGGAATTCGATCACTTTTTCAATATCTTTGATGGTGATGAGACCTTTTAATGTTCCTTCGTCATCTAAAAGAGGTAATTTTTCAATTTTATATTGCTGAAGGATTTTTTCAGCTTCTTCTAATGTTGTTCCAACAGAAGCTGTCACAAGTTCCTCTTTTGTCATCACGTCGCTAATCTTCATTGAATAATCCGAAATAAAACGAAGGTCACGGTTCGTAATAATCCCAACAAGCTTTTGATCTTGTTCGTTATTAACAATCGGTACACCAGAAATACGATATTTACCCATTAAATGTTCCGCATCGAATACTTGATGATCCGGTGTTAAGAAAAATGGATTTGTAATAACACCACGCTCTGAACGTTTTACTTTGTCCACTTGTTCAGCTTGCTGCTCAATAGACATGTTCTTATGGATGATTCCAAGACCACCTTGACGTGCCATTGCAATCGCCATTTGTGATTCCGTCACAGTATCCATTCCTGCACTAATAATTGGAATGTTCAACTTTAAAGTGCTTGTTAACTCAACTGATAAATTGACATCACGCGGAAGCACCTCAGACTTTGCTGGAACAAGCAACACGTCGTCAAACGTCAAACCTTCTTTTGAAAATTTACTTTCCCACATTAGTAAATCCCCCTCTTTTCGGCAAAATATTATATGTAGATTATCAACTAGGAAACAGCATGTCAAGGAAGCAACAAACAGTTGCAATTTTTAGAAAATATAAAGAGAGTTGAGGAAGAAGATGAAAAGTTCAGGATGGAAGGATTTAAAACGTTTTTACTCACTAGAAACTTCCCAAAAGTTTCTATTTCAACAGTACGAGAAACGGAACATTCAGGATGCAAATCAACAAGCCTATAAAAACTGTGAACGATTTATTTACTTTTTAAAGCATGGCCATACATTTTATGACCAAGCCGCATCAGCTCCACTTGAACTAAAACCGATTTTATTATTTTATGGAATGGCACAGCTGTTAAAGGCATGTTTACTGACAGTAGATCCCGACTATCCATCTCAAACCTCTGTCTTAGCTCACGGTGTAACCTCAAGAAAAAGAAAGAAGCAACATTATCGTTTTAGTGAGGATGAAGTAAAGATTCAGCGAAACGGATTATGTATGCATGTATTAAAGCACTTATTTCGTTTAAATGGTCTTGAAGATGAGCGATTTACGATGATCAATCTCCTTTCAAAAATACCTGAGATGGGTCACATTCTGGAGTTTCAAAAACAACCCTCTACTTTAGTGAAAGTAGAACAAGCAAATGGCATGTTGATTCAAGATCATATTCCCTTGCTCTATAACATGTCTGCCGAACGTTTTATTGAATATTTTGAGTTCCATACAACTTGGAAGCTTAAGCAACGAGAGGCTAAAAAACTAACATTTGATGTATTTTCAGAAGAAAACCCTGCTCTTGCTACTCACCTTCATTATGATTTAGAAATGAATCAATGGTTCATTCCATCAACACGAGATGCCTTTTTAGGGATTCCTGAGATCATCAGCCATTACTTGTTAATGTATAACCTCAGTATGATTGCCCGCTACGAAACAGAATGGTGGTACGAGCTTTTATCTCAATACATTAGTGATGATTATGTCATGATTGAACGTTATATGGAGATTGCAGAGGACAAGTTTCCGGCTTATATCATGATGCTGCTAGAAGAAAACACAAAAAAGACCAGTTCCGATTGGAACTGATCCTTTGAAAAGCTTGGCGGCGTCCTACTCTCACAGGGGGAAACCCCCAACTACCATCGGCGCTGAAG
>NZ_JBQEPF010000026.1:0-18641 GCF_052045575.1 Bacillus sp. 22190 | reverse complement strand
CAATGCATCCTTAGCTTTTCCTTCAAATGAAGAGAGTAAAGCAACATACACTTCAGCTACAACCTGTTGTGCTGACGAAAAGTCTGACGCATGTTTTGTGTCTTGTTTTAGATGCTGACAATGCGTTTTTAAACTTGAACCTACAATTTTTTTTAATTCCTCATTCTGTTGTAATCGTCTGTAAAACTCATCTGCATCCATATTAACTCCATATGGCAATTGAAATCCTCCTTACAACCGTAACCATCTTGCTAATTCATTATCCTTATCTTTTAAATCCTCCGCCATTTTCACAATAAACTCACTAATATCCTCTAAATCTCTAATCAAATAATGTAGAGAAGCCTCAGTTTGATACTGTTCTTCTGAGTCATAAAATGCTGCTCCATCTTTCACAAAAGGGGCGTGATACAATACTGCTTTATCAACATCGCTTGGATCTAGATCCTTGAATTCTCCCAATCTCTTTCCGCAAATAGATTTCACGTCATAAACCATTTTGCTGTGATCATGAGGGAATTGTTCAATTGCTTGTTTTTTTGTTTTTAAGTCTTCGATAGCTGCCTGTAATCGATGAGCTAATTCTTTTGCATATTTAGCATCCACTTTGATGGTTTGTCCATTCATACCTGAATAAGATGAGAACGATTCGATATTCTGGTTATAAACACCTTTGCTTCCATCCACACTTTTGATATGACCATTCTTATCAAATGTAAAGTTCGAATCATTTAAACTATGAGTATCGGGATTTTTTGCGAATGCTTGTCCATAGAAGGAAGTAATCAAATTTCCTAAAACCCCTGGAACACCAAGCGGTGACTTAAACCGATCTATACGATCTCTTCGTGATTGACTGGGGTCTTTCGTATAAAGTGTCGTTCCGTTGTGTCGATCATATTCTAATAACCAACCTGAACCCACCATATCATCGGGATTAATGATGGCTTTATGATACAAATCAAATTCGCCGTTTCTGATTTTCTTCTGTGTTTCTTCATCATGCAGCTTAACAATAGAAGGGTTGTTAAAGGCTACACTGTATACATTATTGTTTACACCAGCGTATTCCGCATCTGCCCCTCCAAGTGAGTGACCCGTTGTCGAAATCACTGTATTCTTTCCAGCATACTTCTTTACTTCATTGGCGACGAGCTGATCACCTTGATCAAATTGAGATGTCTTAGTGACAATTTTGTATTCTCCACTTTTCATCAACATGGCTTGTTCCATACTACCGTTATACTTGGTAATCGCTTTAGAGTGTTCAGATGTCTCTTTTTTCATGATGTATTTGACTTTCTTTTTCGGGTCTTTACCCATTACTACGTTGCCGCCATCTGCACTTATCACATCAGTTTTGATTTGTTCCTGATTTGTTCCTTGAAAACCTACGACAACATTCTCAGGCTCTTTGGGTTTAACCCATTTACCTTCTTTTTTCTTGGCTTGGACAAATACGTAAGCGTCTAGGCCTGTGTCTGGGTCTTTTTTGATTTTGTCTATAATATATTGTTTTCCTGAATTAATCTTCACAGGTATGTTTTTTGAGAAATGTTTCTTCAAATACTCATCTCGATATGTTAGTTGACTAATACTATAATAATCTTGGTCAGATAGGTTAGGGATCTTGGCCTTCTTGCTCATGTACATTGACACACTCCTCATGTAAAATAAGCACTGAAAGGATGGTCTTATGAAAAAATACATTATTATCCTGTTGCCAGCAATCATCATTATAACACTTGGAGGAATATACATGAAACACCAATATGATGAAAAGCAAGAAAAAATTACGACTGCAGAACTAGAATTATTTGAAAAAGCTAAAAAACGAATGACTAATTACATAAATGCTAACTATGAAGGAATAGATAAAATTGAGTTCTCAGAAAAATATGAAATAGACCCAATGGGTGGTATTAATGCAGAGGGATATTTGAACGGTAACAAAGAAAAAGGTTTTTGGGGAATTTATGACAAGTCAAATGACACTATAACATCGTCTTATGTTGATGCTAAAGAAAAGCCAGAATGCGAAGATAAAGTATGCGAGTATTAAAAGAGGATAAAAAACAAAAGCGTCCCCCTCGAAATTTCAAGGGGACTATTTATTTAATTCAAAAAGGCAGCGAGCCCCTTCTAGTTTCATTGAATTTATCATTATGGAATTCTGATTGTCATATGTAATTTCTCCTTTCATTTTATGAAGCGCTGATTTATGTAGTGAATATGAATACTTATTTCTGGTTAAAATAACTGTTTTAAAGAAAGATTTGTACTCAAAACTGAAGCAAATCATGCTTGAATCAGGATGGCAAAATATTTCTAGTCGTCCATCAACTGACTATGATGTGATGTTCTCAAATGGTGAGGATGGAAAGAAAGAAATCTTTTTTCAGATAAGAGATGTAGCTACTAATGCTGCTAATTCGTCCACAACATTTTCAAACTCAAATTCAAGATACTTTTCAATGAGATTATCAGGCAAATATATGCCTGGGTCTTCTGGTGTATCTGGTACATTCGAAAAAAGTAACGATACATGGAAACTCGTTCTAATAACTTATCAATCAGTTATTTACCCCAATCAGCCTATTGAACTCTACTATAGCTGTAATAAGGATAGACTCATTTTCTTGGCTGATTATGCTATATCACTGGCGATACCTTCTACTTTGAATTACTTTGGCGTACCCATAACTTTCGCAAATGAGCATGAGTGGAGTGCTTGTGTATTTGCATCTAGTAGCATAGGAAGTGGCAGATGTTTATATGTGACTGACATCAAAAATGATTATTCTGTAACTGCGCCAATCACTTGCTTAACTTATTTAGCATTAAGTAGTAAGAATAGAATCGATGAAAACATATTAATGTGTAACGTTATTTATGGGAGTACGAGCGAAGGATTAAAAGGTACGATACCTGAAGTTTTCTCGTTCGCTTCTACAGATGGACTTGTTAATGGAGACTTGATTAAAGATGCGGATAAAGTATACAAAATTTTCGAAACAACTCTTGGAACATCTACAGTTTATTCTTCATTGTTTCAAAGTTTATCGCAATAAGAATTCGATGAATAACAAGGCCCTTTCTCATTTGAGCAGGGGTATTTTTTCGTTTTTACATATACAAAAAATATCCTTTAATTTTTGGCTTAATCGTTTTGTCTCCATCTTTACCGTTTGCAAATGTCACAGTTAAAGTTGAAACCAACATCACTAGAGCTAGGAAAGTTATTATTAAGTTCCTCTTCTTCATTTTAACCTCCTAATTTTCCAATAAAAAAAGCCGCTCATATATGAACGACTAAATTATTAAAGCTATTAAATTCATTTTTTTGTGGCTGTTAATCTCTTTTTTCCACTTAATCAAATTTACATTTTGTTAACCAAAATTACGGTTATAAACAAAAATACACGTCTACTAATCACACAGTCACGTTTTTTTAGTTTCAACCAAAGCTGAAAAAAGGTACAATAAGAAAAGGAATGCAAGCTAGGCAAATAGCATGCATTCCAACGTCCCAAAAATGGGAGGTGAAAACTATGATCCTTTTAAATATAGTCGCTACTTTCTTAAGTATAATCGCGTCGGTAGCAACGATCTTCGTTTTATTCAAAAAACGAAAGAAAAAGGCATAGTTTTTTTAGAAACGATGGACCCGATTATCGGGTCTTTCTTTATTTCCTCCGTCTACTTCAAGGAGACCTCATCGGAAGTGTGAGTAAGTTTTTTTAAATTATTTGTTGCGCTTCAGTTTTTTAAAAAAAGAGTCACTCTTTAGCTGTACTTCAAGGTACCCGATCAAAAGTCTAAGAATTATGCAAGTTCATTATAGCATCAATAAAATAAAATTGGCAAATAACATGTGAACAAGCGCCAAATCACCAGTGTTTTAAGGTATAATCAAAAAAGAGCTTAGGCTATTCCCGTAGCCCAAGCTCGTTCCACCTCAAAAGAGGTGAAAAATATGAAGCTATCCACTATTATAATTAAATTATACCTTGTAACAGTCCAGTAAACAAATAAATTCTAAATCGAGATTTCACTTTTATGTAAAAAAGAGTGCCCACAGAATAATCCATGAACACCTGCGACCCTTTCTTCAATAATAAGAAGACCCTTGAAACAATTTAATATCTTTATATTACTACAAAAATTTTTCTGTGTGCAGATCAACTTCAACTTTTATGCCCACCAGTTAAGCCAGCTCTGTACAATGCAGTGCCGCCTTTGGTGTATGAAACTACCCTCAACAACGATTTTGACCCGTATTCATTTCCAATTCCATCCATAACATAGCCGAGCTGTCTTTTTTTCTCTAATCCACTTTCATCAAATAAAGTTAGCTGCTGGTTAGAATCTTCTTCAATTTTGCTTAATGTAACTGAAACACTTCTAACAGTCTTATGCTGATAAAAGGTGTTAAACAAATCAATACACGTGTTATATATGTCCATAGTAATATGGGTTGGATTTTCGACTGTCTTACTTCTGTGAAATCCTCCGCCATATTCTTCTTTGCTGTATCCGATACCTAAACTAATCGTTCTCCCCACTTTGTTGTGATCTCTCGTTCGTTTAGCAACCTCTTCACATATTTCGAGGATCACAGCTTTGATTTCTTCTTTTGTCGTATAGTCTCTGAGTAGAATCTGACTTTTCCCAATCCGATTCAAGTTTTGTTCCATTCGTCTCCCAATCCCCCACATTTTAGAGATTGGTCTAACTGGCCATAGTCTCTCTGGAATGTCTTCATATCTCCATCTAACAATACCATTCGGTGCCTTCTTACTTTCTAGATCCAAAGCAAGTTTGCTGATCAGCATATTGTCACCAATTCCAATTGTACACGATAAGTCAAATTTTCGCATGATGGCATCTTGGATATGTTCAGCAATCTCTTCAACACTGTTCCACATTCTCATAACACCATCAACTTTTAAAAATGATTCGTCAATAGAATAAGTGTGAACATCACATTCTGGAACGTAACGATAAAACAATTGAGTTATTTTCGTTGAAACATTTATAAATGTATCCATTTTAGGATTAACTATGTGGATTCTTGGATCATCTGGAATTTCAAATAACCTTGAGCCAGTTTTAATTTTGAAATCTTGTTTTAGTTTAGGGCTTGCTGCTAACACGACACTCCCCTGCCTCTCTGTGTTTCCTACAACAGCCCAGTAACACTCAAGAGGATCTAAGCCCATCATATCTGACATATCCTTTATATGTAGCATCTTCTTTTCGTAATTGATGTATTGTGAGAACCCTTTAAGTTGGTTGACAACTCCTGACTCATAAATTGAAAAAATCAAAGGTTTGTTAATACTCATTGCGTAAGCAATTGTTGCTTCAAACTCTTCGGCTTGTTGTTCATCTATAATTGGTTTATCTATTTTTTTCGATTCTGCTAAATCGTGCTTAAGTCGTGCAACATGCTCAGGTAACATCATAGCTGTCCATTTTATCGTACCTCTGTCTCTAAGCATTTAATCACTCCTTTTTGAATGATTAAATAGCAACAGAACAAATGTTCTTTATCAATGTGTTTTGAGAACTTTTGTTCGATGTAAATGTTGGTATTTAAAAACCCTCCTTTATTTTGGAGGGCAGTGTGTTAGTTGTTTTCTTCTTTATTTTTAAAATAATTCAGCACAGCTTCTTTATCTTTCTCGTCTTCTGGTAAAAACCCGAACGTTTTATACTCCCATACGGCTCTTCTCTGGATACCATAAAGCTCTATAGATAAAATATCTTCATAGCCATAATCAATCGAGAATTTCCCTGTTTTATCTAATTGGAGGGTAGCTGTTGTCCAAACACCTAATTCATTTTGTATATATGCTTTTTTCAATTCTTCAAAAATTTTACTGAGTTCGTATAATAAATGAATGTATGTTGATTTGCTTACATTATATTTAAGTGGAATTTCATGTCCATAAACATACTCTTCACTATTAGTCTCGTTGAAACAAAATGTAATTCCAGCCGAATCATCTAGTATTTCTGCATACATCCAAACTTTATCCCATTCAACAGGAATCATTTTATCAGTTGTTTCTGCTATTTTTTTATAGTATTGTTCTAATTCTTCCATTTATCTTTAACCTCCAGGTTGATTTTTAATAGTTTCACGTTGTTCGAATTCCCCCCCCATTTTATATTCTACTACTAACTTATCAGGTCTTAACGAATCATCTTTATAGATAGGTTCAATACTAACCTCTACATGTTGAGGCGGAACCTCTTTTAATGCTGCCAACCACTCCTGTTCCATGGTGTACCATTTGTGAATTCATCGGAAGCAGGTTATCAATATCACCAGATCCTTTAAACACTCCTTTTCAATGTAAATATTGGTATACAAAAACCCTCCTTTATTTGGAAGGTAATTTGCTATTTGCTATTTTCTTCTTTATTTTTCAAATAATTTAGCACAGCTTCTTTATCTTCCTCATCTTCAGGTAGAAATCCGAACGTTTCGTATTCCCAAACAGCTATTCTTTGATCACCATCAATACCTAATGAGAAAATATCTTCATACCCATATTCAATCGAGAATTTACCTGAATGCTCCATCTCAAGCGTGAGATTAGTCCATGAACCATAATTATTTTTTTCATAAAATGTTTTTAACTGTCTAAATAATCGTGTTAATTCAACTAAAAAATCCATATATATTGATCTACTGATATTAAATAATTTAGGTATATTGTGCCCGTAAATAAACTCCTTATCACCCTTTTTTCTAAAGTAAAAAATTATTTCTGCTTCGTGTTTGACCACTTCCGTATACATTCGTATTTTTTCCCATTCAACTGGAATGTTATCATGAATAAGTTCAGCTATTTTTTGATAGATAGAATCTATTGTTATGTTTTCCATATTATTCACCCTCCGATTTTATTTTCAATAATTAGATACTTTTCTTTTCCTTCTATGCTATAAAACACACCAAACTCAGAGGGTCTAATTGAATCATTTAAATATTTCGGCTCAATTATAACTTCTACACGCTTTGGTGGATCAGATGCTAATGCTTTTCTCCATTTTTGTTCCATCTCATACCATTTCCCGCCACTACGATTAATCTGCGAATTCATTGGCACCAGATTATCAATATCCCCAGACCCTTTGAAAATTGACGCAATTAAATGACCACCATCATCATCCAGCAATCGATTCGGTTTACCTGAATTGGATTGGGCATATTGGTTTCTTTTGACCTCTCCATATTTTAAATCACTTGCAACTAAGACCGACACACTTTTTAATGCTTTTTTCACAAGTTTCATTTCTTCTTGAAGCTCATGATAGGCCTTTGATCTCTGTTCTACAGCTGATAGTAAAGATGGAGCATCTAATATTTTCATATAAAAAAGACTCCTTTTACGGCATATTCTTTTACTAGAATACCATAAGGAGCCTGACACTTTAATCCACTTTATCGTTTTTTAACCAATTAACCTCCAGAGCTACCTCTTGATGCAACTGTTTGGACATCTTCATGTAGAGGTTGAGTCAAACCGTTTGTAAAGAAAAGTGTACCTAGAGCTATCACAGCTAGTGAAAATGTAATAAAAACCGACTTCTTCAATTAATTCACTCCTTTTCCTACATACTGGCTTGCGAGTAAGGCTCTTTTATAGTAATTTAATGACTGTTTCAGCAAGCCTCTCCTCTCTAAATATTTCGCCACATCAACCAGAATTTCCTCTAAATCAACCCATATTCTTTTCTCTTCAAGCTCTAAACACAGATTGTTTATATTGTTCAATTGAGATTGATTTTTTTCATACAATCGTTCTTTTAACAATTTAAATTTTATTTGAAAAACGTTATGGTTGACTTGTTCTGATAAAGAAATGCCTAGATCAATCCATTCAATCGCGTCATTACTTTTACTGGAGATTTCTATTCTAGAAAGTTCATATAAACATCTCAGCTTCAATAAATCTTGATTTTTGATCTCTTTATAACTCAACGTGCGCCTAAATAGTGCTGATGCTTCTTCTAAATTTTCTTTTTTGCTTTCTAGAAAACCCATATTGTAATATAGATGAATGATTAAATGATTGTCATTAATACTTTCGATCATATTCTCAGCTTCACTAAAAAGAGCTCTTGCTTTATCATATTCAAATTGATCAATTAAGTTTAGCGCATGTAGCATCCTACAGTTAATCTGTCTTTTGATATATGTTTCATGCGCATTAAATGTGTCACACGCAATTTGTGCATGATATTTTGATAAAAAGGTCATTTTCAAATCATAAAATAGAACTGCGATTTTATAATGAAATTCAGCTTTTTCTATTTCATCATCAACATAAGCCAACTTTTTTTCAGCTATTCTGAAGTAACTTAATGCCTTATCATAATCTTGCAAGTAGTCATGATAGATCCCATTATAAAAGTAGAAGTAATATGACATGAGTTTATTTGTTTTTTCTTCTTTTTCGTCTGGAGCATTCCGCTGAAAGAATGGCTTATCTAAATTTCTGCTAATATTCTGAAGTTTCAGCTTAAGCCTAAAGCTCAAAAGTTGATAGTACAAAAGAATATCTTGATTTTCTTCCATTAAATCAATTGCCCTGTCTATGTCATCTTGCATTTCTATAGCTGCCGATAAATCCCCTTTTTGTATCGCAAGATTCCAACTGTTTAACATGTTCCCTACCTCCTGAGAGGCAATTAATCCTGACATTCCTTTACCCCCTTCTAAACAAATCCCTAGTATAATTCTAACACGCATTTTACAACATATGTAAAGTGAATCTGCTCATAATAGAAATTTTCGGTATCCCGCAAATATGATAATAATTGAATGGTATGTTGGTTAAAAGAGAGAGTAGCCAGAAAGGACTTGATACTTATTTCTTTTAGATTGAACACCTTCATTTTTTAAAAAGAAATTCACAACATATTGTTTTGAAATTGATATAAAAAGACCTGACTGAGTTTCAGCCAGGTTCACGAAGGGGTCAATCTAAATTATATTATAATGAATTCAAAACAGATAATTAAACATCCGTTCTCATTCACTCTTTGAAAATTCACCCTATACAGTACACTTTACATGCTCTAATTTTGCCTTAATCTAAAAAATCAATATTAACAGCGAAATTTCCAGCTGTTACAGTTATCTGAGGAATTTCAGTTTTTTCAAAAATGTCTACAATTTCAAATAATGTCTTTTTTATAATATCGTTACTTGGCATTGTATCTACTCTTAATATAAGGATTGTGTCAATGCTTGCAGCTACTTCATAAAGAACGTCTTCATCTTTAACAGATTCAATATAGCTTTTTATTCTTTTAAAGAACCACTCTACTTCTTCTAAATCTTGTAACGGATATTTAGTAATTTGATGAATATCGGCTGGATTAGCTGCTTCTTTGTCTAAGATCGCTTCAAGTTCTGCTTTAGTTATATGTTCCTCCTCATCTTCTTCGTATTCGTACTCAGTTACGTCTTTCTCATCGGCAGTGTATTCAACTGTATAAAGCCCCTCAATGAATTCATCAAAGGAATCTGCTAACTTAAAGTCTTCTTCCATCTCAACATCAAAATAATGAATTGTAGGATTCTCTTTCGTTTTTCGATAATCCATCGTTACCCAAGTGTGACCATCCCCGTTAATTAAGACAAGCCCTTCTGGCAGCTCCCACTCTTTTATTAAATAGGCACTATCCATAATTCCTTCATCTTCAGCAATTCCCAGCAGGTGATTAAATTGAATATGATCCTCAGCCCATGAATTAGAGTGAGTGGTTGGAAAAGCATTATGAATGGTATTACCACCATTCTGCTCTAATATGAGCTTTTTATATGTATCTGGCAAAGTGACACCAAGTTTCTTTTCAGCTTTAGCTATTTCTGCTTCGTTGATCTTTTTTAACGTATAGTAACCTTCCTCGTCTATTTCCCAAAATGATTTCAAGATGAATGCCTCCTAGTAAAATATGCACATAAGTATACCATCTTGCTGAGTATATTTAACAATTTAGGCAAAATAAAAGAAGAACCTTAGTTACTTAGTCATTCACGTTGTCTATTTTTGTCGAAACGATAGTAAAAAGAAGGTACTTCATGTAAAATTTCCTTTGCACCTAAAAATCAGGAGGATCCAATATGAAGAAATTATCTATATTCATTTTTATTTGTTTAATGATGCTAACAGCTTGCAGTAGCGCAGCATCAAATGAAAAACAGCTCACGACAGCCAATATTATTGAAGCTTTTAAAAGTGCTGGCCTTGAAGCAGAAAAACCATCTGATCTTAAACAAAAAGAGTTTGGAAATATAAGAGAAGAAGGAAAAAGAATTCTCGTTCCTTCCTTAGGTGAAAATGCTGGCGGAAGGATTTTTAAATTTGGAAATGAAACTGATTTACAGCAGGCGAAATCCTATTATGATGAGTTAGGCAATGCTGGATCTATGTTCTTCTCTCACACCTATTCAAAAGGGAATTTTCTATTACAAATGAACGGAGAAATGAAAGATGCTAAATTTGAAAAGTATAAGAAAGTAATGGATGAGGAAATAAAATAATTTCATATATTTTAAAAGAAGGAAGGTCAATAAATGTCATCATTTTGGCTGCTAACAGTTATCCTTACGATCGTTATACTTGTTGTTTCTGTTATCTTTAAAAGAAAGAATGCACCTTTACAGTATGGAATACCATCGATTCTCATCATCATAAGTATTATCTTATTATTAATAAGTTTTTTCGTAGGAAGTTGGGAAGGTTTAGGATTGGGTGCAATCAGTATATCTTTACTGATTGCATCTGTGATTACTTTAATTATAAATGCCATCTTGAGTTATTCTAGTAGTAAATAACATAGAGCAACTTCCCATTCAGAAGTTGCGTACTTTTTAAACTTCAGGGTACTCAAAGATAACGGACATGCTTTTAAAAGTGCTTCGACCCTTTCAATAATTGGAGGAAATGCTTAAGTGTTACCCTCTTCCCACCTTCCTTACGCTGCGGAATAAGGCTTGGTTTTGCTATCGAATACCTCCAGTGGAATGAGGTCATCGATATCTTCAAAAATCGTTTTAAGAGCATTTTTTTGATCCTTCACAATGCTTTTGGCGTTTTTGATGCCCATATGTACAGCATTGTCTAAAAAGTGTTCTTCTACAAAGGTGTCCCCGCCAAAGCTCGTATCATCAATCATACCAGATACACCATCATGAAAGGCTTTCTGCTTATCGATGAAGCTGATAAACATATCTACATTTCCGGCGAGCTCTTTGTAGAAACTTTTAATGTTATCCGCACCTTTCACAGTGAAATCGTCACTGAGATTTGCTACGCCTTGTAGTGCCTTTTTTAAATCAATCATTTGTTCGCGGAGTTCCTGATAATGCTTCGCCCTTGCGTCCATGGCACTGGTTAGTGCTTTAGCATCAAGTATCTTCCCCAGAAGAAGTCACTCCCTCCTATCCATTAACAAGGTCAATTTTACCAACGTGATGGCTGTCATTTAATAGGAGTAAAGATACAAAAAACACAACATAAAAGTGCCCAATGGTCAGCGTCCGCAGGTTCTTCTTTCTGGACAAAATATTCATGTTCGCTTTTTCTCGGCAATGAAAATAAAAAAAGTGCCCATAAACATGGACACTTTGGTTCTATTATTCCCAAAACGCATCGCCTTCAGAATCAATATACTTCTAGAAAAGTTTTAAAGTCTACATAACAGTCTTTAAACAGATAAAGATATCTTCTTCTATATCATTTTATTTATTGTAACGTATCACACAAAAACGCTATGCTTTTATTAAACCATTTTCTTTTAGAAATTGTTCGAACAATGCATCACCTTTATCCTCAATATCTTCATCATCAATATTATACTCTCCAACCAACAAAACAAAATCATCATATTTTTCATATTTTTGTTCAAGTTTTATACCATAGCTTTCTTGATAAAAAAACAATAACCATTTCCCTGAATCTAAACTTTTTAAAAACACTCCTTCATAATCTAAATCATTTTCATAATAGCCTACATGCAAATGCATTGTATCGTCTAAGTTAAGCAACGTTGATCTCCCCTTTAGAAAATAACATGATGATCTTTTAGATTTGGTGGAACATGATAATGCAGAACAGCAGGTCTTCCATGTTTTATAGGTGCATAATCTAGTCTGAATAGTGGTTTTATTGCTACGTACCTGTATAATACGCCCTACTGATCCAGGGCCATCAATAATACGATTTTGAGGCGCCTTTAATGCTTTCTGCACATATGGTCTAGCTACTTTCCATCCTTTTTGCATTCCCTTTTTTCCAACTTGAGAAATTAATAATCTTAAAGCAGCAGCCACCACCGGTATCCACTGACCAGTTACACTGTCTTCTTTCAATTCAGCATTCTGACTCTGTAACGCTAAAGTTTCTTCTATTTCAATAAATACTGGATCATTCAAAAGAAAGTCAAATTCTTTATTAAAGTTTGAAACATCTATACTGGTATCCTCGTATCTTGTTCAATCAATTGATCACTAACCACAAGTTCACTATTCAGTGAAGTTACGCTCTAAGAATATGCTGGAGTCACCGCGGAAAACATAGAATAAAAGACAGTACTACTAAAATAAGCTTATTCTTCATATAAACCCTAGTTTCTCAAAAAAATTTAACTGTATCCATAACTGAATACCCATTTATTTTATCTGAATTTTTGATTTTTTCCCATGATTTTTTAGAGATTGTGGATTTATTATAAGAAGAATATTCTTCAAAAAAGAGAGCAGCAAGACCTGCCATGTAGGCAGCCGCCATTGAAGTACCACTACTATATAAAAAAGAACCATCTTTTGAATAACTTTTTATATAATGCCCCGGAAGTAACACATTTAAGGCCATTACCTACAGTTGTCCCTTTCCATATATCACCGTTCATATTTAATGCTCCTACAGCGATAACACCTTCAAATTTAGCAGGGTAGAGTATATCACTCTTTTCTTGTAACCCATAATTCCCAACCGATGATATTACAACAATAAGTGCCTCATCCAAATTTTCAGCCCAATACTTTGGAACAACCAAAGTATTACCACTAAGGAACCTTACTAAAATATCATCCTCGGCTACTTTAAGTACATAACCTGCTTTATTAAGTTGTTCTCTTTTTCCTTTCTTAGATGCTTTAATCCAGTCTCCTTCTAAGAATTTGTTTTTCATCTGATAATCCTCCACCTTTTCCTGATCCGACTAAGCAGTTCATATAGATGAACACGATGTCCATCCTCTAAGCGATAAAGTAGGAACCACCGTTTTGATCGTTTGCGTGCCATCTTAGGCAGCCCCGTCTTCCTCTTCTTTTTAATCATTCTCGTCAGAATCGTCTTGCACACTTTGAGGGCAATCTAATCATTAGTAGTTGCTTCTCATCTTTCTGCATAGGTACAGCTTCGTTGGCTTGGACCTCATACTAGAAAAAATAGACACAGATTCAATGAATAGTTATGAAGAGTATATCTCCAAGATAATGGAGTGGTTTTTTATCACTTTTTTGTGGGTGAATGGTGGGTGGTGCCTGCTTCATTTTAAAATATAAGAAACACTCACAAAAACAAAAATCCCCCTGAAGCCAATGGCTCCAAGGGGATTTCTTTATTAATACTGAGACATATATTGATCGCGTTCCCATGGGTGTACTTGGGTGCGGAACATAATTTATTGCTTAATATATGTAATTTTTAGCTTCTTAACCCTATTAAATCAGCGTTTTGACAGCTAGAACCCTCATCTTTACTCATTTTAAATTATCCATCGGTGGTCAATTTGGTGGTCAAAATCATATTGAAATTAGCCCCATTGATTTACTGATCATTAATCCATTTTAATAAGAATTCTTTAGTTTGGGCTACAGGATAATACCACTTGTTCCCTATCTTTCTTTTTGGGAAATCTTTATCAAAGAAAAACTCTTTTTGCATTGTGTTCATACACATACTTGTCTGATATTCTAGCTCCTTAGTATTCCAAAACAGTTTTTCATTGTCGAGCTTATTTAAGTGTTTCTCCAATTCATCTATTTAAAGTTTTCTTACTTCTTCTTCATCAATTTTGATGTTTAGCATTTAATTCCTGCTTTCATTTTTTATTTTTATATATGACAATTTATAAATTAAAGAACGACGAATAAGGTGTTGGCATCATGCCTCACCCTTTTTTATAAACTTCATTAGTATTAAAATAAGCAGACAGGGAGCTGTTACCTGTCTGCTTATTAAGCGTGATCACCTTCTAAATGAAGTACTTCTTTTATTCTAAACCAACCTATTGGCTAATTTTGTATCATCAGTTTTTTCTCAATAATCACAAAAGCTTTAGTCATTTCTGAAATTAAAATGGCTTCTGCTTTTGTGATACTTGGCTCATTTATACTACCGTGTCCCGACAGAGGTTCACTGTTTCTTTTATTGTAGATATACTTAATATAATCAATAAAGCTTTCCGGGAGTTTTGTTTCTTTCTTATATAAACCAATAAAAGACCCCAAAGATTTATCAATTATACTTGGTTTCTGCACTACCTCTTTAGCTAATGTTTCTGCTATACTGGCAGATGTGTGAAGAACTCCAGCATAATCTTCATCGTTCATCATATTTTTCATACGTTCTATTAGAGATCTAATATTTTTATGTTCATTAACATCTTCAAACTGCTCTTTTTCAGTCAAGTCATCAATCTCAATTATGAAATCTCCGTCAAGTTCTTCTATCTTGAACGATGCATTGTGAGATTTTAGAACTCGATTAACAATATTAAGTTCAATTAAACCATTATTAAGCAAATCTAAAATTATTTCAATAAACTGAACAGTGTTTGAAATTTTCAATATTAGCTCTAAATGCCCCATTTGTACCGCTGTAGATTTACCTTCAACTTCTTCGTAATCATCATAGATGAAAATTTCTTTACCTAAAATGTGATTTGCTATGTTAATAATTCGGTTTAAATAACCGCTCCTAACTTGATAATCTTCATCTCGGCAAAGCGTGCGTAGATATCTCGTGAGTGACAATCTCGTTTTTGGAAGTATAACTTCGTATTCAAGTTGTTTTTTTTCATCTTCTGTTAATTCTAAAAACATATTATCCCCTCTCTTTAAAAGAATGATTTTATTCGAATAACTTTTGTCTCTCTTTTAAACTTCTATTCTCTTCCTCTAATTCAACAATATACTCTTCATACTGTTGAATTTGCTCTTGCCTTTCACCAGGTATTTTATTGAAGATAGCATACATGTATACAAACAATACAGGCACACCCATTATTGGACCGAATAGGAAAAATGTCAGCCAAGCATCAAATTCTCCATCAAAAATAATTGTATTTAAATTCATGACTACACCCCTTTATCAATAGGATTATTTTATCATATAGTTGGTCGACTCTCACCATTTTTTCATTTATTTTCCTTTGATAATTCCTAAATAACTCATAAAAGATTGTTACTAATTGTCAAAGAGTATGGTGAACGTCATAGTGTTCCTACCATACAGATAGGGTGTCGGTTATAACTACTCTCTTTAAACCAATATCACGTATTCCAATATTAGTCTTGACTTGTCGTTTGCTTTTTGACTTGATAGGTTGAAAGCAATGGACAACGGCTGGACAAGTTGTCTGCCTGAATTTGCTTGTAAAAAAAGAAACAAACTCAGACAGGCGACTGACTAACTTGATAGTGTATCAAGCTTATGGTATCCGTAAGTGTCACCCTATTTGCCGTTGGTTATTCTCTAAACAAACCTACTGTGTCAAGTGTCCCTAACAGTTTCTCAGCCCCCAAATTTGGGTTTTGATACTTGTGGCTTGTCCTGCATCGTCCGAAACGATACATCCATCACTTAATGGCAGCTTTCGCCTTTCAGATACATGTCCAAATAGGGAAGCACAGTGGTATCCTATCCTCATTTTTTGCATTGGCTGAGTCACTACCCTTTCAAGTTTAACGTGTGTTAGCGCATTCCACGACAGTCTTACCCTTAAAATAGGCATCACTAAAGACAACACCTTGATCCAGGAGTATAGACTGATTCTATTTAGTTAGATGAGGTAAACTTTACTTACCTCACAAAATGCACGACCTATGTTTAAATGAGGTCGAGCATGTTTTGAGTACGGCCTATTGAATACAAACTAAATTAAGTTAGAATGGGCTGGTATCATGGGCGCGTACCAACCCATCAGATTAGATAGTGCGCCAACACTTTTCTAATCAGCTAGAAATGACGATCATGAGCAGTAGGAATAACCCTAATGTGCTCATGATTGTTACAAATAGTAACTCATCTATTAACCTTCTAAATAGCTTCCCCATTAATTTAAACCCACTACAGCTAACTCTTCACGACTATAAATATCAATCATGTTGTACTCATCATCAGCGACTCCATATTGATCATTGCTATGTACTTCTTCAATTGTTCCTAGTCCGTATAACGTTTGCACTCTTTGACCTACAGATAGCTTCCCGTTTGGATTCACATTGTTTAACATGTTCATTTCCCCTTTGTAATTGGTTTAGTTGGATCAAGGATAATGCAATCAAATTCAGTTTCTTGATTCTTCGGTTCTAATATCCTCAAATCGGTTAAGACTTCCCACAGTGTTATCTGTTTCAATAAATGTGTAACGACCTCAGCAAGCGTTTCTAAGTCTGCGTATGTAACGTTTCATCGTTCCCTCATCGTAGTTACCGTCAGTTCGTTGAGTGATTTCAGCTAAAACAATCTGGCCATCACACTCCCCTACTGCATAACCTTCTTTAACGATGATCGCTGAGTAAAGATTGTTGATTTCTTGTGTGTTGAATTCGGTTTGAACGATTATAATATGATCCATTTAATCACCTTTCCAACTTCGTTTTGATGTTGACTTAATCATAAACCAACTTCAAAAAGAAGTCAACTTTATTTTGAAGTCATTTTTAACAAAAAGCCACTTTTAGATTCTGTTTTTTGTTATAATCAAAGAGGAGGTGAAACTGTTGACTAAAATTGTTAAAACAAGATTGAAAGAAATATTAGATGAACGTGGCTTATCAATTAGAGGTTTCGCCTTCGGAAATGACCTTAGCTTCGAAACTGTCAGAAGGCTTTACAATAACACTGCTAAACAATATCAACGTGAAACATTGGGTAGGATTTGTGATGTCTTGGATATAAAAATTGAGGATTTACTTTACATTACAGAAGATGATTCTAATGACTCTTAAGCAAAAGTATTGCTTTTTATTTTTTGCAATTCGTTAAACAAAACAATTGCAATGGAGATACATTCAGACTAGAGGTGAAACAAAATGGAAAACAATATGCTTCAAGCTATACTTGATGAGATAAAGAAAATTGATAATAAGGTTGACGGTTTGGCTTCTGATTTGAAATCATTTAAAAATGATATGAACGAATTCAGAGAAGATACAAAGAAAGAATTCAATCAGATCAACGTTAAATTAGATAGACTTGAAGAAAATCAACCCAAAGACATTACAGCGCACCTGAAACAAATTCAGAATTTAGACAACAAAACAGAACTACTGAATAAACGACTGTTCGATGTTGAAAGTAGGCTTAAAAATTAAGCTAAAGGGGTGATGTACATGAAGATCAATAAAATCCGTTCTGCGCTTTATAAATCAGCCAAGATACTTGATGATGTGAATGCTGTTCAAAAGGGTACAGTAGGCAAGAGAATAGCTAGAAGAGCCGCAGGAAAGGCAACGGACAAAGTATTTGGAAGCATATTTAAATAAAGCAACCCCCTCACAATAATGTGAAGGGGTTACTTTATTTAGTCTTTATACTTCTTAGAAAAGCACTTCTGTTCTCTGTAGCATTTGTCAGCATAGTCGCATTTTCATTAAGCCTTTGCACCAATGCATCCTTAGCTTTTCCTTCAAATGAAGAGAGTAAAGCAACATACACTTCAGCTACAACCTGTTGTGCTGACGAAAAGTCTGACGCATGTTTTGTGTCTTGTTTTAGATGCTGACAATGCGTTTTTAAACTTGAACCTACAATTTTTTTTAATTCCTCATTCTGTTGTAATCGTCTGTAAAACTCATCTGCATCCATATTAACTCCATATGGCAATTGAAATCCTCCTTACAACCGTAACCATCTTGCTAATTCATTATCCTTATCTTTTAAATCCTCCGCCATTTTCACAATAAACTCACTAATATCCTCTAAATCTCTAATCAAATAATGTAGAGAAGCCTCAGTTTGATACTGTTCTTCTGAGTCATAAAATGCTGCTCCATCTTTCACAAAAGGGGCGTGATACAATACTGCTTTATCAACATCGCTTGGATCTAGATCCTTGAATTCTCCCAATCTCTTTCCGCAAATAGATTTCACGTCATAAACCATTTTGCTGTGATCATGAGGGAATTGTTCAATTGCTTGTTTTTTTGTTTTTAAGTCTTCGATAGCTGCCTGTAATCGATGAGCTAATTCTTTTGCATATTTAGCATCCACTTTGATGGTTTGTCCATTCATACCTGAATAAGATGAGAACGATTCGATATTCTGGTTATAAACACCTTTGCTTCCATCCACACTTTTGATATGACCATTCTTATCAAA
>NZ_JBQEPF010000025.1:0-22653 GCF_052045575.1 Bacillus sp. 22190 | reverse complement strand
ACTACCTATGATGTATCATAGGATTTTTTTATAAAAACTCGAATTAACAGGTACGTTTTGTCTTGTTTAGTTTTCAAAGATCATCTTCGTTATCGCTCAGAGGCGACTTTCTTAATATAACATTTGAGCACCGTGTGCGTCAAGTGTTTTTCTGAATTTCTTTTTGTCCGCTTTTCTTTCAAAGCAACTCAGTTGCTCATTAGCGACGTTTAATAATATACCATCATAATATTCATACGTCAATATCTTTTTTAACAAAATATCCTCGATGATAGATTTTTTGCCCCTTCGTCTCAATTGGCTCTACTAGCACAATTCCTTTTTCCACAAAGAAATCAATCATCACACTAAGATCAGGTGTGAAATGTTTGAGATCAGGATGTGCAAGAAGCTCGCCAAACAGCCAAATATCCTGCTGTTCCATGACATGACGCAAATGAGCCGCACCAATTTCTGCTTTTGAATGAATCAAGAAATCATTCGCTAGGAATAAAAGTTCTAACCGCTTATGAAGACTTTCGTGGCTTTCAATCAACTCTGAATAAAGTTTATATACTTCCGGCTCCATATGACGTACTTGGTTCCAAACGGTCACTTCTGGGTGGAAGCCTTTATCAATCACTTCAATACGCGCCAGATGATGCAGGGCATGCACAATGGAATTATATGCATCGAGGAATTGATTTGATTCAAAAAATGCTTTTCCTTCTATATATCTGCGAATGAGCTTGCCATATTCTAAACCAATTTTGAGCTTACGGTTAGAAAACGGGAATGTACTCAGTTCATCAATCAAGTTGAAAATATATTCATTTCGATCAAACAGGACTTTTCCGTTTAAAATCCAATCAATAATCCGTCTGTTGGTACCTAAGGTAATCCATTCCTTCAACTGATCATCTGTGACAACATTTAAAGAAGCTGTTTGGTGACCGGATTCATAGTGCTTAATAAATAACGGTTCTTCCGCATCCTTTACGATGACTAGAAGCGCTGCATCAAAGTTATCCGTCTCAGAAGATACTTTATGTCTTCTTTCTACTATAATCACAGCTAATGTATCTGGATGACTTGCTCTCTCTTGATAAATAGGACGGAGAAGATTTTCCATAGTGATTCCTCCAATACTCGGGTGTAAGGTTCTTCTCTAATGCTATGTATTTCTCCTCATAGAATCAAAATTCCTTCAATACATGAAAAAAGATCGTTGAATCATTATAAGCAATTTATTCACAAAACTCTATAACTAATTCAAACAGAAAGGTAAAATGTGCTATATTGGAGATAAGGGGGACTAGGGATGGCGAAATACTCCAGTAAGATTAATAAAATCAGAACATTTGCACTTAGTTTGGTTTTTGTTGGTTTTTTGATCATGTATATCGGTGTGTTCTTCAAGGAATCGGTCTGGCTGTCGACCTTCTTTATGCTACTCGGCGTGTTATCGATTGGATTGAGTACAGCCGTTTACTTTTGGATCGGTATGCTTTCTACGAAGGCAGTCCGGGTCGTATGTCCAGGCTGCGAGAAGGAAACAAAAGTGCTTGGGCGGGTGGACATGTGCATGCATTGCAGAGAGCCACTTACACTCGATCCAGCATTAGAAGGCAAAGAGTTTGATGAATCCTACAATCGAAAAAAGTCATAAAAATAAGCTGACCATTCAACTGGTCAGCTTTTTCATTAATGATTTTCTTTTTTTGCACATTCTTGACAAGTGCCATAGATCTCCAAGCGATGATGACTTACTGTAAAGCCTGTCACATGGGATGCAAGCTGTTCTACTTCATCAAGGCCAGGATAGTGAAAGTCAACGATCTTTCCGCAATTTTCACAAATCGCATGGTAATGGTCAGATGTCGCAAAATCAAATCGGCTTGAGGAATCCCCATACGTTAACTCTTTTACTAATCCAGATTCCCGGAAGACTCGTAAATTGTTGTAAACCGTTGCTACACTCATATTAGGAAATTTTCCTTCAAGTGCCTTATATATATCGTCCGCGGTTGGGTGTGTCATAGAATTTACGAGAAACTCCAAGATGGCATGGCGCTGCGGAGTAATTCGAACACCGGTTTCTTTTAGAGCATCTAAAGCGTCTTTTAGTTCGTGAGCAGCCATTTCATCATGCACCTCTCTTTTCAAAAATATTCTTATATTATAATCTTTATAAATAGTGTACCCCCAGAGCCGAAACTTTGTCAATTACAATCCTCTTTTTTACCTATTCTTCTATACAAAAAAGACCGGCACGACTGCCGATCTCATCACGTCAACATATTAAGCGTGAGCTTTCAGTTCCTCAAGCGCTTCTTCCACATGATCTTTCACCTTTACTTTACGCCACTCTTTCACAAGCTTTCCTTCTTTATTAATAAGAAACGTTGAGCGTTCAATTCCCATGTATTCCTTACCAAAGTTCTTTTTCAGCTTCCATACACCGAAAGCTTCAGACAATTTTTGTTCGTCATCTACAAGAAGCAGGAAAGGTAAGTCATGTTTTTCTTTAAACTTTTGGTGCTTGTCTTGACCGTCTGGGCTTACGCCGATGATCACAGCATCTAATTCCGCAAAGCTTTGATGGCGGTCACGGAAATCACAAGCTTCCGTTGTGCACCCCGGCGTCATATCTTTTGGATAAAAATAAAGGACAATGTGTTTCCCTTTAAAATCAGAGAGCTTTACTTTCTCTCCATTATCACCGAGTAATTCAATATCAGGTACTTGCTGCCCCACTTCGATTGTCATGATACAATCCCTCCAACCTATTTTTTCATTAGCCTATCCAATTTCGAGAAGATATTCAACTAAGGACGCTTGCATCGGCATGTTAAAATGATGATAGACGACGTGATACGTTGAGATAGGAGGCTATTTATGAAATTCACCGAATCAGAAAAATTACATCAAGAGGCGCTGGAGCATATTGTTGGAGGGGTTAACAGCCCATCTCGTTCATATAAAGCAGTGGGCGGCGGGTCACCTGTTGCAATGGAAAAAGGCGAAGGCGCTTATTTTTGGGATGTTGACGGAAACCGTTATATCGACTATTTGGCAGCATATGGTCCAATTATTACGGGACATGCTCATCCTCATATTACAAAAGCCATCACGAAAGCAGCCGAGACGGGTGTCCTTTACGGAACACCAACGAAGCATGAAGTCACTTTTGCTAAGATGCTGAAGGAAGCGATGCCTGCTTTGGATAAAGTTCGTTTTGTCAATTCAGGTACAGAAGCTGTGATGACGACAATCCGTGTCGCTCGCGCTTATACAGGTAGAACAAAGATCATTAAGTTTGCCGGATGTTACCACGGTCATTCTGATCTTGTGCTAGTTGCGGCTGGCTCTGGACCTTCCACTTTAGGAACACCAGATTCAGCGGGCGTGCCTAAAAGTATTGCAAATGAAGTCATTACCGTTCCATTCAACGATATAGACAACTACAAAGAAGCATTAGACCGCTGGGGTGATGAAGTAGCAGCTGTTCTTGTTGAGCCCATTGTCGGAAACTTTGGCATCGTAGAGCCTAAAGACGGTTTCCTGCAGCAGGTGAATGACCTGACTCATGAAAAAGGGGCTCTAGTCATTTATGATGAAGTCATTACAGCTTTCCGCTTTATGTATGGTGGTGCACAGGACTTGCTTCAAGTAAAACCTGACCTCACTGCATTAGGTAAAATTATCGGCGGCGGTCTTCCAATCGGCGCTTACGGCGGCAAAAAAGAAATTATGGAGCAAGTCGCCCCGCTTGGACCAGCCTACCAAGCTGGTACGATGGCAGGAAATCCCGCCTCCATCCTTTCTGGTATTGCATGCTTGGAAGTGTTAAAAGAAGACGGAGTCTACGAACGTCTGGATCAGCTCGGGGCCATGTTAGAAGAGGGAATTTTAGCCCTCGCAAAAAAACATCAAGTAGATATTACAGTGAATCGCTTAAAAGGTGCTCTCACCATTTATTTTACAAAGGAAATGATTGTGAACTACGAGCAGGCTGAAAATACGGATGGTGAAATGTTCGCCCGTTTCTTTAAATTCATGCTCGCACAAGGTATTAACCTCGCTCCTTCTAAATATGAAGCTTGGTTCTTAACCATTGCACATACTGAAAATGATATTTCTGAAACGCTCAAAGCAGTAGATCACGCGTTTGAACAGCTGAAACAATCATAATGAAGAGAAAAACAGACGTAAATTCATGCGTCTGTTTTTTTATTTACCAGCTCTTGATTGTCAAAAGCGAGTGAATCTGTTACATTTTTTCTCAATACCTTCTTTTGATGTTTTCATGAACTTTCAAAAATCACTTGAATATTTCGGAAGACCGCTGTATATTACTTAGTTGTTTCATCAAAATATTTATGATATATGACAAGTGGTCATCTATTATCGAAAAGAAAGGAATGCAGGGACAAAACCAATGAAACTTGGAGCCCGTATTTTAAAAACTGGTATTGCCATTGTACTCGCGCTTTACCTGGCAACATGGCTTGGGTTGCCGACACCCGTCTTCGCGGGAATTGCAGCTGTATTTGCTATCCAGCCATCTATTTATCGATCATTTTTAACGATTGTTGATCAAGTGCAAGCCAATATTATTGGAGCAGCACTTGCCATTACGTTCGGTCTGCTTTTTGGCACAGGACCAGTCATCATCGGCTTAACTGCCGTCATGGTCATTGCGATTAATTTAAAGCTGAAGATTGAACACACGATTCCGATTGCACTCGTAACCGTCATTGCGATTTTAGAAAGTGCAGGGGATCATTTCCTTTCCTTTGCCTTAATTCGAACAGCAACTGTGGTGTTAGGCGTACTTTCTTCATTTTTAGTGAATTTGATTTTCCTGCCGCCAAAGTATGAAACAAAGCTTGTTCATCACATTATGGAAAATACGGAGGAGATTTTAAAATGGATCCGTCTAAGCTCCAGACAGTCAACTGATCATTCCACTTTAAAGGATGACATCGATCAAATAAAAGAACGTATGATCAAATTAGATCACATTTACTTGTTATACAAAGAAGAACGAAGCTATTTAAAGAAAACGACCTATGTCAAATCTAGAAAGCTTGTTTTATTCAGACAGGCAATCATGACGTCTAATCGAGCACTGTACTTGCTGAAAAAGCTTCATAAGTTAGAAAATGAAATTCATTTGATGCCAGAGCATTTCAGAGAGAGCTTAACAGATGAGATTGATTATTTACTTTATTGGCATGAACGTACCTTAATGAAATTTGTTGGAAAAATGAAACCGCAGGACGATGACTTCCAAAATGAATGCTCTCTTCGTCTTGAAGCATTAACGAAATCATTTATTCAGCACCAGCAAAATCAAGAAAACGACTTGCTGGATTACAATATGCTGAATGTGATGTCGAGTATTATTGAATACCGTGATGAATTGGAGCATCTAGATACTTTGATTACAAGCTTCCAAACATATCACCCAAAAGATAGTGAGATTGAGACAGAAGAAAAAGAAGCTTAAATACAAAAGCCCGATTCTAAGAATCGGGCTTACATTTTTGACAAAGGGCTAAAATGATCTTTATTTTAGCCCTTTGTCTTCTTTTCAGCGTAGTTGAAAACCCTTGAAATCAAGGAAGGGCGAGTACTGGAACGGAGCGAATGCCATATTCGTGAGCACCAGCACGCAGGACTGACAAAGAATGCGGGGTTTGTCTACACGCTGTGACCGATTCTTGGAATCGGTCTTATTTTATTTTCTTCATTTTAGGATCAAGGGTGTCTCTTAATCCATCTCCCATCAAGTTAAAGCCAAGAACCGTCAGCATGATCGCAATCCCCGGGAAAAATAAAGTCCATGGCGCTTGTACGAGATAAGGTCTCGCATCTGCAAGCATTTTCCCCCACTCTGGACTTGGCGCTTGTGCACCTAATCCTAAAAATCCTAAAGCCGCCGCTTCGATAATGGCTGTACCAATCGCAAGCGTCGCCTGAACGATCACCGGCACCATACTATTTGGCAGTATGTGACGAAGAACGATGCGGCGGTGTGACATCCCGACTGCCTTTGCTGCTAAGACGTATTCTTCTTGCTTAATGCTCAGCACCTTTGAACGAACGAGCCGGCCAAATGTGGGGACGTTAATAATCGCTATGGCAATAAGGGCATTTTGTAAGGAAGGGCCTAAGATGGAAACGATCGCAATCGCTAATAGAATGCTAGGAAAAGCGAGTAAAATATCAAATAGTCTTGAGATGACAGCATCCAGTAATCTACCGCCGTAACCTGCCATCAATCCAAGCAATGTCCCTAAAATAACCGACCCGAGAACGGAGAAGAAACCCACCCATAATGAAATCCGAGCTCCATGCACGACTCTAGAAAATATGTCTCTCCCGAAATCATCCGTACCAAACCAATGCGCAGCTGAAGGGGCACTAAATCGTTCGCCTAGCGACTGCTCGTTGATTCCATAAGGAGCAATGAGCGGTGCAAAGATTGCTAGGATCAGAAATAAAAAGACAATCACAGTGCCAATGACCGCCAGCTTGTGCTGAAAGAACAGTTTCATCGATTCAAGAATCAGTGATTGAGAGCGTTCTTCCTTTTGTTTAGGTGCTTGAAGCTCTTTTTGCGCTTCCATGTCGTCACTCTCCCTTCTCTAGTATTTAATCCTCGGATCAATGACTGCATACAAGATATCCACAATGAAATTGATCAGCACAAATATGAGCGCAACAACAAGAATGCCAGTTTGAATGACAGGATAATCACGATAGCTAATGGCATCGTAAATATACCGCCCAATTCCCGGCCAAGCAAAGATCGTTTCTGTTAAAATGGCTCCGCCTAGCAAGAGACCTGTTTGAAGACCAATAATCGTTAAAATCGGAATGAGCGCATTTTTCAGCCCATGCTGATAAATGATGAAAAATGAACGTACCCCTTTTGCTTTTGCTGTTCGAATAAAATCTGAATGAAGAACTTCCAGCATACTTGCCCTCGTAATCCTTGCAATAATCGCAGCAGGAATCGTTGCGAGAGCGGTACTTGGTAAAATTAAATGCTTGATGCTGTCAAAAAATTGATCAAATCGTCCTTGCAAAATCGTGTCCAGCGTATGGATATAGGTGATCGACTCTACCGGATTTCTGACGTTTTCTCGTCCTGTAGTCGGCAAAATACCTAATTCAATCGAGAATAGCCACTGTCCCATTAAGCCTAACCAGAAAATCGGCATGGACACCCCAATGAGCGCAATAAACATGGCCACATAATCAAAGAAAGAATGTTTAAACCACGCACTAATGATTCCGGCATTCACACCGACAATAATCGCCAGCAACATAGCGAAGAAAGTCAATTCTAATGTAGCAAATAAGTAAGGCTTCATTTCCTGGGCAATAGCCGCTCCTGTTCGTATGGAAGTCCCTAGATCGCCTTTTAAAAGCCCCAGCATGTAGTGACCATATTGTACGTACCACGGCTGGTCTAAACCAAGCTGAATCGTCAATTGCTCTACTGCTTCTTTCGTTGCCCGCTGTCCTAAGATGACCTGCGCCGGATTTCCAGGGATAAACCGAATAATAGAAAATACAACTAAGGTCATTCCGATCAGTACTGGAATGAGCATTCCTGCTCGCTTCATACAATAAGCAAACAAACAGCTTTCACCGCCTTTTCATTGTTTGGATAAGGGAGATCGAACGATCTCCCTTATTTGCTTATTCGAAATATACGTCAGTCAATGCTTCGGAACCAGTCGGATGCGGCTGGTAGCCTTTTAAATCTTTAGATGCTGCAAGCATTGGAATTGAATGGACTAATGGAATCCAAGGCGCTTCATCATGAATGATTTCTTGAGCTTCTTGATATAATTCATTTCGCTTCTTTTGATCCGTATCGGTCTGCGCTTCAATGAGGATGTCATGCATTTTATCGTTTTGGAAGAATGTATAGTTGTTACCGCCAATACTGTCTTTATCTAATAATGTATAGATGAAATTATCAGGATCGCCATTGTCCCCTGTCCATCCTAATAAGAACACATCTGCTTCGCCTTTACTTGCTTTATCTAAATAAGTCGCCCAATCATATGTGACGATTTCGGCTTTGACACCAACTTTTTCAAAGTTTGACTGAATGACTTCAGCTACCTTCATCCCGTCTGGCATATATGGACGCGGCACAGGCATTGCCCAAAGCTTGATGCGAAAACCGTCAGGGAAGCCTGCCTCTTTCAATAGTTCTTTTGCTTTTTCCGGATCATATGGATATGGCTCAATCTCGTCATTGTAGCCTTCTAATGACGGAGGAAGTGGATTTTTTGCTGGTTCAGCAAGCCCTCCATAAAACGACTCGATGATTGATTCTTTATCAACTGCATAATTGAGTGCCTGACGAACCAACTTGTTATCAAGCGGCTTTCTAGTCACTGTCAACCCGATATAACCTACGTTCATGGATGGTCTTTCAATCAACTGGAGCGCTTTGTCTGTTTTAATGCCATCTAAATCGGACGGATTGACGCCATCCATTAAGTCGATTTCGCCTGTTTTAAGCGCATTTAAACGAGCAGAGTTTTCAGGAATAGAGCGGAAGATGATTTGTTTCAGTTTTGGTTTATCTTTTTGCCAGTAATCTTCGTTCTTTTCTAAGACAATACGGTCGTTCTGCTTCCATTCTTTAAACTTAAATGGTCCTGTGCCCACTGGGTTTTCTCTAAATGAATCACCGCTTTTTTCAACTGCTGCAGGACTAGCGATACCAAATGGTGACATGGCGATGTTTTTCAGAAATGTTGCTTGCGGGCGTTTGAGTTGAAATTCAATTTCATGCTCTCCTTTGACGATGATGTCTTTAATGACATGCCCTTTATCTTTTTTATAGCCGCCAAACATGCCGTAGTAAGGAAATTTTTCGGCATCTCCATTCATCCAGCGGTCAAAGTTGAATTTTACTGCTTCTGCATTAAAGTCTGTACCATCGTGAAATTTCACACCTTCTCTTAAGTAGAACGTGTACGATTTTCCGTCCTTCGCAACATCCCATTCTGTTGCGAGGCCCGGATGGATGGTCGTGTCTTTTTCACCGTAATTCAAAAGCTTTTCAAACATATTTTCTGTGACCTTGAAGGTTTCGCCTTCTGTTGTTGTAATCGGATCAAGTGACGTAGAGTCCCCTCCTCTGCCGAATACGAGAGTGTCTTTTGTGGCTTTTTCTTCTGATGTTGATGAAGATGAACAGCCCCCTAGAAATAACGCAAGTGCCAGCACAAAAATGAAACTACTGAATAACCATGTCTTCTTCATTGTGTTCCTCCTTTTGATATAAATAGCACGCAGCTGCATGGCCTGTTTTCTCCTCATACAAAGGCGGAACAGCTTGCAAGCATTGCGCCCACCTTTTTGGACATCTTTTATAGAAAGGACAGCCATCTTCTGACACCAGGGTGGATTCTTCCGCTGACACATCCTGCGTTTCCAGCACGTGATCCATATGTGGAATGGATGTCAGAAGAAGCGATGTATAAGGATGAAGCGGCTTGTGAAATACGTCCTCCGCAGGACCCATTTCTACAATACGGCCAGCGTACATCACTGCAATTCGGTCGCTCATATACTTGACAACGCCTAGATCGTGAGAAATAAACAAGTACGTCAGAGAAAGCGTCTTTTGCAATTCGAGCATTAAATTCAATATTTGCGCTTGAACCGATACATCTAAAGCGGAAACTGGCTCATCGGCAATCACAAGACTTGGATGAGTAATCAGCGCCCTAGCAATTCCAATACGCTGCCTCTGACCGCCGCTGAATTGGTGCGCATATCGATCTCCATAGGATGGGTCAAACCCAACAATGTGCAGCATCTCTTTTACCCGCTTTTGTCTTTCTGCTTTTGTTCCATGTTTATGAACAATGAGCGGTTCTTCTAAAATGTCTTTTATTTTCATTCGTGGATTTAAGGAAGCGTATGGATCTTGGAAAATCATTTGAATGTCTTTTCTGAAGGAACGCATGTCTCGTTCTTTCAGAAGCGTCACTTCTTGTCCTTTCATTTGGATTGAGCCAGAAGTCGGTTCGATTAATCTCATTAAGCTTTTGCCAAGGGTTGATTTCCCGCAGCCAGATTCGCCCACAATGCCGAGCGTCTCTCCTTCTTTCACATGAAAGGACACTTGATTTAAAGCCAAGGTCGTCTGTTTGTGTTTAGAAAAAAATGCCGATGTGTCATAACGCTTCGTCAGTTGATTCACTTGCAATAGTGGGTGATTCAGTGTCTTCTCCTCCTTCCATTAGAAAACATGCGACGCGGTGATTGTGTGAAATGGATTGTAAAGATGGGTCTTTTTCAAGACATTGCGTCATTTGATATGGACAGCGTGGTGCAAATTGACAGCCGGACCGAATAGCTCCTGGCTTAGGTACATGACCCGGAATATACATGAGTTTTTCTTTTTTCTCTTTAAATGATGGAACAGAGGCGAAAAGACCTTTCGTGTAGGGATGCAGAGGTTTTTGAAAAATACGGTCAACGGTTCCTTCTTCTACGATTCGACCGGCATACATAATCATGACACGCTGGCATATTTGCCGCACGACGCCTAAATCATGAGTAATAAATAAAATAGCGGTGTCCATCTCTTCATTTAACTTTTTGAGCAAACGAAGAATTTGTGCTTGGATGGTGACATCAAGTGCAGTCGTTGGTTCATCTGCAATCATGAGCTTTGGGTGACACAGCATCGCCATCGCAATCATCACACGCTGACGCATGCCGCCCGATAGTTCATGTGGATATTTTTTGAGTAATGACGCTGCTTGTTTCAGGCCTACCGTTTGAAGCAAATCTACTGCCTTCACTTTTGCTTCTTTTTGGCTGATAGTCTGATGTGTAAAAAGGGCTTCTGTCATTTGCTTGCCGATGGTCATGAGTGGATTGAGAGAAGTCATGGGTTCCTGGAAAATCATTGAGATGTCATTCCCTCTGACCTCTCGCCATTGTTTCTCCGACAGTGACAGCAGGTTTTGACCTTCAAATTGTATGTGACCTGTTGTTTCTGTTTGGTGATTCAGCCCCATTAAAGACATCGATGTGATGCTTTTCCCGCAGCCAGATTCGCCCACAATACCTAAGGTTTCTCCTTTTTGAATAGAGAATGAGATGTCATGGACGATCGGTACTCTCTGCTTTTTTTGCTGAAAGGCAATGGACAGCTGTTTGACATCTAGCAATACTTCTTGTTCTTTCACATCTTCACCACCCCGTCATACTTTTTAAAATTGTATTGAGACAAGCTGGGAAATATGTCATGTTTTTGACAAGCATAAAAAAGCCTATCCGCTAGAATCGGATAGGCTTCTACTAATTTAATGTTTGAATGGTAAATAGATGGCGATAGTGGCTGTCTCGGTTCATTAATTCTTCATGTGTTCCTTTTTCCACAATCTCGCCTTGTTCCATGACCACAATGAGGTCCGCATGTGTAATCGTTGATAAACGGTGCGCAACTATAAAAGTTGTGCGATCTTTTGCCAGCTTTTGCATCGCTTCTTGAATGTAATGTTCACTTTCTAAATCAAGTGCAGACGTCGCTTCGTCTAAAATAAGCAGCGGTGGATTTTTAAGAAATACCCTCGCAATTGAAATTCGTTGTTTTTGACCGCCTGATAGCTTTACGCCACGTTCTCCTACTTTCGTGTCATATCCTTCAGGAAGAGACATGATAAAATCATGCGCATTTGCCGCTTTTGCAGCCGACACAATTTTCTCAAAGGATGCTTCCGGGTCTCCCACAGCGATATTTTCTTTAATGGTGTCACTGAATAAGAATGTATCTTGGAGGACCATCCCGACTTGATTACGCAGGCTTCTTGCCTTGTACTCTTTAATATCAATGCCGTCAATTTCGAGTGATCCGCTTGTGACATCATAAAATCTTGGAATTAAGCTGACGAGTGTCGACTTCCCTCCGCCGCTCATTCCTACAAGCGCAACGGTTTGGCCTTTTTCTACTTTCAAGCAGATATTGTGTAAAATCTCTTCCTGTGTATGTTCGTAACGGAACGACACATCTTTAAATTCTACCTCTCCTTTTAAGTGATTGGCTTCTTTTGCATTCGGCTTGTCTGTTACTTCATACGGTTCATCAATAAACTCAAAAATACGATCCATTGATGCTACTGACTGAGTTAAAGTCGTCGATGAGTTAATGAGACGACGAATCGGGTTGTACATCCGGTCAATGTAGCCGACAAAGGCAATCATTGTCCCAATTGAAAGCGACCCGTTAATGACGGTATAGCCAGCAAAAGCAATGATGAGCAGCGGCGCAATGTCTGTGATCGTATTGACGACGGCGAATGTTTTGGCATTCCAATTCGTATGATTGATCGCTTTGTTTAAGAAATTTTTATTTTCATCGTGAAAATTCTCTTGTTCGTATTCTTCAATCGCAAAGCTGCGAATGACAGGCATTCCTTGTACTCGCTCATGCAGGTGCCCTTGTACCTCAGCCAGTGCCTGCGACCGCTCTTTTGTCAGCTTGCGAAGCCGTCCGTAAAAATACTTCACTGCTAACGCATACAGCGGAAAAATAATGACAGACACAATGGTGAGTTTAAGATCCAGTGTACACATAATGGCTATCACAATCAGGACGGTCATCAAATCAAGCCAAAGGTTCATAAGCCCTGTGATGACAAATTCCTTTGTTTGCTCCACATCGTTGATGACCCTTGAAATAATTTCCCCTGTTCTCGTGTTGGCGTAATAACGAAGGCTTAACTTTTGAATGTGCGAGAACAGTTTTTCCCGAATATCAAATAATACTTTACTGCCTGTCCACTGCGCATAGTATTGTCTGTAGTACTCAACAGGCGGTCTCATCACTAAAAATAATACAAGCATGATTCCCATAATAATAAAGAGAGTGGATGTTTTTTCTTCAGCCGATCCAGAGCCTTGAATCACATCATCAATGACATACTTTAAAAGCAGAGGCAATGTTAAGGGAATCGAGAACTTAATCATTCCGATCACCATTGTCAATGCAATCTGTTTTTTATACGGTGTTACAAAAGCCATGTAACGTTTTATGACCCCCATGTAAATCTCCTTCCCAATCTATCAGTGCCTCTTATCCGTACGCAATCAAAAACCTGTTGGCTTTGAAAAGCCAAACAGGTTTTAGCTGCTGTTACTTATTTTGTATAACGCAAAAAACGTTCATACCACATATCCACAAATTCTGGAGCAAACGGTCCCTTCCGCTGGTGAATCCAATGCAGTAATGTATTTAGATGCTCTCGTAAGATACTATCGATTTCTTTTGGATAATTCATCTGCCTCTTATGATCTGCATATTCATCCTCATCCAAAATATTATACGTCATGTCCGGAAAGACTTTGACATCTAAGTCGTAATCAATATACTTAATCGCCTCTTCATCTGTCGCAAAAGGAGAGCTGATGTTGCAGTAATAATACACCCCATCATCTCGAAGCATCCCAATGACATTAAACCATTGTTTTGCATGAAAATAGCAAATAGCCGGTTCTCTTGTCATCCATGTTCGGCCATCGGATTCAGTCACCATTGTTCGATCGTTTGCACCAATGATACACAATTCCGTTGCTTTCAGAATGGTGGTTTCATTCCAAATCCTGTGGATCAAGCCATTATGTTTATAGCTTTGAATTTGGATGGTTTCTCCTTCCTTGGGATAGCCCATATTTTCTCCCCTACTTTCTATAACAAACAAACCTAACAGTCCAAAGACCTAATTTCCCAACTAAACATGTCTCTATTATATTATACCGTTACATCATTAAAAAATGAAATGAAAAAGCCATTCAACCCAATTGAACGGCACACTCTTTTACATCACGGTTGAGCTCTTCTCCATTTGTTTATACGAATTGATGACTTGTTCAGTCTGTTTTGTAAATAGTGTCTGGACTTTTTGCAGTTCCTCTCGTTTCTGTTTGATTTGATCATGAAGCTTATGCCGCTCTTCCTTTTTTTCACCTTGCAGCAATCGTTTTTCTGTCTCTAAGTACAGATCAAGTTCTCCTTGTACATCGAGCAGCTGATCCATAAGCTGCATTTGTTCTCTGACAAGCTGATCGAAATCAGACATCTAACTCCTCCCTTTCATTCGTATCGACTTTTTGTATCTATACCATTTCTTGAAAGAAGGAAGAAGTCCTTTGACTGTTTATGTAGAGGTTTTACAGGTTTTGTCGGATGATGGGGAGAGACAAAAAGAAAAGCACTTCATTCGTAGATGAAGTGCTTCCCTTTGTTTCAGTGATTAGCTGTTTTGTTGTTTGTTTTGCTCAGCTTTTTGGTTGTATTTTTTTACGTGCTGTGCGTCAGTCTCGCTAGCAAATTCAGTGCCATATTGACCGCCTTGTGCAGCAGCTTGGTTTTGTTTTTTCACTTGTTGTGCGTTTGTTTTGTTTTGTTGTTTATCCATCATTATCACCTCCACGCACATTAATTTGTGCAGAAGGTGTACATCTTATTCATCATTTTTTTAAACAAGCAAAGAACGTCCGCCATCGACGATAATCGTCTGTCCTCTAATCATATCTGCTTTGCCTGATACAAGGAATTCTACACTGTCGACCATGTCTTTAATTTCCACCATACGGCCTGCTGGTGTATTTTTCTTAGCGTCTTCTAATAGCTCTTCACGATTTGGGAAGTGCTTGAGTGCATCTGTATCAATGGCGCCGCCTGATACGGCATTTACGACGATATTTTTTTGTGACAGCTCAACGGATAGGTAGCGTGTCAAAGCTTCTAGTGCTGCTTTAGATACACCGACCACCGTGTAGTTTTCAAGGTAGCGAATAGAGCCTAGTGAGCTAATGCTGACGATATGTCCGCCGCCGTTTTTCTCCATTAATTTGGCTGCTTCTTGTCCGCAGAATAACAAGGCCTTCGCATTGATATTCATGGTCCAGTCCCAATGATTTTCTTCAAGATCCATGATTGGGCGCTGAACGCCAGATGCCGCATTGTTCACAAATACGTCTAAACGGCCAAACGTTTCGTCAATTTGCTGGAACATGTCTTTGATTTTCTCTGGCTGACCAACGTTGGCTTTGACAACTAATGTTTTAACACCCATCGCTTCAATTTCTTCAGCTGTTTCAAGTGCTGCTTTTTTGCTTCTTGCATAGTTAATGACAATGTCATATCCTTTTTCAGCCAGGCGAAGGGCTACTTCTTTCCCGACACCTCTACTGCTGCCTGTAATTAGTGCACATTTACGCTTGTTCATTATGGTTCATCTCCTGATTTGAATAGTTTTCGTCCATTCGCTTCACACTAATAGGAAAGTTCCTATTAGGAGGTTACATTCATGTATGTCGGACGCGATTTAAGCCAGCTTGGCATGATGTCAAAGGATCAATGGAAAGATACTGAGCTTGCATTTTTTCATCATGCTTTCCAACAAATTTTACCTTATTTAAACGAAGAAGGGCAATCTAAGTATCGAGAAATCATTTCTGAAATTGAAAACCGCGGGGGTCTGCACCGAAATGAAGCCGATTATACCCATGGTACAACGGTTAAATATGACTAGGCTGTTCAAGTGCCATCTTCCATATTTTTTGATGTGAGACTGGCAAAGCATATGCCTCAAATTCTTCTGTTGTGACTTTTTTCAGCATCGTGTCATCAGATACAGAGGTCACACGTCCAAAGAAAACAGAAATATTCCAGATGAGGTGGGTAAATACATGTTGAATGGTGCCTTCTAAATCACCAAGTTCTGCTTGTACACCCGCTTCCTCTTTTAAGAAATCAATCAGCTGCTCTTTTTCCGTTTTTCTTCCCTTCATTGTTTCCATGTTTGGGAACTCCCATAAATTCGCAAGCAGACCTGTACTTGGACGCTTATGAATATAGAGGTGGCCTGCATCATCAAATAACACCACCGCTGCCATTGATTTCGCAGTCGGCTTTTTCTTTTTACTTTTCACCGGCAGCTCATGCTGAACGCCTTCCTCCAGTGCTGAGCAATGCATGTTTACAGGACAAATGAGGCATGCAGGAGAGGTTGGGGTGCAAATAAGTGCACCTAGCTCCATTAGCCCTTGATTGAATTCTGACGGCTTTTCCCGGGAAATGAGCTGATCAACCGCAAATTCGAAAATGTTTCTCGTTTTTGGTTTTGCAATATCATCCCATATGGACAAGATACGGGAAATGACCCTCATCACGTTGCCGTCTACCGCAGGGTATGGCTTGTTATAAGCGATACTCAGCACTGCGCCGCTCGTATACGGACCTACACCTTTCAGCTTTGAAAATTGTTCTTTCGTATCAGGGACAACGCCCTCGTAGGATTCATATACTTCTTTCACAGCAGCCTGTAAATTACGCACTCTTGAGTAGTAGCCCAGACCTTCCCATGCTTTCATGACCTTTTCTTCATCAGCTAAAGCAAGATCTTTCACCGTCGGGAATTGCTCCATAAACCGGTTGAAGTACGGAATGACCGTATCCACTCTCGTTTGCTGGAGCATCACTTCTGATACCCAGACGCGGTATGGATCTTGATTTTCACGCCATGGAAGTGTTCGTTGTTCTTTTTCATACCAATCGATTAAATCATGCTGAAAACCCGCAATATCTTTGCGGTCCAGCTTTTCTTGAATGTCTTTCATCTCTATACTCCTTCTTATCGAACCGAGAGCTAACGTTCTGAAAAGAACCTTATTTGTTGTATACTGTTTGTAGATACGTTAACATGTTACATTAAATCGGGATAAAGCAAAAGTGATTTTGCACATAGTCTTGATGAGAAACGTATACTTTGTATGATTGTTCCTAAGCATGACAACTAGGAGGTAATCAATTGGACACTGGTACTCATGTAGTAATGGGCATTTCTCTTGGGGGACTTGCGCTTTTAGATCCAGCCGTCAGCGCAGATCCACACATGGCACACGCCGTGATGATCGCGACCATCGCCGGCTCCCAAGCACCAGACATTGATACTGTGCTAAAACTAAAAAATAATGC
Source organism: Bacillus sp. 22190 (assembly GCF_052045575.1). Taxonomy (NCBI): domain Bacteria; kingdom Bacillati; phylum Bacillota; class Bacilli; order Caryophanales; family Bacillaceae; genus Bacillus; species Bacillus sp. 22190. The sequence goes on along the minus strand of NZ_JBQEPF010000025.1, from coordinate 5,633 downwards.
AGTTTATATAAGAAATCACCGGGGATTTACTCATTCCATTCCGGCTGTACTGTTTTGGTCATTGCTAATTCCTGCTGTGATTTTCCCATTTGTGCCGGGGGCGAATTTACTTCACCTTTGGTTATGGACACTATTAGCCGTCGTGCTTCATGTGTTTGTCGATATATTCAATGCATACGGCACACAGGCCATTCGTCCATTTTCAAAGAAATGGGTAGCGCTTGGGATCATTAACACGTTTGATCCGTTTATCTTTTTTACCCATCTTGTCGCCATTGTCGTTTGGGCGATTGGCGGGCATCCCGGCTATACGTTTATTACGCTGTATGCCGTGATTTTCTGTTATTATATCGTCAGGGTCATCATGCAGCTTCAGATTAAACGTCAGCTGCGTGCACGATTCGATGAAATTGAAGACATTATTATTTCGCCTACAATGAAGTTCAGACAATGGCGCATTGCCGTGAAATGTAAATCCTCTTTCCATGTTGGACGCAGTATGAATGGTGAGATCATCATTTTAGACACCTTTAACCGTGTGCCGGTCCCTGATACAGAGATTATGAAAATTGCCAAGCAAGACGAAAACATTTCAGCCTTTCTCTCCTTCTCCCCTGTCTACCGGTGGGAAGTGGATAAATACAAGGACCATTATGAGGTACGGTTCATTGATTTGCGCTACCGCAGCAAAGGTCACTATCCTTTCGTCGCGATCTGCCATATCGACATGGACCACCAAATCAAAAATTCCTATACCGGCTGGATTTTCAGTGAAGAAAAACTGCAAAAAAAATTGAGACTCGGCTCTGTGTGAGCGAGTCTTTTTTTGTGCTTACAACTCTTACAACTTCGTCATATATTCCACAATAAACTCCCAAAAGCCAGGTCCTTCTTGGTAAATCAGCCAGTCTACTTTTTCGATGAGTTTGATATAGAGTTCTTGTTCGAGGTCTTCTCTTTCTTGATATGCCGTGTTTTGTAGTTTCTTTTTGATCATGGGTGTGAAGGTTTCAATGAGTTCTTCCATTTCTCCATTCGTCATTTTTTCTTCGTTCACGGACATCTCCCCCTGTTTCTTCTTTTAGTTTGTTGAGTGCTTTTTTGTGGATGTTTGAGATGTTTTGTCTTGATTCGCCCAGCCGGTCGGCTATTTCCTTCATCGTTTGACCTTCGACATAGATTTGGGTTAGAACCATTTTTTGTTTTTCTGTGAGCTGCTGATAGGCCTTGTACAATCTTGGGTCTTGCAGGTGCTCCCCTAAGTCTTGCTGGTTGAAGAGCACCGCTTCATACGTATCTGTTTGAACAGGGTCTTTCACTTCTTGCGTATCAGGATGATCAAGTATGAGCGGAAAACGCTGCTGCTTTTTTTTCACTCGTTTGTCAAAGTCGACTGAAAAAATGCGGATCATTGTGGAAATATACTTGATGATGCGGATTTTTTGATAAAACTGCTTGAACTCGGAATCTAGTTTTTTCGCATTTTCTTCGTTTGGCTCTTCCATGACTTGCCTGAGAAGCTGTTGGTTTTTAGGATTGCTTAAAAATTGCTGAATGAGCGGGTGGTCAACGATTTCCTTCCATTTTGCTTTCAATAACAGCCGATAATCCATGTGCATCCTCCCCTTTGTTCTCTCTACTTGCATTAAGTGGACAAAAGTTAAAAAAAGTAAACTTTATGAAACGGGTCTAATGGTTCATTTTCTCCCCTTTTGATTTCCTATTTCTTCTTTCATACCACTTATAGAGAAGACGAGCATCCGCTGGGAGGTGAGACAAATGGAGACCTTTTTTTCGGAGGAATGGCTGAAGCAGCTTGGTCAGGCTGGTTTCCCTGCCATTTTAACGGTTTATTTGCTGACACGTTTTGAACGAAAGTTTGATGAATTAAGCAAACTCATCCAACGGTTGGTCGCTGCTCAAAAAAATGATGAATCAGATTGACATCTTCTTGATTCGTTTCACCTTATGAAAACGAGGGCGAAATGAAAGGCCTTTTGTCACCTCACACAATACGATGTTGAAAGGGGATTTTATCATGAGTGAAAAGCAAAATGGGGTACCGCAGCCGATTCGAGGAGAAAAAGGAGCAACGGTCAAAATTCCACGTAATCTCGAGCGAGACAGACAAAACCCAGATATGCTCACGCCACCAGAAACCGATCATGGAACGGTTCCCAACATGAAATATTCTTTTTCTGATACGCACAACCGTTTAGAAAAAGGCGGCTATGCCCGCGAGGTAACGGTGCGTGAACTGCCAATCTCTAAAAGTCTTGCCTCTGTGAACATGCGGCTAAAGCCTGGTGCGATTCGCGAGCTTCACTGGCATAAGGAAGCGGAATGGGCGTACATGATTTATGGGGAAGCCCGAATTACATCGGTTGATGCAGAGGGGCGCAATTTTACAGAGGATGTGACTGAGGGAGATTTGTGGTACTTCCCTTCTGGCTTGCCGCACTCTATTCAAGCACTTGAACCAGGAGCTGAATTCTTACTTGTGTTTGATGATGGTTCCTTCTCTGAAAATAGTACGTTCCAAGTGACTGATTGGCTTGCGCATACGCCAGAGGAAGTTGTGCTCCAAAACTTTGGAATGACAAAGGAGCAATTTGAGAAGCTACCAGAGAAAGAGAAGTATATTTTCCAAAAAGGAATTCCTGGTTCTCTTGAGTGTGACAAGGTGAAAACAGAACAAGGAGAAGTCCCGAATTCCTTTAAATATGAGCTGTTAAAACAAGAGCCGATTACGTCAAGCGGCGGACAAGTGTGGATTGCGGACTCTACCAATTTCAAAGCGTCTAAAACGATTGCATCCGCTCTTGTGAAAGTTGATCCAGGTGCCATTCGCGAGCTGCACTGGCATCCAAATACGGATGAATGGCAATATTTTATTTCTGGAAAAGCTCGAATGACGGTATTTGCTTCTGATGGACATGCAAGAACCTTTAACTATCAGGCGGGAGATGTTGGCTATGTGCCATTTGCGATGGGGCATTATGTAGAAAATACAGGCGACGAACCGCTCTATTTCTTAGAAATCTTTAAGAGCGATCATTATGCAGACATTTCACTCAATCAGTGGCTTGCGGTTACACCGAAACAGCTTGTTTTGGATCATTTAGATCAAGGTGAAGAATTCTTGAAATTGCTTGATACTGAAAAACATCCTGTCATTGCTGCACCCAAAAAAGAGGATTAATTCCACCTTCCTGCAAAAAGGCTGTCCTTTTTGCAGGTATCTTCATGTAAAGGAGTGTTGTTTACCCATGCAACAATCTGTTCACGCTTTATGGCAAGGGCTGAAATGGCTCATGGCGCTATCAGCTGTCTGTTACATATTTTTGTTGTTTTGTGTGCTGTTCTTTCATTTGACCGGTGCTTTTTATCAATCGATTTTATCGTTGATTCTGTTTATGGGCATCTATGTTGTACTTGGGATCTCTTTTGAACATCTGGAACACGTGCTCATGCGGTTTGTTCGTAAGTGTCGGTCCAAAAAACGATCCATCATTTTCTATGCCGTTTTATTTCACCTTTTGTTTATTTGGGGTGCTGTCTACTTATCAGATGAATTGGTTGACGGCATTTTGCTGACTACTTCTGAAGAAATTCTCTTTGCACTAAGTCTTTGGTTTTTTCATTTTTTGTTTGATTATGCGACGTTTTCGTTTGATAAGGAAGCCTCTTGACGCTCTATCGTCTTTCTGTAGAGAGTACTTTTTTAATCTGCTCCATATGATGGAGATCATGTTTAATCAAGCCTTCAAAATAACTTAATAACGTCAGCTCGGTTTGACCGATCAGAAAGGGTGTAGTCCAGCGAGGTGCTTCGATTTTCTTCATTTCTTGAAGCAATTTTGTTCTAACAGCAATAAATCGCCCGATCGTCTCGCTTCTCTCTTCCTTTCTTGCTCTTTCGGCTGACTGCCGGTTCATTTCATGCACATCAGGTGCCTGAGGTAACGCTTTATTGTTCCAAAATTTTTTTAGGCGATCTTGTAAAATAAATTCATCCCACGGAACGAAATGAGCGATGATCTCAGCAATACTCCATTTTCCCTCAGCGATGGCGCTACGCCATTCTTCTTCTGTTACTTTCGTTAGTGACTGTACCCATTCAAAGGTGTGTTCATAGTGTTTTATCACGGTGTCTTTGTTCATGTTTTGTTATCCCCTTCATGTTTTTAAAAGAAGTTGATCAGAAATTGGTTAGTTTCATTCTTGCGAAATCATTTATAACATATTATCATATACTTTAATTACCAAATGAAGAGGGGGAATTGTGATACGCTGTCCTATATGAAAAAGCTTATTTTTTTGCACTAAAATAAACCGACCGGTCTGTTTATAAAATAGGAGGGAAAATAATGAAATCTCAAAATGTGATCATTATCGGCAGTGGTGTAGCAGGATTGGCTACTTCTTTATTCTTAAAAAAGGCTGGAATGGAAAGTACGATTTATGAAAGCAGGTCAGATGAAGAATTAGAAACAGGAGCAGGTTTTTTACTATCTCCGAATGGGGTAAAGATTTTGGATGGAATCGGGTGTAAAAATGAAGTGATAGCAAATGCAACCGTGATAAAGAAGATCCAGCAAATAAACAGTGAAAATGAAGTAGAAGCGATCTTTCACAATTATAGCGAAAAATATTATGATGCCCCTTTACTGAACGTCATGAGAGACCAAATCATCAAATCACTTTTAAAAGAAGTTCACCGTCAAGGAATAGAAGTGAAATACAACAAAAAGTTAATCTCAATCACACAGCAGCCTTATTCCGTTCAGGTTCTTTTTGATGATGAAACTGTGATAACAGGTGATATTGTAATAGGAGCAGATGGAACTTTTTCGAAAACAAGAGAGGCTATTGCGTTTAATGCTAAATTAGACTATAGCGGTTTTTGGGGACTACAAGGAGTATCGTTTGTGAAGGATTTTGTATTGGATGAGGCAACAAGTTATTTTTACAATGACGGAAACTTTCAATTCATTTTTGGGAAAGCGCATCCAACAAATAAAATGAATATTTTATGGCAAGCTTTCTCTCAGTGTCCTGAGAAGTTACCTACAAAACATTTTGAGAAAGCCAATAAAGAAACCATCCGACAGTTATTATATAAACAAATGGAACATTGGAACATTCCTAAACACCTTTCTGACATCATCGATCATACTAACATGTTCTTTCCAAGAAGTATCTATGAAATAAAGGATTTTCCTGTGTGGTCAAAAGGACGTGTTGTTCTTGTAGGTGATGCGGTACATACGGCGAACCCTTTTGTTGGTCAAGGAGCATCGTATAGTCTAGAAGATGCCATGCTCATAGCAAAAATGCTAAGGGATCATGATTATCGAGATGCGTTCTATTATTATGAAAAAGATCGAAGAAAGAGGACAGAAGAATTGAATGCGCTATTTCAGCACATGAGTATTCAAAACGATATTGATAAAAAAATGAACGAATACACGATTGAATGGGATGAAGAAACTTACGTATGAGATGAAAGATAAAAAAACACCACTTATGCTGGGGACTGACCCCCGTTTTTGAGACAGGAATCAAAACACCTTTATACAGCCAATTGCCGATAGTTTATCGGTGATTGGTTGTTTAGTTTCGTTTGAATA
>NZ_JBQEPF010000024.1:0-30317 GCF_052045575.1 Bacillus sp. 22190 | reverse complement strand
TGAAGTGCACCCCAAATATTAGACACAGTCTAACATTTGGAGGTGCTTTTCTTTTGGCTAAATTTACAATTGAAGATAAAATCAAAGCTGTAAAACGATACCTCGTTGACCGCGAACCCCTGCTTGGAATTGCAAAACAGATTGGCGTGCACAAAAGCATACTTCAATATTGGGTCAGAAAGTATCAATATCATGGCGAAAAAGCTTTTTCAAAGTCATATACAAATTATCCAGTCCAATATAAACTAGACGTACTTGATTATATGAATGAACATGGGACGTCTATCTTGGAAACAGCTGCACTCTTTAACCTGCCTTCTGATACCACGCTTTGGAACTGGAAGCGCATCTTGAAAACACAAGGAGTAGACGCCCTTCAATCTAAGAAAAAGGGGCGTCCGTCTATGAAAAAGAAAACTGGAAAACAAGACATAACGAAAGGATCAATGGAAGCGTTACAGGCAGAAGTAGAACATTTGCGCATGGAAAATGAGTATTTAAAAAAGTTGAATGCCTTAGTTCAAAACAAGGAACAATCACCAAACAAGACAAAGCGCAAGTAGTCTATGATTTAAGGCATCAATATCCGGTGAAATCACTTCTTAAGCTCGCATGTATTCCACGCAGTACCTACTATTACTTGATCAAGCATTTAGACCGTCCTGATCAGGATGTCGAACTGAAAAAGATGATTCAAACCATTTATCAGGAACATCAAGGACGTTATGGATATCGCCGGATTCGTGATGAACTAATCAACCGGGGACAAAAGGTGAATCACAAAAAAGTCCAGCGCATCATGAAAGCTCTAGGGCTAAAATGCATGGTCCGAGTGAAGAAATATCGTTCATACAGAGGCACAGTGAACAAAATAGCGCCTAATATTTTGGCTCGGCATTTTCAAGCTGATAGACCAAATGAGAAATGGGTCACAGATATAACGGAGTTCAAGTTATTTGGTCAGAAGCTCTATCTTTCGCCCATATTAGATCTATTTAATGGTGAGATCATTACCTATACAGTCGGTTCAAGACCTGTTTATTCACTCGTCTCAACGATGCTTCATCAGGCGTTCAACCGTTTAAATGAAGAGGAGAAACCAATGATACATTCTGATCAAGGATGGCATTACCAAATGAAGCAATATAGACACGCCTTAAAAAAGCGTGGGATTACACAGATTATGTCCCGAAAAGGTAACTGTTACGATAACGCAGTTATCGAGAACTTTTTTGGTATCTTAAAGTCTGAATTTCTATACCTAAAAAAATTTGAGAACATCGAACACTTCAAGCAAGAACTTGAACAATATATTGACTACTACAATCACACACGTATAAAGACAAAACTAAAAGGCATGAGTCCGATACAATATAGAACTCATGCCTCGAAAGCTGTCTCATAAAAAAACCGCGTCTAAATTTAGGGGGTCACTTCAATTGGCTAGCTGTCTTTTTGATCCATTTGCATTTGGATTTGTTTTAAAATTTTCTTTTCAAGCCGTGAGACTTGCACTTGGGAAATTCCGAGTCTTTCTGCTACTTCTGATTGTGTTTGGTCTTTATAATACCTTAAATAGACAATCAGTTTCTCACGCTCTTCTAATTCTTTAATCGCCTCTTTTAGCGCAATTTTATCAAACCATCTTTCTTCTGAATGATCGGCAATTTGATCGAGCAACGTAATCGGATCGCCGTCATTTTCATACACGGTTTCATGAATAGATGATGGTGAGCGGACCGCTTCTTGAGCGAGGACAACATCCTCAGGTGTGATGTCCAGATATTCAGCGATTTCCTGAACAGTCGGCATTCGTCCATGAGATTTAGACAATTCGTCCCTTGCCCGCCTAATTTTATTTCCAAGTTCCTTTAAGGACCTGCTGACTTTGACGGTTCCATCATCACGAATGAAACGCTGAATTTCACCAATGATCATTGGAACGGCATAGGTCGAAAACTTCACATCATAAGACAAATCAAATTTATCAACAGATTTCAGCAGGCCAATACAGCCTATTTGGAACAGATCATCTGGTTCATATCCTCTATTTAAAAAGCGCTGAACAACGGACCAAACAAGACGCATGTTTTTTTCTACGAGGAGGTCTCTTGCTTGTTGATCTCCGTCTTGGCTTTTTTTGATGAGCTGTTTCACTTCATCATTAGACAGCTGTGCTTTTTTTGCTTGCTTTTTTACCTCCACATCCATATGAGCAGCTCCTTAATTACAAAGCGCTTTGCTTTTTGATAGATGCTTTGTTAAGCGGATTGTTGTGCCCATTTCTGGAGATGAGTCCACCATGACATCATCCATAAAGTTCTCCATGATCGTAAAACCCATCCCGGAACGCTCTAAGTCTGGTTTCGTCGTAAAAAGCGGCTGCCTTGCTTCCTCAAGATCTGAAATGCCCATGCCTTCGTCTCGAATCGTCAGATACACAATATGGTCATCCAGTGTGACGCTAATGTGCACCTTGCCGTCTGGATTCCCGTCATACCCGTGAATGATCGAGTTCGTGACCGCCTCTGATACGACGGTTTTGATTTCTGTTAGCTCATCTAATGTTGGATCGAGCTGAGCGATGAATGCTGCCACCGTTACTCTCGCAAAGGATTCGTTTTGACTTAAAGCAGAAAAAGTCAGATTCATTTCATTTGTCATGATGCCACCCCCAATGTTTGCAGCGCAGTTTGCTCTGAAGGCTCCATACGAATAATTTTAAACAAGCCGGACATATCAAATAAACGGTTCACTGCTGGCGAGATCGCACAGACGACCATTTCACCGCCAAGCTGTTTAATTTCTTTGTATCTTCCTAAAATCACTCCGAGCCCAGAGCTGTCCATAAACGATAAATCAGCTAAATTCAGCACGATGTGGCGAATGTCCTCTGTTTCCAAATAATTCGTCACCTTTTGTCTCAATGTCTCTGCGGAGTGATGATCAAGCTCCCCTGTCAACCGAATGCAAAGTACGCTCTCTTTTATTTGAAAATCAATACCAAGGCTCATCTTTTCTTCCTCCTTGCTCTATTTTCGGATAAAGAATGTTTCTCTTTCTTCACATGCAAATCCTTCACCATGACAAAACTAGTGATCATTCGTCACATTTAGATGTTCTTTTCGTTCATAGCAAAAAAGACTGCCAGTTGCAGCAGTCTTTCACCTTTTACTTCCATTTAACAAATTCGGCCATCGCCCGTTTGAAGAACGTCCAAACACCGGCTTTTTCCATATCTTCTTTCGCTTCAACAGGACTTTCATGAAGCACTTTTCCATCTTTTTTCAAGATGATGGTGCCAAGTTTCGTTCCTTTTGAAAATGGGGCTGTGACATCTTGAGTTAATTTAATTTCTTTTTTGATCTGATCGACATTTTCGCCTTTTTTCGTTAAAAGAGAAATCGGTTCAGACGTGACAAGCTGAATTTTTTTCTTTTTCCCTTTGCTCACTTTGATCTCTGCTACATCTTGACCACGCTTGTACAGAGGGTGCGTTGTATATTGACTAAAGGCGTAATCCAGCATTTTGACGACTTGGGCATTTCTGTCTTTTGGCGTGCTTGCGCCGAATACAACAGCAATGACGCGCATGTTCCCTTTTTTAGCGGAAGCCGTTAGACAGTATTTCGCCTCGCCTGTAAACCCTGTTTTCACCCCATCCACACCTGGATAAAATTTAATGAGACGGTTTGTATTCACAAGCCAGAATTTTTTATCCGTGTTCTGACGAAGATAGTCTTCGTATACACCTGTGAACTTGGTGATCTCTTCATATTTCAACAGCTCTTTCGCCATTTTTGCCATATCATGAGCCGTGCTGTAATGATCTTTTTCAGGAAGTCCTGTTGGATTTTGAAAGACCGTTGAGGTGAGCCCAAGCTCTTTTGCCTTTTTGTTCATTTGCTCAACAAACTGTTCTTCAGATCCAGCAATATGTTCTGCCATGGCAACCGAAGCATCGTTTCCTGACGCAATCGCAATGCCTTTTAGCATGTCTTTAACCGTCATTTCTTCTCCCGGTTCAAGGAAAATTTGTGAGCCTCCCATAGATGCTGCATGATCGCTCGTTCTTACTTTATCAGTCATTTTTAATTTCCCTTGATCCATCGCTTCCATGATGAGAAGCATCGTCATGATTTTGGTCATACTTGCAGGGGCAAGCTTTTCATCACTGTTTTTGTTGTAAAGCACTTTTCCCGTGTCACGTTCCATTAAAATCGCTGATTTGGCTTCATGCGCCAATTCTGATGTTTGTTTTTCTCCTGGCTTTTCAATCTTTTCTTTTGCCATCGCTGATGGTGAAACCATTGAGATAAGGATCATTAAAGTAAACAATGCACATATATGACGTTTCAAGTGGCAGACCTCCATTATCGTAATCCTTTCTATTTTTTCCTCATAAAGGCTGTTTTATTCAGAGATCGTTTGATTGCCATAAAAAAAAGCCCTCTGTTTCATGAACAGAAGGCTTTTTCACGCGATCTATGAGAGTTGTTTGACAACTTCTTTCACTAAATCAAGGAAACTTGCTTTCACTTTTTCCGTCACTTCGATCACTTCATCATGAGAAAGCGGCTGATCTAAAATACCTGAAGCCGCATTAGAGATGCATGAAATACCAAGTACTTTTATGCCTGCATGACGTGCCACAATCACTTCTGGCACAGTCGACATACCGACTGCATCAGCGCCTAGCGTTCTGAGGAAACGAACCTCTGCCGGTGTTTCATATGAAGGGCCTGTCATTCCTGCATAAACCCCTTGCTGCACAGATATGCCTAAATGTTTAGCCGTTTTCTCTGCAAGTGCCAGCAAATCTTTATCATACGGTGCAGACATATCAGGGAAACGAACCCCTTGACTGTCGTTTGGTCCAATTAACGGATTGGTTCCCATCATATTGATATGATCTGTAATCAGCATGAGATCGCCAGGATGGAAGGACGTATTCACACCGCCCGCTGCATTTGTCACAATACATGTCTCAATGCCGATTTCTTTCATCACACGGACAGGAAATGTCACCTGCTTCATATCATACCCTTCATAGTAATGGAAACGTCCTTGCATGGCACAAACGACCGTGCCTTTCAGCGTTCCAATGACGAGCTGGCCTGCATGCCCTTCTACTGTTGAAACAGGGAATCCAGGAATATCTTCATATTTCAATTTGATTGGATTTTCAATCTCATCGGCTAAAATGCCAAGACCTGAACCTAAAATCAATCCAACTGTTGGTACATATGTCGATGCTTGTTTAATGTATGCCGCCGCTTCTGAAAACTGTGCTCCCACGTGATTTCCCCCTATTTGAGTTGAGATAAAAAGCTTGTTCCGTATTTTGGCAGCGTTGATTTAAAATTATCTGCTACCGTTGCCCCAAGATCAGCAAATGTTTTCGCTGTTGGCAGCTCATTCGCTTCTTGATGCTTTTTGCTGTAAGCAATAAGCGGAACGTATTCTCTTGTATGATCTGTTCCGTGATGAACCGGGTCATTTCCGTGATCTGCTGTGATCACAAGCAGATCATCCTCTTTTAATAGATCAAACACTTCAGGTAGACGTGCGTCAAATTCCTCTAGTGCCTTACCGTAGCCTTCTGGATCTCTTCTATGTCCATAAAGCGCATCAAAGTCGACAAGATTTAAGAAGCTCAGCCCAGTAAAGTCTGTTTTCAGCGTCTCCACTAGCTTGTCCATTCCATCCATGTTGGATTTCGTTCTGAGTGAAGAGGTGATTCCTTCACCATCATAAATATCAGAGATTTTTCCGATCGCAATGACATCAAGTCCATCATCTTTCAATTCATTCATGACGGTACGGTCGAATGGTTTTAATGCATAGTCATGACGATTTGGTGTTCTAACAAATGCCCCCGGCTCTCCGACAAATGGACGAGCGATGATGCGCCCTACCATATATTTTTCATCTAAAGTCAGTTCACGTGCGATTTCGCAAATGCGGTAAAGTTCGTCTAATGGCACAACTTCTTCGTGTGCAGCAATTTGCAGCACAGAATCTGCTGAAGTATAAACGATTAAATCGCCTGTTTTCATGTGCTCTTCGCCAAGCTCATCCAGAATTTCTGTACCAGACGCTGGTTTATTTCCAATGATGCCGCGCCCTGTTTTTTCTTTTAATTCATTTAACAGTTCATCTGGAAAGCCGTCTGGAAAGACTTTAAATGGTGTGTCGATGTAAAGACCCATGATTTCCCAATGTCCTGTCATTGTGTCTTTCCCATTGGATGCTTCTTGCATTTTTCCATAATACGCAAGCGGTTTTTCGTCCGCTGGAATTCCTTTAATTTCTTTAATATGACTTAGCCCAAGCTTCGCCATATTCGGCATATGAAGCCCGTTCATTTTTTCAGCAATATGTCCAAGTGTATCTGCACCTACATCATTAAAATCAGCAGCATCAGGTGCTTCCCCGATTCCTACTGAATCCATCACAATGAGGAAAATACGTTTATACTGATAATCAGGCATAAAAAAGCGCCTCCTTCAATATTCTTGTCCTTTCACCTTTCACAACTGGAGAGGTCAGACATCTCAAGTATAAACCGTTTTCAAGTCAATTGACAACCATAAACGGTCCAAACATAAAAAAGCATGATACACGTTCACCGTGCCATGCTTTACTTATGCCCTTGGATGGAATTTGTGATACACGTCTTTTAATCTTGTTTTTGTGACATGTGTGTAAATTTGAGTAGTAGAAATATCAGCATGTCCGAGCATTTCCTGTACGGCTCTAAGATCCGCACCGTTTTCAAGCAAATGTGTCGCAAATGAATGTCTGAGCGTATGAGGCGTCAATTCTTTTTGAATACCTGCTTCTATGGCTCGTTTCTTTAAGTTCTTCCAAAAGCCCTGCCGCGACATTTTTTTTCCGTGATGATTCAGAAACAAAGCATCGACCGGCTGTTTTTTGAGCAGCTTGTTTCTGCCTTTTTCTATATACACTTCAATCGCACTTGCAGCAGCTTCACCAATAGGCACGATCCGCTCTTTTCTTCCTTTTCCAAAACACCGGATAAACCCCATGGTCAGATGCACATCTGCAAGAGTCAGATCAAGCATTTCACTTACGCGAATACCTGTTGCATATAAAAGTTCGAGCATGGCTTTGTCACGGTAGTCAAATGGTGTTTGCTGCTTAGGTGTATCGAGCAGCTTTTCTACCTCATCTAATGATAGAACTTTCGGTAATTTCCGCTCTGTTTTTTGTGATTCAATGTTCCATGACGGGTCATCTGTTGTCACTTTTTCACGGAGCAAGAATTGATGAAAGGAGCGTATCGATGATAGATGACGGACGGACGTTTTACTCGATTTCCCCTCGTCTTTTAACTGTTTTAAATAATGAATAATATGAAGGCGTGTGACGTCTTTTACATCTGTCAATTGTTCATGCGTCATTAAAAAAGACAAATAGTTCTGTAAATCTCTTTTATAAGAGACAATGGTATTTTCAGAGAGTCCTCTCTCTACTGTCATAAAATGAATAAAGTCGGATAATTGATCCTTCAATGGTTTCTACTCCCCGTTTTGATAAAAATAAATCAATCGATCCTGCCAGCTGTCTTGTTTCGGCTGATCCATTTCCATCACTTTTATCGCTGCACCTTCTGGTTTATCATAACGATGATAGCTTTCATATTCTGAATTTATCCATATCATAGCATAATAGAACAGGACGGTAAAACCAGTGAACAAGATAAATACTTTCATTACTTCACCTGTTGTTTTGAGCCATTTTCGCATGTTCTTCATGTCCTTTCTCGTGTTCTCATTACTTCAGCATATGCCAGGTGGGACAAGGAATATACAGCGAACATGCAAAAAACCTTTTCATTTTGAATGAAAAGGTTCCAATTCGGATTATTTGCCGGATTCATCATCATGACACCGGTGGCAAATACCATGGAATGTCAATCTATGATCCTTAATTTTAAATTTCCAGTCGCGTTCAATAATCTCTTCAACATCTTCTAATAAATCATCTTCTATCTCATCGACTGTTCCGCATTCCATGCAGACAAGATGGTGATGGAAGTGAGCGGCTCCTTCTTTGCGAAGATCATATCGCGAAACGCCGTCTCCAAAGTTAATTTTATCAACAACTTTCAGTTCAGTAAGCAATTCTAACGTCCGATAAACAGTAGCAAGACCAATTTCAGGAGACTTCTCTTTTACGAGGAGGTATACATCTTCTGCACTTAAATGGTCTTCTTCATTCTCAAGCAGTACTCTTACTGTTGCTTCACGCTGTGGCGTGAGCTTATAGCTGGAAGAATGAAGCTGTTTCTTAATTCGATCAATCCGATTTTCCATTGACTTTCCCTCCTACGCCACATTACTTGATCATTATATCAAATGATGTGCAGAGAGCCAACTATAATCATTTTAAATTGATAAATAAATTGATTATTATTTAATAACGATTATAAAATCATCAAAACAGAACACCTGCCAGCTTTTTCATCAGCATGAATGATAAGTATGATTCAAAAAAGGACGAAAGAGCAGCGAGGGTTAAAATCATCAGTAGGACAGAAGCATACCGGCCAAACCAATGGATTGGCGCTTGACTGATGGTTTTTTTCATAAAAAGCTGACCAATTAAACGAATGGAGAACGCAATCGCACAAGTTCCGATCACTAAATACGCTGGAATGAGCAAGATATTTTGAGGAAGCACCGAGACAAAAGATAGAAAAAAACCGCTAAGCCCCATTTGATTGACCAAAAAACCGACAGTAAACCCAACTACAATCCCTTTTAAAAAAATCATAAGAAAAATAAGCGGCAGGCCAATGATGGAAATTCCGAGTATCCACATGAGGCCCAAATATTTCATATGATGTAAAAAGCTTTGCAAAAACATTTCTTTTGATTCTGCTGCTTTCTCATTCGTCAGTTGACCAAAAAATTGATTTAAATAATAGAATAAGTCCTCTTTCTGACTCATTGTCATACTATTGACGATAATGGCTCCAAAAATGACGCCCATTAAAAATAGTACAGAAACAAACAAATAAATTGATACATGATCTTTCACGTGCTGAAGAAGATGTTCTTTCCAAGACTTTTTTCGCATGCGCCTTCCTCCCAAATAGTAAAGGTTACTAGATTCTATGAGAGAGCAGACGAAACATGACAGTTTTATGAAAAGAAAAACGAGAAAGCAGCTGTACACTGCTTTCTCGTTTCCTTTATCGTGCAGCTTTTTGTACGTTCACAAGCCCAGCGCCATAATAAAAAGGTTCGCCAAGTTTTGTTGCCGTTTTTGTCAGCCTTTCACGCACTTCATCATTTGTCAGATTCGGATGTTTTGATAGAATGACTGCCGCAGCACCAGCTACATGAGGTGATGCCATAGACGTTCCACTCTTATATCCATATTCGTTATGAGGAATGGTACTTAATGTTGAAACGCCTGGTGCTGATACTTCCACTTCTTCCCCAACAGAGGAATCAAAGGCTCTTTGCTTTCGTTGATCCACAGATGCGACTGCCATGACAGAGCTGTATTTGGCCGGGTAATCTATCGTATTAAGTGACCCGTAGCTCCCAGCATTTCCTGCAGATGCGACAATGAGAATCCCGTTGTCATATGCTCGATCTACCGCTTCTTTCAGCGCCTCCGATTCACTTGCTCCCCCCATACTAATATTGATGACATCCATCTCATTCTCAATCGCCCATTCAATGCCTTTAATGATCCAGCTATAGTAGCCGTCACCATTTTCATCTGCCACTTTCACCGCATAGATCGAAGCTTTTGGAGCCACACCAACGACGCCTACCTTATTATCTAATGCTGCGATCGTGCCTGCAACGTGGGTTCCGTGTTCATGCGGGTCAACGAGCGGATCGGACTCTGTTGGAACAAAGCTGACACCACCAGTTACATGTAAATCTTCATGCTTGCCGTCGATTCCACTGTCAAGAACAGCTACTTTGACATTCTGTCCGGCATATCCTCGTTTATGTACCTTTTGTGCTTTAATGCTTTTGATACCATAAGGGACGCTTTGACCGCTTGTTTTTGCTTTTTGGTCTTCCTCAATAAAAGTAACTTCTTTTGCTTGATGTAGTTTTTCTTTTGATGCTTCGTTCAACGAAACTTTCATCATATCTATTTTATCTATTGATTCTTTCACATGACCGCCAGCTTTTTCAACAAGCTGTTTTTGTGTTTTGTCTTGAACGGAAGAAGAAAAACCGATCATATACTCTTTTTTTGCTTGATCCTTTGCAGATACATCTGATGCGCCGAATGTCATCGATGCCAGCAGCATACTTGCCATACAAAGCCCTGCTCCAAATGATTTGACCTTCACGATACCCACTCTCCCTTTCATTTCTTTTTGTCATTTAACTACATTTTTAGACAAAAAGAAACGACCGTTTGTCCTATTTTTTAAAATTTTTCCAATTATTTGATCTACTTGTCACAAAAAAGCAAAATAAAAATGCTTATGATCCTGTTCATAGCGATCATAAGCATTCCTACCTTTATGTTTTTTCATCATATGCTGCAAGGCTTCTTGTTTTGTTTTTGTCTTTCTTTCGTGTGTACTAAAATGCGGTATATTTCCTCTCGATTGTTCTGGATTTCGACTGTGCTGCCTTTGAAGGTGTTCTCTCTTTTTCTTTGCTTTGCTTTTTCCCATTTCGCAAAACCCCTTTCGTTGTCGTTATGATACATGAAAGCACCTAAAAAAGATAGACGTATACACGTCTATCTCAAATTGTTGACAAAAGGCTAAAATGTACTTGATTTTAGCCTTTTGTCTTCTTTTCAGCGTGATAGAAAACCTTTGCAGTCTAGGAAGGACAGCTACTTTCACGGAGCGAATTTGACATTCGTGAGCACCGAGCGCAGGACTGACAAAGAATGCGAGGGTTTGTCTACACGCTGAGATAGACGTATACACGCCTATCTTTCTTTTCTCACCATATCAAGATGCGGAATTCCATCCTCATCATAACAATCTGAGACAGCTTCGAAGCCAAACGATTCGTAGAACGATTTCAAATAAGCCTGTGCTTGGATTTTAATCTTTGTTTCGCCTAATTCACTGAGCTTTTTTATCGCCTGATCGAGCAGGATCTTCCCGTAACCTTTTTTCCGGCCGGTCTTCGTCACAAGGACACGGCCAATGGATGCCTCTTTGTACATGATCCCGCTTTGGAAAATGCGGCAATAAGCCACAATCGTGCCGTTCTCTTTTGCGATGACATGCAGCGCCTCTTGATCACGATGATCAATTTCAGGATAAGGACATGTTTGTTCTACAACAAACACATTTACCCTTTCCATTAAAATCAAGTAAAGGTCCTCTTTAGACAGTTGTTCAAATGTGTGACATGTCCATTTAAGTTGATTCATGATTGATATCCACCTTACCGTAGACTCCGCCTCCGCCAGCGATCAGTCCAACTTCACCTTTTCTTGCTTTGATGATGTAATCGGCTGTTTTCTCAGGCAGGACCGCTTTTAATTCTTGTTCTGTTGCTTGATGAAGAATATTCATCTCTGTATGAAAGACAGCTTTTAACTTTTCTAACGTTTTGGCTCCAACACCTGGAATAAATTGAAGGGGAAGCTGGTGAACATAAGGAGGCCTTATTCCTTTGTCACTTTCTTGGTCAGCAAGCTCCTTTAACCGCTCACTCACCCCTTTTGTCATTCGGGTATGGCCGCATGCTTGGCACTTTTCTTGCTCCTGACTGTCAGGTCTTACCCCGCATTTCTCACAGGTCGTATGATAATACTTTCCGAGCCGCGGAGCGAGCCCATAATTTCCAGTGATATTTCTGCCATCTTTTCCTTGAAGCGCTAGCTCAAATTCAGCAAAGGAGGCATGATCCATTCGGATCTTCGTATATTCCCGCGCAATTTTCCCTAAAGAATGGGCATCTGAATTTGTTAAAAAAGAATAACGGTTTAGCTCACTTAGCTGGGAGGCCATAGACGTATCACAGCTAAGGCCAAGCTCAACAGCATCAATGAGTTCTGGATCGAATACTTCGGTTAAAGACGTATTGACCCCTTTGCCGTATAAACTTTTATGTGGCGTAAAAATATGGGCAGGAATAAATAATCCCCCTAGTTCCTTCACCTTATGCTGAAGCGTTCTCCCATCCACATATAACCGCTGTGAACTCAAATGCACATTTTTCATATGAAGAGAAAGCCATGCGGAAAACTCAGACATTTTACGAAGCGTGGGCATAAAGGCAAGCACATGAATCGGACCTTTTGATTGGTCATCATTGATTTCTAGCTCACTGCCTAAAAGCAAAACGGTCTTTCCAAATGATAACCCGCCATCGCTTAGTTCCGTGTATATGCCTTCCTCTACACCTTCTATCAATTCTTCTAGGACTTCAGGAGATTGTGCATCAATCACACCAATCATTCCCATCCCTTTACTTTGAGACGCTTCAATGAGAATTTGGTCAATGGTCAGTGACCTTGCACCTGTAATTTTGACAGCCCTGCCTGTTCTTGTTCGACCAATATGAATATGGATATCTGCAAAGAATTCCCTCATTTTGTAGACTTAAGTACCTCTTGCAATTGTAAGTATTGAATGGCATAGGCTGTTTTCGCATCATAAATATGTTGTTTTTCGATGAGGTGCAGTGCTTCTTCTAGTGAAACTTCCATCACTTCGACAAATTCATCCTCATCCAGCTCTCGTTTTTCTTCAAGCGGGACGAGCTGATCAGCAAGGTAGATGTGAACAATTTCATCCGCAAACCCTGGTGATGTATAAAAGGCTGTCAGCTTTTGGAGCGCCTGAGTTGTATAACCTGTTTCTTCTTCTAATTCTCTCAGTGCTGTATGTGCCGGCTCTTCTCCTTTTTCTAATTTTCCAGCCGGAATCTCAACGATGGATCTCTCCAGTGCTTTACGGTATTGCTTGACCAAAATGATTTTATTTTCGTCTGTACGTGCAATGACTGCTACTGCACCTGGATGTTTAATGATTTCGCGTTTGCCTGGTTTTCCGTTCGGCAATTCTACATCTTCAAGAACCAAGTCAATGATTTTTCCGTTATATAATGTTTTTGACGATAATGTTTTTTCTTCAAAGTCCTTCAATTTTGTCAGCTCCTCGTTCTACTTTCACTTTTTACTTCATTCATTTTAACATAGATGTTTTAGGAGAAGCCAAAATGCGGATGCCTGCTTCAATGCGCCTTTTGAAATCACCTAGCTTGAATTCCAGAATTGTTTCACTTAATGTGAAAGGATAGGAGTGTGATTGAATTGAAAAAAAGACGAATTGGCACCTCTGATCTCTTGGTTAGTGAGGCGGCACTAGGATGTATGTCCCTTGGGACTGAAAAAGAAAAAGCGCTCTCTTTATTAGATGAAGCCATTGATCTTGGGATTAACTATTTGGATACAGCTGATTTATATGATTTTGGAACAAATGAGGAAATCGTCGGGGAAGCCATTAAGAACAGACGCCAAGATCTGATTTTGGCCACAAAAGGCGGCAACCGCTTTGAAAAAGGCAAACCTGGCTGGGATTGGAATCCTTCAAAAGCATATATAAAAGAGGCAGTGAAACAAAGCCTGAAACGACTTCAAACAGATTATATTGATTTATATCAATTGCATGGCGGCACAATTGACGATCCAATTGACGAAACCATCGAGGCATTTGAAGAATTGGTTGAAGAAGGTGTCATTCGCTATTACGGCATATCGTCGATCCGTCCAAATGTCATTAAAGAATACGCCAAAAAATCAAACATCGTGAGTGTGATGATGCAATATAGTTTACTCGACCGCCGCCCAGAAGAATGGTTTTCTCTTCTTGAAGAACAAAGCATTAGTGTCGTGGCAAGAGGTCCTTTAGCAAAAGGATTATTAACAGAAAAACCCCTTTCGCAAGCAAGTGCGGCGATTCAAAAGAACGGGTATCTTGACTATTCATTTGAAGAGCTCCAGCAAATCATCCCTTCGTTAAAGAAAGTCGCTTATGACCTATCACTGACAGAGCTGTCCATTCAATACTTGCTCAAGCATTCTGCAGTCAGCTCTGTTGTTTTTGGCGCAAGCTCGGTGAAACAGTTAAAAGAAAATGTGGCAGCGGCAAATGCACGTTCATTAAGCGACCAAGAAGTAAAAGCTTTGTCATATTTCACAAAACAGTCTGTGTATGAGGCGCATCGTTTGAATCAATAGAAGACAAATGGAAGAACAGCTTGCCACTTATGTTTTGTTTTAATGTACAACCCTATTGATGGTGCGATTCTGAAATGAAGCGATACGAGGGAGTCAGACGTGTTTTCTCTCAGGCTCATGTAGTATGTATTCATCTCAATGATATAACATAAAAAAGGGAGCATCGTAGCTCCCTTTTTTAACTTTTATACTTTCTCCAGTCTAAATGACTTTCATCTAGCAGCTCTGAGAAGCTTTTATTTTTTTCTTTTTCTTTCTGTTGCCGAAGGAGGTCTTGTCGTTTTTGTTCTTCTCTTTTTTCTGTCTCAGCGGCCAGGTTCTGCTTCATTTGAAGGAGCTGCTGTTTCACATCATCCTTTATGCCGTCCTTTAGCTTTGCTTGATCTTGATTGGTCTTTTTCACTCTGCCTCTCTCCTTTTGCTTTAGTGTATCATCCGTTTTATTTGCTCAGCAAGAGTCACGCCAAACTCCCAACATGTGGTATGATCTTCATAGAAACCCTTCGGAAAGGAAGAATCAGCTTGAAGAAGAAATGGCTCGCTATACTCGCCTTGGTATTATTTCCACTCGCTGCAATCGGCATTTTTTTTACCAATAAAATGATGTATATACGAAAATTAACGGATGAAGAGCTCATCAAACGAGAATCAGATGAAGGGCACTATCATCACGAGGAGTTTCAACAGCTGCAAAAAGAGAAAGTTTGTATTCCTTCAGCATTTGGTTACGATCTTCATGGCTATTTTGTACCGCTCCCTCATACAACACGCACCATCGTTCTTTGTCACGGGGTTACCGTCAGTTTGATCAATTCCGTGAAGTATATGAAATTATTCCAAAAGCTTGGATGGAATGTGCTGCTTTATGATCATAGAAGACATGGGATGAGCGGCGGAAAAACAACGAGCTATGGATATTATGAAAAAGAGGATTTGGCTCAAGTCGTCAAGTGGCTGAGAAAAAAGCTTGGGGAAAAAGCAATCATTGGGATACACGGAGAATCGATGGGCGCAGTCACAACTTTATTATATGCTGCTAAACCGGATGCAAACGCCAATTTTTACATCGCTGATTGTCCTTTTGCTTCTTTTGAGGATCAGCTTCTGTATCGATTAAAAACGGATTTTCGTCTTTCAGGACAGTGGATTCTTCCACTAAGTGATCAAGTGTTGAAATGGCGGGACGGATACAGCATTCGACAAGTTTCTCCACTTGATGTAATCGATCAGGTGAAAGAACCTATCCTTTTTATTCATAGTCTCCATGATGACTATATCCCTTGTGAGCAAAGCGAGCAGTTATACGCACGCAAAAAAGGTGATAAACGGCTATTTATTGCGCCACATGGTGCGCATGCGATGTCTTATAGTGACAATAAGGAAGTCTATGAACAAGAGGTCGAAGCATTTCTGGAAGCATTTCAATTCAATCAAAATGAAAGAGGAGAATGAACAGCCGTTCGTCTCCTCTTTTTGCTAACTTATACGATAGTCACCACTGTTGTATGGTGTCTGCCCGCCAGCTCCATATGGCTCTCTTCCGATTGCTGCTGACTCATGACCGATAACCCTGCAGTTGCTGCCAATAAAAGAACTATCAAACTCATTTTCATATAAATGACCTCCATTTTGAATTTTTGATATGGCTTGAATTTTCCTTTCGTAATACCGGGTAGAAACTTCAAATAATCCAAGCTCATTATAATAATGAGCCGCATCAAGTGCCAGTTCCTCAATATCTGGGTATAAGCGCTTGTCCTCCAACAAATCTAATGTATCGTCTATGATTTTTATTTCTGCATCAACGTATAATGCTTTTAAAAACTGAAACTTGCAGATGTAAATTTCATCTTCTAATTCACAGGCTTTCATAATACCTTGTTGATAGAGGGTTAACGACTCTTCTATTTGTTTTTGTTTAAACAGGATTTGGGTCAGCATAAATAGTGGGTCTAGAGAGCGATTCAGATGGGTTAAATTCTCCTTTTCAAACACTTCAAGAGAGTCTTTGAGATAGCGACTTGCTGTAGCAAGATCGTTCATTTGGTAATAGCAGTTACCTAAGTTGAAAAGGGCCGAACCTATGACTCGGGGGTTTCCAATTGAGCGTGCTCGCTTTAGAGCATTTTTAAAGTAGGGCAATGCATGTTCATAGCATTTCAAATCATCATAGTTTGCACCGATGACAAATTCACAGTGGATGATTCTCAGCGTGTACGTTCTGTAGGCAGAGTACGTATCTAACGCTTGCAAAGCATAGTGCATCGAAAAGTGGGTTTGTTTCATGTGGTAGTATATTTCTGCTAATTTAAAATAAAATTCTGCTCTTTCTATATCATCTGATATGAGATTGAGCTTTTTTTCTGCGGAACGGTAATAAGCAATGGCGCTCAAATAGTTTCTCTGTTCAAATTCAAACATTCCTGTAAAAAAATGAACATAGTATTCAAGCATATCTGTTAATTTGGTCTGCGAATGTTCAATCGTTTCTAGAAGCTTCTTAATCTCCTCATCATTCGAGGCTTTTTTTGCCGGTTCAAAATATTCAAGCATGACCTTATGTCGAAAATCCATCAGCTGGTAAAAAAGCAGCAAGTTCTGATCTTGCTCCATCTCAAGGATTTCCTGCTCGATCTCGGCCTTTAGCTTCTCTGCTTTCATGACATGAAATCCGCAAATCTGCCTATACCATTCGTTTATTTTGATTCCAACCTGAGGCGATGACAGCTTGAGCTTCAATTCACCTTAGCACCTCCCTCCTCATGTACGATACATGTTGTATTCTATCATATTTCCTCGAATGGAAGAAATATGAAATGTCGTTTTTCGTAAAGTTTTCGGTATCCCGCAATAACCGCTTCCATTGCCGATTTTTCGGCATTTACAGCCTCTCCTTTTCTCTTTCTATTTTTCTCATTTTGTCGAAATGTTTGTTAAAAATGACTTTTTATCGTTGAAAAATCTCATTTTTCAAATTAGACAGTTCTCCTGTTTGATGAGATGATGATAGCACAAAAAAAGCCCTCTTCAGCAAAGGGCTTATAACACATCTGTTACGTGTTCCATATTCTCTTTTATCCAACTGACTGCTAATTCAAGCGTTGGAAATTCTTCCGTTTCAAATGTGACTTCATCTTGGAGAAGCCAGACGTCCTTTTTTACTGAATCCATTCCACCGATTGACCAGTGCAAAAGGCTATATGGATGATTATTATTTAAAAACGACACCCACGTTTTATTTTGTGCCGTATTTTGTATCACTTTCAGCTTTTGATCCACTACGTTTCCACCTTACTTTACAAGTATACCCATTCTCGGGCTGAGTATTTGTTGAGGACTTTTCAACATAAGTGTATTGGCTTTTTCATTAAAATCAATCGTCATTTCCTCGTCAAAAAACACCTTTTGTGCTGTGTGTATATATAGTTTTAAATGTTGGCTATTTTTAAGTGGTTCCCATTCACCTGTTCTTTCACTTGTTAACCAAAGCATCGGTACGCCACTCACTGCACAGCCACAACCTTCTGAATCGTAGCGAAGCAGTAATTCCTTCGTTTCGTTTCCTGTTTGCTGTTTCTCTATATACGTTTTAGCCAGTTCTGTGATGTGAATATACATGGCGAACATCCTTTTTAAATTGATTCTTACATTGTAACACATAAAACACCATAAAACATGACACACGACTAAATCCGAAAGTCATACTCTTTGAAATACACGCTCTTCTCACTAGGATTATATCTATCTATTGGCTCTTTCTGCATCCTGTTTTTTAGAATTATACTGATGACGCTATCAATTTTAAAAAGAAGAAACAGGAGGTTTTAGATCGTGAAAAAAAGATTATCTCTCTGCTTTATCGGGGCGCTGATATTGATGTTGAGTTTCACTATGCCAAACATGAAAGCGGCATCTATCCTTGATGAAGTACGAGAAAGCTATGCGACTTATACGGGATCTGGTTACTCAGGGGGCGCCGCTTTATTAGATCCTATTCCCTCTGACATGAAAATTACAGCTTTAAATCCCCATGACTATAACTATAAAGGGGTAAATGCGGCACTTGCAGGGGCTTACCTTGAAGTAACGGGGCCAAAAGGAAAAACCGTTGTGTATGTAACCGATAAATATCCAGAAGGAGCAAAAGGAGCTCTTGATCTTTCTCCTAATGCCTTTACCAAAATTGGCAATATGGAAGATGGGAAAATCCCGATTAGTTGGAAAATTATAAAAGCACCGATTAGCGGAAATGTAGCTTACAGAATAAAAGAAGGTAGCAGTGAGTGGTGGGCTGCGATTCAAGTACGCAATCATAAATATCCGATTATGAAAATGGAATATTACAAAGATGGAAAATGGGTGAACATGGAAAAGACAGACTACAACCATTTCCTTGGCTTTCATATGGGGTCTACATCTCTTCCTGTTCGAATCACAGATATCCGCGGGGTCATAGTAAAGGATCAATTACCCGCTCTTCCGTCTACTGCTGCTTCACAGGCCTATATTGTAAAAGGCAATGTTCAGCTTCCTAATTAACGAGGAGAAGAGGCAGCTTATTTAAGAGCTTCCTCTCTTCCTTCTCTATCCCAGCGATATGCCTCATTTTCTATTTCTTTTATGATTTCATTCTTTCCTGCCATATAGCTTTGTATATCTTCCGGATACTGATTTGCTAATTGTTCCTTGACAGACGCATACGCTACAGCTCGTTCTGGGTGGACTCTTAAGTAATCTCGAAACAATAAATGTCTTTTCACATCAGGATGATTTCTTTCATAAACATGGACATGATGCGTACGATTCAAGCCACCCTTTTGAAAAAAACGTCTCCCTTTTATACCATTTTCACCGAGCGCTTCGTATCCAAGGTGTTCAAATCTCTCTTTTTCTCTATCAATCTCTTCTATATCGCTTACTTCTATTAATATATCTATAATTGGTTTGGCAACAAGTCCTGTAACTGACGTGCTGCCAATATGGTATCCTTCTATCCAGCTCTTTTGAATGATTTGCTTGAGTCGCTGCTTTTCTTGACGGAATTCTTCATGCCATTCTTTTTTGAATTCGACAACCTCAACCTTGCGTCGCGGTGTCCATTTCATTTTTGATAGGGTGAGCTCTTTTGCCACATGAATCACATTTGTTTCAAAAAACCCCAATTTTTCATATAGCCTTTTTGCAGGGGTGTTTTCTTGCCCTGTGGTCAGTTCTATCGGGACATTCTTCTCTATGATTGTGGACATAAGTCTTGTTCCAATACCCTGCTTTAGCGCTTTTGGATGCACAGCCAATCGACTAATGATCAAACAATCTTCCAGCTCTTCATAAGAGGCTACACCTAATAAGATATCATCTTGCTGAAAACCAATAAATTGCTCTTTTGCTCTCATGACATCTTGAACGGTCTCTTTTAATGGCGGAAGATCAGCATAGCCAATTTGTTCAGCTTCTTGTTGGTATGCAGCTAGTTGAATATGTAAGATCTGCTTTGCTACATCACTTATTGTGTGATCTAAATGAACAATCATTTCATCGCCTCCAGCTTCTTCACAAATAACACACGGTCTTCATGAATGCCATCGTAATCTGAAAAGACTGAGATGCCATCTACTGTTTTATCTCCCTTTTCTATCTGAAACCCGAGTTTTGTATGATAAGCAATGGAGACTTTATTGATAGGAGCTGTGACAGCTTTAATTGTTGTTCTTCCTTCCTTTTCAGCCGCTTCATAAAAAGCTTGATAGAGAATTTTACCTATCTTTAATTTACGGTGATCTGGGTGGACGCCAACAAAGTGAATATAGGCTTCATCCGAATGAGATTGTGATAAAAAACCAACCAAAAAGCCGATCAGCTCTCCCTTTTCAACGATAACAAAACTTGTTTGCTGGAAATGTTCAAAAAAGAGCTTTGGCAATTTTGCACGCAAATCTCTGCCTCCCCACCAGCTTTGAATGACGGATGTGACTGCGTAAAAATCTGACGGTTTCACTTGACGTATCATGATGGCCTCGCCCCTTTTTCATTTTGGCTTTCCTTGCTTGAATTAATTTTTTCTCAAAAATACGATTGTTTCAATAGTCTACCTGTCTGATCAAATGATTGTAAAGACAGTATGCCAGTCTTTTTTCATGTTCACTTGTTGGTTCTTCGTCTTTCAGCCGCCATCTCCTTTTAAATCTTCACACTTATTTCAAAAAGTTCACTTTTTGTGCGAAAGTTTCATTCATTTGTTATGTTAAGATGGTTCATATAGGAAATGGTACAAATGTTTATTGGAGATG
The DNA here is from genome assembly GCF_052045575.1 of Bacillus sp. 22190. NCBI lineage: Bacteria > Bacillati > Bacillota > Bacilli > Caryophanales > Bacillaceae > Bacillus > Bacillus sp. 22190. The sequence goes on along the minus strand of NZ_JBQEPF010000024.1, from coordinate 9,807 downwards.
ATGAGATTGGTTTGGGTTGTTATTTCGCTTGTTGTGTTTAGTCTTTTAAAGCTGCTTGTCACCTCTTTGCCTTCTGGTGTTGTTGAGCGCCTTTTTAGCCGCTACGCCGTACATGCTAAAGTAACAAGTGAGCAAACAAATATTACTTTTCAAGGTCGTTCGCTTGATGAGCAGCGAGCATCTGAAATCATTCAACATTTTAATGATGCGATCTTTATTGAACGCTATTATATTTACCCTGGTGATGAAGAACGCTTTCTTCATCCGAATGAAGGGCCAGCGCCGCTTACTATGCAAACAAAGCATGGGAAACATGATGTCACCCTTTATCTGTTCCATTATGATGACCATGTGGATGTGGTTCGGCAGTTTACACATAAGCCAAAGAAAAAGCTGATGGCTTATCGTCTGCGTTCTGAACCGCTCCAAACATTCCACAACATGGCACATGCCTAACAATCAGCAGACGAGACGAAGTGTTCACCACTTCGTCTTTTTTGTATGGACAGCTTTTGAATGATTTACCAGTATGAATTTCACCTCATGTTGTTTACAATAGATACAGAACATACGTTCCTAGAGGTGAAGTACAATGAATGAACGAGCCATTCTGCTTGTGGATATGCAGTCATTTTATGCATCAGTTGAGAAGGTGGAAGCGCCTCATTTGGAGAATGTACCGCTCATTGTCTCTGGAGATCCAGAACGAAGAAGCGGAGTCGTCCTGGCAGCCTGCCCTCTCGCGAAGAAACGTGGCGTACAAAATGCATCAAGGTTATGGGAAGCACAGGAGAAATGTCCTGAAGCAGTGGTCGTACGTCCACGTATGCAGCGCTATCTCGATGTTTCGGTCATGATTACAGAACTGCTTGAACAATACACAGACCTTGTCGAGCCATATTCCATTGATGAACAGTTTCTTGATATTACAGGCAGTCTTACACTATTCGGCTCTCCACATGAGATCGCTCAACATATACAAACAACGATTATGAACCAGACTGGCATTTACGCACGTGTGGGCATCGGCCCTAATAAAGTGCTCGCTAAAATGGCCTGTGACCATTTTGCCAAAAAAAACACATCCGGCATCTATGAACTGAGTGCCGACCGGGTTGCTGCTGATTTATGGCCGCTTCCAATTGGAAAATTATTTGGCGTCGGCAAACGAATGGAGCATCATTTGAAACGAATGGGCATCAGTACCATTGGCACACTTGCTACTTATCCGTTAGACCGATTAAAAAAACGCTGGGGAATCAATGGGGAGCTTCTGCAGCGAACAGCTTTAGGACACGATCCCTCCCCAGTCACTATTCACACACATGATCAACAAAAAGCCGTTGGGCATCATATGACCCTTCCCCGTGATTACGCATCTTTTGAGGAGATCAAAGTCGCTCTTCTTGAATTGAGTGAGGAAGTCGCTCGGCGGGCACGTTTTAAGCATTATCTCGGTCAAACAGTGTCTGTTGGTGTAAGAGGGGCTGATTTTTCACATCCAACAGGCTTTCATCGACAAATGAAGCTTCATTCACCGACACAGTATGGCTCAGATATTGCAGAGGCAGCGATTCAGCTATGCCAGCAGCACTGGGATGGTCAGCCCATTCGCAGTGTAGGCATTACCCTCTCACAGCTGCAGCCTGACAGCCACTATCAGCTGACTTTATTTGATCATCATTTGAAGAAAGATCAACTCAGCAAAGTATTTGATGAAATCCATCTGAAATATGGACCTGCGGCATTATTGCATGCTTCGTCACTGACAAGCGCAGGGCAGGCATATCACCGCGCCGAAAAAATTGGCGGGCATTACAAATAACGGAGGCGAACAAGCATGAATCCCAATAAATTAACACCTGGATACAACATCATGTGGGAATCAAGCCGAATGATGCTACCAGAGCACCGGGAGCAGCTTCTTGCTCAAAAACGAAAGAAAAAAGAATATACACCTCTACCGCTCAGCTCCGATCAGCTAGAGGAAATGAATGTTTTGATCACACAGTCGATTACCGAGGATCAAGCGATTTGCGTGACATATGTCTCATCCGGCATGAAAGCACAATTTTGGGGCTGGGTGAAAGCCATTCATTATGAAACACGCCAAATGAAAATCGTGAATGACGAAGATGTTCTAAACCTTTCCTTACATCAAATTATTGCCATCGATCTCAATTGATTTTCGCAAAACGAAAACATGATCATTGAAAAACACGCTTCGTTTTTCTGAAAAAATTATGATCCATCAAGGCTTAAAACCTTGAAAACGAGGCATATGCTCTTCGAATGAACGGAACGGTTCAAGCTTCTCTGTCATTTGACGGATGACTCCTCCATCAAATTGTGTATTTAATTTGCACAATTTTTCATGTATGATTGGAACATCTTACAAACTCAGGGGAGACACAGCATGAAAAATAACTTACGCACTTTACATCCACTTAGTTGGACGATCATCATCGGCACGATATTTGGTCGAATGGCGACATCCATGAGCATTCCCTTTTTAGCCGTTTATTTGACACAAGTCAAAGGCGCCTCAGCCTCTTCAGCTGGATTGATCATTGCCGTCAGCTCTCTTATTGGGATTGTTGCGAGTTTTTACGGCGGCTATGTTTCCGACCGAATCGGCAGAAAAAAGGTCATGCTTTTATCCATCTTTGGCTGGACACTTGTCTTTGTTGGCTTCGCGTTTGCAGATGCCATTTGGGTCTTCTTTTTTATGAATGCTTTAAATGGACTGTGCCGGGCGCTGTTTGAACCAACGTCTAAAGCACTCTTATCCGATGTCACCCCATCGAGCATTCGGTTGTTTGTCTTTAACTTACGGTATACGGCTATTAACATTGGTGTCATTTTCGGCCCGCTGCTTGGCTTATATCTCGGGTCATCAAAAACGACTTTTCCATTTCTCGTCGCTGCCCTCATTTACTTGTTGTACGGGTTAACGCTGGCATGGCAATTTCAAAAGCATCCAGTGGCTGCTCCAGAAAGCACCAAACAAATCGGCGTCAAAAAAGCTCTTTCCATTATTCAGAAAGATACGGTCTTTAGCATCATCCTCATTGGCGTTACTTTATGTTCATTTGGCTATTCACACCTAAGCTCAACACTGCCTCAATATTTATCGGCATCCCCTATGATTGAGGATGGCCCTAAACTGTTTGGGTATCTTTTATCCTTAAACGCAGTGGTTGTCATTGTCGTTCAGTACCCGCTAATTATGATCGCTAAGCGCTATTCAACGATTTTGTCGTTAACGACTGGGAACGTGCTTCTAGCAGGCAGTTTGTTTGCCATTGCTTTTTCACAAAGTCTCGGTACGCTTGCTTTCATCATTGTCGTGTTTACGATTGGTGAAGTGCTACTCTTTGCGATGATGGATCTGTTTGTAGACAATATTGCAAAACCTGAAGTGAAAGGGTCATACTTCGGCGCAATGGGGTTTTCTCAGCTCGGCAGCGTCGTCGGACCGTTTGTCGGAGGATTGTGTATTGACTTATTTGGCGCAGCCCATCCCCTTTCTATTTTTTCAGTCTTGGCGATTGTCACCGCTGCAGGCGTTCCGTTTTTACTTATCGGATACTACCGCCTAAAAAAACGAACGGCTGCTGCCGTGGCTGTGAAAGTAAGTGGAGGTCATTAAAAAAACCGCTCTCAATTTGAGCGGTTTCAGCGTGTAGACAAACCCTCGCATTCTTTGTCAGTCCTGCGCGCTGGTACTCACGAATGTCAAATTCGCTCCGTAAAAGTAGCTGTCCTTCCTAGACTTCAAAGGTTTTCTATCACGCTGAAAAGAAGACAAAGGGCTAAAATAAAGTTCATTTTAGCCCTTTGTCAACAATCTAAAACCGCTCTCAATTGAGCGGTTTTCTTTATACCCTGCGGATGGCGATCTCTTCCACCTTATGCTGATCGCCTTTTTTTAAAATCAAATCGGCTCTATATTTTGTCGGCAAAATATTTTCATATAAATTTGGCCGGTTCACTGTATTCCAAATCGTGCTTGCCATCTGATCTGCTTCTTCATCCGTCAAATCTTTGTATTGATGAAAGAAAGATTCAGGGTCTTGGAAGGCTGTTTCCCGCAGCAAACGGAACCGTTCTTTATACCAGCATTGAATTTGCGTCTCAGCGGCATCTACATAAATCGAAAAATCGAAGTAATCTGATACAAACACGCGCGGCTCATCCTTCAGATCATCCAGTGCCGGTGATTGCAACACGTTGATCCCTTCAATGATCACAATATCTGCATCTTCTACTGTTTCATACACCCCTTCAAGACGGTCATAGGTCAGATGTGAATATACAGGTGCATGCACAGTTTGTTTCCCTGATTTTAATTCATTTAAAAACGAAAGTAGCGCTTTAACATCATAGCTTTCCGGGAAGCCTTTCTTTTCCATCAGCCCCCGATCTTTTAACTCTTTTTGAGGATATAAAAAGCCATCTGTTGTTACGAGACTCACCTTCAGCCCATCTCCAAGCCTTGATAAAAGTGTTTCAATAATACGTGCTGTCGTGCTTTTTCCGACGGCCACACTTCCTGCAATTCCAATTAAAAAAGGGATTTTCGCATGATGCGGGTAGTTTAAAAAAGCATTGACATGCTGATTTTTTTGTTTTTCTGCAAAGACATGTAATGTCAGAAACCGAATAAGCGGTATGTAAATATCTCGCACTTCTTCTAGCGATAAGTAGTCGTTTAATCCTTGAAGTGCTCTCACTTCTTCTTCTGAAACAGATACCGGCATATATTCTCCAAGAGCGGCCCATGCCTCTCTCGTATGGCGTGTATATAGTGTATTAAAATCTAGTCGTTCGTCACCCAAAGTCTTTCCCACCAATCTAAACTAAACTCATAACCAAAAAGACGATAATCCGATTGTAGCTTAAAATGAAGGCGCTGTCTTTATTTTTCAACGAAAGTTTGCTTCTTTTGCGAAAAAAAAGCATTAAATAAAGGAAAATGAGGGTAAATAAGAGTATTCAGTTTGATAGATAGAAGGGAGCACACCAAATGAAATATGTGATGATTGGCGGAGATGCAGCAGGAATGAGCTGCGCTATGCAAATATACAGAGAGGATCCAGACGCACAAATTGTAGCTTTTGAAAAAGGAGAGATTTTCTCATATGGACAGTGCGGACTCCCCTACTTGATCGGCGGTCTCATTGATCATCACAGAAAACTCATCGCACGTAGCGCTGACACTTTTCGTGACAAATACGGAATTGATGCCAGATGCTTACACGAAGTGACCTCAATTGACCCGGAGCAAAAAACAGTATCGGGTATTCATTCTAAAACAAAAGAGCCCTTTACAGAAACGTATGACCGTCTGTTAATTGCGACAGGAGCAAGCCCCGTCACACTTGATCTAGACAGTCATTCATTAGAAGGTGTCCACGTATTAAAAACAATCCCGCATGCGCTGTCTATTTTAGACAATCTAAAAAAAGACGTCACACATATCACGATCATCGGCGGAGGATATATCGGCTTAGAAATGGCAGAAAATTTAAAAGGGCTAGGCAAAGACGTTCATATCATTCAGCGGGGTGCAACACTTGGCCCAGGCTTTGATCCCGATATGGCAAAATATCTGAAAGAAGAAGCGGACAATCAAAGCATTCAAGTAGTACTTGGTGAAACAGTGCAAAAGTTAAAGGGCAAAACACATGTAACAGCTGTGCAAACAGACAAACAGACCATTGAAACAGATATGGTCATCATTGCCGTTGGCGTCACTCCGCAAACATCCTTTTTAGACAGCACAGGAATTCAGCGACTTCAAAATGGTGCAGTTGTTGTGAATGAATACATGCAGACGAATGTACAAGATATCTATGCGGCTGGTGACTGCGCAGCGACCTACCACCGTATCAAAAAGGAACTGGACTATATTCCGCTCGGCACGACAGCAAATAAACAAGGAAGAATCGCAGGCTTTCATATGACAGGAACAAACCGCACGTTTCAAGGCGTAACCGGCACAGCAGTGATGAAATTTATGGACGTGACAGCGGGACGAACGGGTTTATCAGAGAAAGAAGCAAAAGACGCAGGTCTTCCTTTCTCCACCATCACTATCGACAGCACTGACCACGCTGGATATTACCCAGATGCAGAGAAAATGAAAGTGAAACTGATTTACAGAAGCGATGATCACACCTTGCTTGGCGCACAAATCATCGGTAAAGAAGGTGTTGATAAACGAATTGATGTCATGGCAACTGCTCTTTATCAAGGGCTGACTGTGACAGACCTTGAAGATTTAGATATTAGCTATGCCCCTCCTTTTAACAGTGTATGGGACCCACTTCAGCAAGCATCAAGACGAATATAGAAAAAGGAGTGAAGCCATTGACCATTCAACAAATTGCTACTATTGAAATTCCTGTGACTGATATCCCCCGGGCTGTCTCTTGGTATGAACAGATTTTAGAGATGATCGTTCTACATCAATCAGAAGAAGCAGCCATGCTCACTTTTACTCATGGCGAGGGACCTTCTTTTTATCTCGTCAAAACAAAACACGAGAAACGAATCTACTTTATGAACTCTTTTACAGGAGTTCGGCATAGTATGATTGATCTATTTGTGAAGGATTTAAAAAACTTTCACCAGTATTTAAGCGAGCCCCATCAAACAAAAAAAGAAACCAGCCTGTGACCGGTTTCTTTTTTTGTTATTTTTTCATCATCGCTTTACGTGCTGCTTTTTCAAATAAAAACGGGAATAATTGATACAACTTACTGCCAGCATTCATCCATCCTGGTAAATTAATCTCTCTTTTTTTCGTCATCATGGCGGATACGACCTTCCCTGCTACCTTGTCAGCACTGAGCATCATAAAATCAACATTTTTCACATATTCACCACTGCGGTCTGCAATGGTAAAGAAGTCTGTGGCAATCGGTCCTGGATTGACGGTTGTGACATGAATTCCGCTGTCTGCCAGCTCCATTCTGAGGCTGTTTGAAAATCCGAGAACCGCATGCTTTGATGCGGAATAGATGGCGGATTTAGGGGTGGCAATTTTGCCTGCCTGTGACGCAATATTGATAATATGTCCCTTCCCTCTTTGTTTCATCTCAGGAAGGACCTTTTTTGTGCAGGCAATTAAACCAAAGACATTGACCTCAAACATCGACACCATTTCTTCAATGGATGCGTCTTCGACGAGATCGAACACACCAAAGCCGGCATTGTTCACCAAAATATCAACAGCACCCACTTGTTGATAGGCTTGATCAATGTCCTCAAGCTGACTGACATCAAGCTGAACGATGTGACATACGCCGCCAGCACTTATAATCTTTTCTTTTACACCTGCGAGCTTTTCAATTCGTCTTGCCGACACAATGATTTCTGCTCCTTCGGCTGCTGCCAAGTACGCCATCTTTTCACCAATACCGCCTGAAGCACCTGTAATCCATATTCTCTTTCCTGTTAGTCGCCCCATTTATTTCACTCCTTCAGTTGCTCGATAGTAGAGGGTTCCGTCTTTTTGCACTTCTTCAATTTGTCCAGCCGCTAAAAGCACATCAAGTTGTCCGACTGTCTCAGACATTGTCAAAAATAATGCTTCTTCATACAGGCCCGGAAATAGGGTGCGACAAAGATGAAAGGCGGTCATTTCCTTTCGTTGAAGCAGCTGATACATCGTATTTGCCCGTTTTTCCTGTTTTTTAAATCTTTCTTCGATCAATTCGTGATGAGAGGTAATGAGCTGGCCATGCCCTGGATAAATCGCCTGAATGGGCAAATGCAATAAACGCTCGAGTGATGCTTTATATTGAAGCAGCGATTTTTGACGTTCTGTTCCTTTCATTGGCGCTTCCATTAACGGATTGGAAGAAATGGTCGTAAGCAGCAGATCACCTCCGATGAAATTCCCTGTTGTTTCATCTAAAAAAGAAAGATGAGATTGTGCATGTCCCGGGGTCTCCAGCACTTGGAAGTGCTCATGTCCCTTCAAACGATCGCCTTCTTTTATGACGTCATCGACATGTGCCGTACATGAATATGTATAGGACTGCCTCACCATTCTTTCACACTCACCTTGACGAAGTGGGACACCTAACTGCTGAAAAAAATCATTCATAAAATGGATTTGACGCTGTTTAAACGCTGCATCCTGACTAATATAGGGCTCATTCAACTCGTGTCCGATGACACGGACATGGGGTTTCATCAGATCTAAAAGACCGACATGATCTGCATGATGATGTGTCAAAACCACTTGATCAATATCATCTATTGATAAATGATGTTCCTTTAATTGCGTGACAAAGGCATGCTGCGCCTCTTGTGTCATCGGTCCGGAATCAACTAAGGTCACGGCATCGCCTTTTAATACATATGCATGGACATCCCCCACCGCAAACGGTGTAGGGATGGATAATTGAATCATTTCTTCTTTCACTTTTATACGTCATCTCCTGATTTTTAACTCATAGATCATCTGAACTTCCTCTTCTTTATTCATTGTATCTTGCAAAGGGCAGACTGTCATGCGGTTTAGATGGTCATTTTTTTATCTTTCCCTATTGACACAAACTTGTCCATCGTTGCATAATGAACAACAAATATAAGATGCGCGATGACAAGGATTAGTAAGCAAAATAACGATGCAAGAGAGTGAGGTCCGCCGGCTGTAAGACTTCACCATCCTCTTATTTGCTGAACCTGCCCTTTGAGCTGTTAGGCAAACCTAAACGTTTCCCGCGTTAAGGGACTAGAGCTGAGTATGTATGATTGCATGCTAATTGAGGGTGGTACCGCGAAAAACCTTTCGTCCTTTGCAGACGAGAGGTTTTTTTATTTTCTACAAGGAGGAGCAGCTTATGAGTAAAATTGGATTTATTGGTGCAGGCTCAATGGCCGAGTCTATGATTAAAGGTCTTTTAAAGAGCGGCATTATGTCAAATGAAGATATCATTGTCACAAATAAAACAAATGAAAAACGATTAGAAGAATTACATGCACGTTATGGAGTCAAAACAGATTTCGCGCGTTCCTTTATTTATGAAGAAGCCGATATGCTGGTGTTTGCTTTAAAACCAAAAGATGCGGAAAGTGGCATTTCTGAAGTAAGGCCCCATTTAAATGGACAGCTGATTATTTCTATTTTAGCCGGCATTTCTATTGAAACCATTCAGCATTATGCTGGCGCAAAAACGGCGGTGGTTCGTGCGATGCCAAATACATCAGCAGCCATACAACAATCCGCTACTGGCATTGCTGTCAGTGATGAAGTCACAGAGGCGCAAAAGGAAAAAGCAGTTCAGCTGTTTGAAACGATCGGTCATGTGACGGTTTTAGATGAATCACAGCTGAATGCGGTCACAGCCATTGCAGGCAGCGGTCCTGCCTTTATTTATCATTTGATTGAAGGAATGGAGCGAGGTGCATCGGAACTTGGGATGGACCAAGAGACAGCGAAATTGCTCATTTGTCAAATGATTGCAGGCGCTGCAAATATGCTTCAGGATAGCGGTAAGGAACCTGCTGAATTGCGCAAAGAAATTACGAGCGAAGGTGGAACGACAGAAGCAGGACTGAATACCCTTGCTTCCTATCAATTTGAAGAAGCGATTGTCGATTGTGTGAAAACAGCGACAAAACGCGCAGCAGAATTAAACGACATGTTTTCAGCGAGTACGTATAAATAATATAGAAAAGCACCTGCCTTGGGACTGACCCCCGTTTTTGAGACAGGAATCAAAACACCTTTATACAGCCAATTGCCGATAGTTTATCGGTGATTGGTTGTTTAGTTTCGTTTGAATA
>NZ_JBQEPF010000023.1:0-40517 GCF_052045575.1 Bacillus sp. 22190 | reverse complement strand
AATGAAACGATTCGATGGAGGCATTATCAGCGGGCGTCCCTTTACGGGACATGCTCATGGTAATGCCTTTTATATGAACAGCTTTCTGATACTCGTAAGATGTATACACAGAACCTTGATCGCTATGTAACACGCAATTCTCAGGAAGTGCTGGGAGCTGATTAAGTGTGTTTAAGATAAAGTCTGTGTCCTGCTTATCACCAATTGTAAAAGCAATCACTTCTCCATTATATAAATCCAATATACTGGAAAGGTACAATTGTTTCTGTCCATAAGGCAAATACGTGATGTCCGTGACTAGTTTTTCAAGAGGGCGATCAGACTGAAAATTCCGATCCAGTATATTACCAGCCACGGCATAGGGCTGCCCATTCTTCTTACGCTTTTTCATTTTAACCCGGCATTGCCACTGGTTTTTCTGCATGATACGTTGAACAGTTTTATGGTTAATACGCATTCCCATTTTTAGTATGGCTGTGATTTTCCGATAACCATATCGATATTTGTGCTTTCGGCACAACGTGCCGACCTGTTTCTCTAGTTGTCTTTTAGGATGATTCTGAGTCAGATTCTTTTTCCATCTATAATACGAAGTGCGTGAGATGCCTAAATGGACACAGATGTCCTGTACCGTCATCGTTTTGCACAATTCATCTACCAGTTTGATTGACGTTTCCTTATCAACTTCCTTTCCAATTCGTTGTACTTTTTTAAAACCTCATTCTGTTGACTCAAATAGCGATTTTCTGCCTGAAGTCTCTCTAATTCTGAAGAGTACTCGGGACCCTTTCCATAGGTATATTGTTTTCCAACAGGTTGTTCGAACCTGTGTGTATCCCCAGTTTTATGCCATCTCACCCATGTCTGAACCTGCGTCTTATTCTTGATATTCAATTCCTGCATGATCTCTTTCATAGGTACGCCTGCCAATCTCATTTCTACAGCCTTCTGTTTGACTTCAGCCGGATAACTCACTCTTGTCCCCATAGAAAAAACACCTCCATGTTTTATTTCGGATCACAACGATCCGTTTTCAAACTTGAAGGTGTTTTTTATTTGTCTCATCTTAGGGGGTCAGTCCCATGCGGCTCTGCTTTTTTTCATCTTATTGATATAAAAATTGGGCTTTTCCTTCACTGCCAACGATCTTTATTTTAGATGTGACCATGTCTTTGGCTGCTTGTTTTGCTTTTTGTAAATACATACGCGGATCTAAGCTTTCAGGTTCGTTTGAGAAATGATCACGAATCGCTTCAGAGTATGCATTTTTCAGTTCAGTGGACACATTGACCTTTGCCATACCGAGTGCGACACATCTTTTGACATCCTCATCTGGTAAAGCTGAACCACCATGAAGGACAAGCGGCACATCGACAAGCGCTGCAATTTGTTCAATGCGGTCAAAGTCGATATCTGGCACCCCTTTATAAATGCCGTGGGCCGTGCCGATCGCAGGTGCTAAAGTAGGTACACTAGTTTCTTCTACAAATTGACGGCATTCTGATGGAATGGCTTTTTGTGCATCCTTTTCATCCACGACAATATCATCTTCTACCCCGCCTACCTTGCCTAACTCGGCTTCTACATTCACACCTACTTTTAAGGCAAGGTCCACCACTTCTTTTGTGCGGCGTACATTTTCTTCATATGAATGCATGGAAGCATCGATCATCACGGATGTATATCCCGCTCGTATACAAGTAAGAATCACATCAAAATCAGTGCAATGATCGAGATGAAGGCCGATTGGTATTTGGTATTGATCAGCTGCCGCCTTTACTGTATCTGCAATGGCTTTTGCGCCAAGCGATTGGACCGTGCCAACCGTTGTTTGCAAAATGACAGGTGATTTTAATTCAGCTGCCGTTTCGAGTACCCAGTAAATACTATCAAAGGAATGTACATTGAATGCGACAATTCCGTATTTTTCTTTTTTTGCTGCTTCAAGCATAGGTGTTGTGGAAAGTAAAGGCATGGTCAAACATCCTCTCTCGTCAAAATATCTGTTTTTAATACAGCGAGCATTTCTTCATTTGTTCTTGTTTCGAGCAGTTTTTGCCGTTTCGTTTCATCCATTAATCCGCGTGAAAGAGCAGAAAGTGCTTGTAAGTGAGTGGTTCTTGCTTCACTTTTTGGAATGAGTAAGGATAAGAAGAAAAAGCAAGGCTTCTCATCAAAAGCGTCCCATTCGATTCCGGTTTCTGTACGAACGATGACGAGTGCCGGTACTTGAATGGCGTCTGACTGTGTATGCGGAATGGCAAATCCATCTTGAAAGCCGGTTGTACTAAGAGCTTCTCTTTCAGCTAGTCCTTTTTTGACAGCCTCAGGAGATGTACAAATCCCTGCTTCAGAGGCAATGTCAGCTATGGCTGCGAAAACGCCAGCCTGTGAAGAAGCTGTTTCATGTAGATTCATATAAATATGTTCCATCATTTTTCTTCCTCCCTATTAAACTGCGGGTTTGTCTATTTTCTTGCGGTAAAGTCCGTATAAAATCGCACCTACAAGTGAGCCGATGAGTATGGAAAGCACCCACTGAAATGCGCCTGTGACGACTGGAAGGACAAGGAATCCGCCATGCGGAGCTGGAACCTGTACGCCAAACAGATACGTCAATATAGCAGAGATGGCGGAACCAAACATGATAATTGGCAGGACAACGACTGGGTTTTTTGCTGCAAATGGAATGGCTCCTTCGGTAATATGAGTCGCTCCGAGAATATAGTTGATCATCCCAGCATTTCGTTCTTGTGGTGTGAAATGTTTTCGGAAAATCGTTGTGGCAATCGCAATGATAAGTGGCGGTGTGATACATGCTGCTGACACCCCTGCCATGAAGTAAAGGTTACCTTCTGCGAGTAAAGCCGTTCCTGTGACATAGGCTGCTTTGTTAAAAGGTCCTCCCATATCAAATCCACACATGGCTCCAACAATTAAACCTAAAAGCAATGGATTTGTGGATTGAACTGATGAGAGAAAATCCATTAATGAATGATTTAGCCCTGTGATTGGAACTAATAGCGGGGTCATGACAGCCCCAATTAAGAAAATACCAATGACAGGATAGATGAAAATTGATTTTAATCCGTCAAGTGATGCTGGTAATTTTTGAAGCAGGAATTGAAGAAGTACGATGATATACCCTGCTGCAAAACCAGCGATAATACCACCTAAGAATCCAGCGCCTCCATCGTTTGCAAGCAAGCCACCGATAAATCCGACAACCATCCCTGGGCGTTTGGCGATTGAATCAGCGATAAATGCTGCTAAAATAGGTACCATTAAGCTAAAGCCGAGTCCGCCAATGTTTTTCAAGTAGGCAGCAAACGGATGATACGTTTCATGCTGAGGATCAGCTGAGTAAATACCGAATAGAAAAGATAAAGCAATTAAGACCCCGCCTCCAACAACAAATGGAAGCATGTGTGATACACCGTTCATTAAATGTTTGTAGATGGTGTGTATCCACTTATTCGCTGACTTTTGTTGAGTTGATGAAGGCGCAGATGTTTTTTCTGTTCCAGAAGCTCTTCCTTTCACTTGATGAACGGGAGCTTCTCCATTGATAATGCCTTGAATCAGTTCATTTGGTGTGCGAATCCCCTTTGCTACAGGCACTTCAATGAGTGGTTTGCCGTGAAAACGATCTGTATTCACATCTTTGTCAGCAGCGACAATGACCCCATCGGCCTCCAAAATGTCTTGATCCGTTAAAGCGTTTTCAATTCCTACTTGACCATGCGTTTCAACTTTGATGTCGACCCCTAATTGCTCAGCTGCGATTTTTAATGCCTCTGCTGCCATAAATGTGTGCGCAATGCCTGTTGGACAGCCAGTGGCAGCGACAATTTTCTTGCGGCTCATGTGAACTCCCCCTTATATGTTCTGAATGTGTATTTGCTCAATTAATGAATCAATGTCATGTAAATCACTTAACCCTTTTGAAAAGGCGGTAGATGCCCCTGTTGCAATGCCGTAGCGTAAGCATTCTTCATGAGGTCGTCCTTCCAGCTGTTTACTTAGGAATGCAGCGAGCATGGCATCACCAGAACAAGCCGTGTTTACGACCGTTCCTATTGGTGCATTTCCTTTTAATACGGCTTCGTTTGTAAGGAATAGTGCACCTTCTCCTCCTCGGGAAATGAGTACTTGCTCTGCACCCATCTCGATCAGCTTTCGTCCTGATTCAACGAGTTCTGTTTCTGATAAATGGTGGGTTTTTCCAAAAAATGCGGCAATCTCTTCTTCATTTGGTTTTAGTAAATATGGTTTGTATTGAAGTGTTTCTAAAACCGCTTTAGAGCTTGTGTCTAAAATAAATTTCACGTTGTTTTGATGACAAATAGCGGCTATCTCTGAGAAAATGCTAGCAGGAACGCCTTTAGGCAGACTGCCTGACATAATGAAGATGCTGCCTTTTGGAATGGTCGAGATTTTTTCGCGAAAGGCATCAAGCGCTTTTGCCTCAATAGCAGGTCCTTGATTCACAAGCTTGTATTCTTCTGTTGTGTTAATAAATACATTAATGCGTGTAATCCCATCCACTGGGATAAAATCGGTTTGAATGGAAAGATCGTTTAACGATTGTTCAATATATGAACCTGAAAACCCAGCAATAAATCCTAATGCAGTGCTGGTGAAGCCATATTTCTTTAGCATAATGGAGACATTAACACCTTTTCCATTTGGCTGATAATCCTCATCTTCCGTACGGTTGACTGTATCTGCCCGCATTTCTTTTAATGCAATATATAGGTCAATAGCAGGATTTAAGGTGCAGGTATAAATCAATTGGTTTCACCTTCTTTCTTTTCTCTAAAGAAAGTATCTCATACGATTCAGTGAAAATGTTTTCAGATTGTGTAAAGGTTTTCACGGTAAAAAGCCTCCCATCATAAAGTGTGGAAGGCTTTTTGAGTGTTTATTTCATCCGAATCACATAGGCGTCTAGTAAAATGCGGGCAATGACATGAAGCGACAGGCGGGACCTGACTTCATAATCTGGGAAGAATGATTGTTCCCCTTTATATCCGACGAGTGTCATATCTGATATTTTACTTAATGTAGAATCGATTCTCGTTGTGACCGTAATGGTCGTGACCTGCTTCATACTGAGGTTTTGGCAGGCTTCCACTAGTTCTGACGTTTCTCCATTTAATGAAACAAAGATGGCAAGTTCGTTTTTATCAATGTCACGCGATTTGAGCCGAATGATATTCGGGTCGTCATGAACTTCACATGTTTTTCCGATGAGCTGCAATTTGATGGTCATCTCTTTGGCGATCATCTCTGAAAAGCCTCTGCCAAAAATATAAATTTTGTCCGCATCATGGATCTTTTGAACTGCATCCTCAATTTGCCCAATACTTTGCAGTTGAATCGTCTTTAAGACCTCTTCTTCATTTTTTCGAATGGCTAGTTTGATGTCTTCGTCAATATTTTTTAGTTGATCACTATCATCTGTCATTTTCTTTTCTTGTTTCAATCGATATTTAAAGGATGTATAGCCGTTGTATCCGATTTTCTTCATCAGTCTGACAATGGTCGCCGTCGACACGTTGGCTCTTTCACTTAATGTGACGATGGATAAGGTGGAGATATCCTCTAAATGCTGGTGAATATAATGCAGTAAATAACGTTCTGTTTCACTTAACGTTTGATACACATCACTTGGAATATTAAATAATGGTTCATTCAATGCGATTCCCCCTTACTCATTTCATACTATAATTAAATGCCCTATGAAAACAAGGTGATTCTTTTATCCTGTATTTTTTATTAGAAAGCTGGATGAGTGAAATTTTGTTTTTAACATAAGCTAAGAAAAAGAACGGTTTGTGTGAAAGGAGTTGATCACTGTGCTGCAATTCTTGTTTTTTCTGATCCTTTTATATGTGGTGTATGTATTTTTGACCGCATTTGTCTTGTTTTATTTACCGTTTCAAAAAACTTGTAAAGAACATTGCATCTATAAAGCTTCTTCCATCTCAGGAGACGACCAAGGCATAAATCAAGTCATGCTGCTTGATGACGGGTTTGAATCAGGTCAAGTGAGAGTTCAAATGATTCGAGAGGCTAAAAAGAACATTCGTTTGAGTTATTATTCCATTCAAAAAGGAAAAACCGCCGAATGGGTGCTTGGTGCTTTAATTGAAGCGGCTGATCGAGGAGTAAAAGTTCAGCTGTTGTTAGATGGCATTTGCCATAGCCTGCGTGGACCGCTGAAGCATTTGCGTTATGCTGTGGGGAATCACCCGAATATGGCCATTCGTTTTTATGAGCCTTTTCGTTTGTTCAAGCCATGGACGTGGCATAACCGCCTTCACGATAAGCTTCTTTTGGCAGATGGCAGGGTCGCTGTCATGGGCGGCAGAAATATTGGTGATAAATACTTTGCAGATCAGCCGCCGAAAGATTTTGCGTATGACCGAGATGTGCTGCTGTACAACGCCAAAAAAGGAAAAGTATTAGATGAAATGGAGCAGTATTTCGTTTATTTGTGGAATCATGATTTTACGAAAAGAACGAAAGATGTATTTTCCAAGGCAAAAGCGAAAAAAGGAAAAAAGCTAAGAAAACAGCTGCTTCGATCTTATCAGGAAGCCATTCGTACAAAAGAACCCTTTGTCACGTCCACATATGATTGGGCAAAAGACGCCATTCGTGCAAAGCAGATTGCATTTTTCACAAATCCAGTGGAACGCTTAAATAAACGTCCGCTCGTCTTGAAAAAGTTAAACGATCTCGCACAGCGGTCAAAGCGTTCGGTTCTGATCCAGACGCCTTATGTCGTACCGACACGGCCAATGAAAGACGGACTCACGCCATTACCAAATGATATTCAAACGACGATCGTGACGAATTCTCTTACAGCGACACCAAACCCTTTAGCATTTGCAGGATATTTAAGCACGAAAAAGGAACTCATGAAAACGGGTGTTCATTTGTATGAATATCAAGGTCCGTATTCAATTCACGCCAAATCAATGGTCATTGATGATAACTTAAGTATTATTGGAACATATAATCTAGATGCAAGATCCAGCTTTTTAAATACTGAATCGATTTTGGTGATTGATAGTGCACCATTTGCGTTATCTCTTACGGAAGCAATCGAACGAAAAATCGCTTATAGTGTTCTCGTAGCGAAAGATCGAACAGAATATAAAGCAAGCGACTATGGACAGAAAAAAAAGCCTTTCATGAAAAGGCTCCTTTTAACTGGTTTATCTACCATAACGGTTTTATGGCGGCGGTTGATTTAAATAAAAGGGCAGCTACTTTTGTGGCAGCCCTTTTTCTGTTGACTGCTCCTCTTCTACTGGTTCAAGCTTGGTTAACTTAAATACGAGGATTCCTGCCACAATGACAAGTACACCTAATAATTTTGTAAAAGAAAATGTTACTTTTTCTAACCCAAGCCAGCCAAGCGAATCAAATAGAAGCGCACAACCTAGCTGGGAGGTGAGAACAATCGAGATTCCATAAGTGGGACCGAGACGTTTGATGCTCTGAACAAGACAGATGACAACGCCTACCCCGATGGCTCCGCTTATCCAGTACCAGGCTTCCATATGCCTTAATTGAAACATGCCGGTTCCTTCTAACAAAAGACCCATCAAAAGTGAAGCAATAAAGCCCATTCCTAGAACTAGCGTCGTTGTTGACCAAGAGCCTGTATGCTCATTGACTTTACTATTAAAAATGGTTTGTAAGCTGACAAGTGCCCCAGCAGTGACAGCTAATATTATTCCTATGATCATATATAAGTCCCTTCGTTTCTTCTATTCATAAATGTTGTGTTCTGCTATTTCTAAAAGCCCTTTTTGATCACAAATCGTAATCTTTCCTCTTCGCCTTTCAATCAGTCCTTTTTCTTGGAACTGCTGAATGACCCGATTAATATGGCGGTAGCTTGTTCCAATTAAGCTCGCTGCATCCGTGAGGCGAAGCGTGCGTGCACGCGCGTCATCATCACCTGTTAAAACAGACAATAAATAGCTTGCAAGCCTGACCTCTACAGGGTATAAAAGGTGGAAGCTTAAATCATTTGATTTTGTATAAAATTTGTTTGTGATGCCCTTGAGCAAAAAGGCTAAAACTCGTGGATCGTCCTTTGCATGCCGCATGAGGGCTTGATGAGAAATCCTGAGCATATGTACTTCTGTAACGGCTTCAACTGTATTGACCATATCTGTCTGCTGAACGTATTCAATATCTCCAATCGCTTCAAGAGGGTTTTTAAAGCAAAGAATAAACGTTTTTCCTTCCTTTGTGGTGGTGAAAATCTTTAATTTTCCTTTCACCAGCAAGTACATATACTCCCTTTTATCCCCTTTTGAACAAATCAGCTCACCTTGCTGATAGCGCCACAAGCTCACATGTGAGATGAGTTTTTGATGAAAGACATTCTGTAACTGATGCGTCTTCATATAAGAGGAAAAAAGAGATTCATCATGCAGCTCCTCCATCTGATGCCCTCCTTTATAGTTTTAAGATGATGACGCCTGCAATCATTAAAAAGATGCCTGCATAATGGGGCCATTTCATTTTTTTCTTCTGAACACCAAACCATCCTTTTGCATCGATGGCAAAGGTAAACGCAAGCTGTGCGATAAGTAAAGCAGCGATGGTGAGTGTCACACCAATGATTTGAATGGCAGTGACCTCATTAAAGATAATAATGGCTGCAAATGCACCTCCAATTAAATAAAGCGGCTGCACTTTTTTGTATTCCTTAAAGTGGCCATCCCGTACGATGAGTAAAATGACGAGAGAGATGATAAACCCTGTCAGCTGCGTGATCGTTGCCGCCTGCCACGTCCCGATATCTTGACTAATTCTGGCGTTGGCTACGCCTTGCAGTGTAATACAAGCGCCTCCTAATAATGCGAAAATAACACCTTTCATTCGTTCAAAAGCTCCTTCTTTTTTCAGTCTAGTTCCATTAAATGATAGATGCCCTCATGTTGAAAAGGACATATGTCCCACTTTGCGTATTATATCAGAAACTTTTTCTCATGCAGTTTCTCCGTTTTAGATTTTTCACAGTGGGTACAGTTTTATATGAGCTGAAAACAGAATATTGGATTGAATCACATATAAAAAGGAGACATGTCAGAATGAGAAATCAAGAGAAACACTTTATTAATGGAGAATGGGTCGCATCAACAGGAAACGAAACGACGGAGGTCATTAACCCTGCGACAGAGGAAGTCATTGGCACCATTAGTTTAGGAACGAAAGAAGATTTAGATCAAGCTGTCAAAGCAGCTCGAGCTGCCTTCCCTTCTTTCTCAAAAACATCTCGAAATGAACGAGTAGAAATGCTGGAAAACATTGTGCGCGGGTACGAAAAACGCAAGGATGAACTTGTAGAAGTGATGACAAAAGAGCTTGGTGCACCGCTGAAAGTGTCCGAAGAAGTTCATTACAAAATGGGTTATGAACATTTTTCTAAAGCTGCGGAAGCACTGAAATCTTATACATTTACCGAAGACCGCGGTGGACATACGATTATAAAAGAGGCGATTGGTGTCAGTGGATTGATTACACCGTGGAACTTCCCGACGAATCAGACATCTCTTAAAATTGCGGGTGCCATTGCGGCAGGCTCAACAGTTGTCTTAAAACCAGCGGAAATTACCCCTTTTGCTGCGATGATTCTTGCAGAAATTATTGATGAAGCAGGTGTACCGAAAGGAGTCTTCAACTTAGTAAACGGAACGGGTGACGTGATTGGTGACGGCATTAGCTCACATCCTGATATTGACTTCGTTTCATTTACAGGATCAGGTGCCGTCGGCTCTAAAATTATGGAAAATGCAGCGGACAATGTGAAGAAAGTAGCACTTGAGCTTGGCGGAAAATCCCCTCTTATCGTCTTAGACGATGCAGATGTGGACGAAGCAGCAGAAACAGCCATTCATCATATTGCGATGAATACAGGTCAAGTGTGTTCTGCAGCTACACGTGTGCTGATTCCAGAATCAATGAAAGACAAGTTTGAAAAAGCGCTGCTGAACGCCCTGCCGAAGTTTACAGTTGGTGATCCGAGAGAAGATCACGCTACTGGCCCGCTTGTTTCTAAAAAGCAGTGGGATACGGTGCAATCTTATATTGAAAAAGGAATCGAAGAAGGTGCTACCCTTCTTGCTGGGGGAACTGGAAAGCCAGACGGAATCGATAAAGGATATTTCGCCAAGCATACCATTTTCACCAATGTGAAAAATGATATGACCATTGCGCAAGAAGAAATCTTTGGGCCAGTCATGAGTGTGATCACGTATCAAGACCTCGATCATGCCCTTGAGATCGCCAACGATACAGTGTATGGTCTTGCCGGGTATGTTGTTGGTCAAGATGAAAAAACATTAAAATTTGTCGCTGAACATATTCGTGCCGGTCAAATCACCATTAACAATGCTGAAACAGATTACTTTGCCCCATTTGGCGGTTTTAAGCAGTCTGGTATCGGAAGAGAATGGGGAGACTTCGGTATCGAAGAATATTTAGAAGTGAAAGCTGTGATGGGACTTCCAACGGCGTAAGTCAGGCGAAAAAGAGGAAAACGGTGATCCGTTTTCCTTTTTTTGTGCCCTCTCCCCTATTCATCCGTGTTTTGTCATTAGAAATCTTAATCATGACAATCAATATTATATATTTTACTTAATGGCAAACTTTCGGTAAAGTTCAAATTAAACCTATATATATAATTCCTATCGAATTAATCTATGTTTATATTCCTTGTGAGGTGGATATTGTTGCAACTTCATGTATTGAACAGTCCGTTTAGCCAGGAGCAGGCAGAGTTACTCAATCAGCTGCTTCCGACTTTAACAGATCAGCAAAAAATTTGGCTTACTGGTTATTTATCAGCGCAGGCAGCGCTTGCCGGCTCAGAAGCTGTCACTTCGGCGCCTTCTGCCGCAGCACCTGTCCAGCCTGTGAGCAAAGATGTGACCGTGCTTTATGGGTCGCAAACAGGCAATTCCGAAGGGTTAGCAAAAAAGACAGCCCAGCATCTTGAAGAGAAAGGCTTTCAAGTGACGCTCTCTTCTATGTCCGATTTTAAACCGAATAATCTGAAAAAAATAAACAATTTACTGGTCATTGTCAGCACACATGGCGAAGGAGATCCGCCGGATAATGCCCTTTCGTTCCATGAATATGTTCACGGCAGACGTGCGCCAAAGCTCGATCATTTAAGCTTTTCTGTCCTTTCATTAGGTGACAGCTCATACGAATTCTTCTGTCAGACAGGAAAAGAATTTGATGAACGCTTCGAAGAACTTGGCGGTACTCGCCTGTTTGACCGAGTGGATTGTGACCTTGATTATGATGAGCCGTTTTCAGAATGGCTTCAAGGTGTTGCCTCTTCTTTGAGTGAAGGTGAAGCTGTATCACTGCCGCAAGAATCAGCGGGAGCCAACAATCAAGCCGTTTCTGAATATTCAAGAACGAATCCTTTTTATGCTGAAGTTCTTGAAAATATCAACTTAAATGGGCGTGGATCTAATAAAGAAACACGTCACTTAGAGCTTTCGCTTGAAGGTTCAGGTCTCGTGTATGAGCCAGGTGACAGTCTCGGCATTTACCCGACAAATGATCCTGCGCTTGTCGATGAACTGATTCAAACATGCGGGTGGAATGCAGAAGAATCCGTCACCGTTCATAAAAATGGAGACACTCTTCCTTTAAAAGAAGCACTCACCTCGCATTTTGAGATCACGGTTTTAACAAAACCACTTCTTCAAAAGATCGCTGAACTGACAAAAAGCGAATCCTTGCATGCCCTTTTAGAAGAAGGAAACGAAGAAAAACTGAAAGAATATATCGCAGGCCGGGACTTAGTAGATGCGGCTCGTGATTTCGGTCCTTTTGAAGGAACCGCCGCAGATTTCACGTCCATTTTAAGAAAAATCCCTGCACGCCTTTATTCCATTGCAAGCAGTCTCAAAGCAAATGACGAAGAGGTTCATTTGACGATAGGGGCTGTCAGATATGATGCGCACGGCAGAGAACGCCAAGGTGTCTGTTCGATTCTATGTGCAGAGCGCCTGCAGCCAGGTGATACGTTACCTGTTTATATTCAGCACAACCAAAACTTTAAGCTTCCTCAAGATCCAGATGCACCGATCATTATGGTAGGACCAGGCACAGGCATCGCCCCTTTCCGTTCATTTATGCAGGAGCGTGAGGAAATGGGTGCAAACGGAAAGTCATGGTTATTCTTCGGTGATCAGCATTTTGTGACGGATTTCTTATACCAAACGGAATGGCAAAAGTGGTTAAAAGATGGCGTCTTAACGAAAATGGACGTGGCTTTTTCAAGAGATACTGAGGAAAAAGTATATGTCCAGCACCAAATGAAGAAACAAAGCAAAGAATTATTTGAATGGCTTGAGCAAGGTGCTTACGTGTATATTTGCGGAGATGAAAAGCATATGGCGCATGATGTCCACAATACCCTTCTATCCATCATTCAAGAAGAAGGTGCGATGAGCAAAGAAAAAGCAGAAAGCTATCTTGCCAACTTACAGCAACAAAAACGCTATCAGCGTGACGTTTATTGATTTGATGCTTGAAAGAAAGGAGCTTTTACT
Source organism: Bacillus sp. 22190 (assembly GCF_052045575.1). NCBI lineage: Bacteria > Bacillati > Bacillota > Bacilli > Caryophanales > Bacillaceae > Bacillus > Bacillus sp. 22190. The sequence continues at coordinate 27,909 of NZ_JBQEPF010000023.1, read as the reverse complement.
TACATGGTGAAGACAGCATTAACAGCGCCGGATGGACCTCCGAGCGACGTAGAGGAAATCAAAGAAAAAAGTGATTATTTACGGGGTACGTTAAAAGAAGTGATGCTTGATCCGATTTCAGCGGGAATTCCGGATGATGACAACCGTCTGATGAAGCATCACGGCAGCTACTTACAAGATGATCGTGATCTGAGAAATGAACGACAAAAACAAAAGCTTGAACCTGCCTATCAATTTATGCTGCGTGTCCGTCTGCCTGGCGGAATCGCCACATCTAAGCAGTGGCTTGTGATGGATGAGCTTGCTCATCAATATGGCAACGGTACTTTAAAGCTGACAACTCGTGAAACCTTCCAGCTTCACGGTATTTTAAAATGGAATATGAAAAAGACCATTCAAGACATTCATTCTACAATGCTTGATACGATCGCAGCTTGCGGCGACGTGAACCGGAATGTCATGTGTACTTCAAACCCCTATCAATCAGAAGTGCACCATGATGTATACGAGCTGGCGAAAAAATTAAGTGATGACCTGCTCCCGCAAACAAGAGCTTATCACGAAATTTGGCTTGATGAGGAAAAGGTTGCGGCAACGCCAGATAAGGAAGTTGAACCGATGTATGGTCCGCTTTATTTGCCAAGGAAATTCAAAATTGGCGTGGCCGTCCCTCCTGCTAATGACATTGATGTCTTTTCGCAGGATCTAGGCTTTATTGCCATTATAGAAAACGATCAACTGGTCGGCTTTAATGTCGCAATTGGCGGCGGAATGGGTATGACGCATGGTGATACAGCGACTTATCCGCAGCTTGCAAAGGTCATCGGCTTTTGTACACCTGAACAAGTCGTAGAAATTGCCAAACAAGTCATCACCATTCAACGTGACTACGGAAACCGTTCCGTGCGAAAAAATGCCCGCTTTAAATATACGGTGGACCGCCTTGGTCTTGAGAATGTAAAAGAAGAACTTGAGCGCCGTCTTGGGTTTACTCTTTTAGAGGCAAAGGACTATCATTTTGATCATAACGGTGACCGTTATGGCTGGGTAAAAGGCATTAATGGCAGATGGCATTATACGATGTTTGTAGAAGGCGGACGCATCACAGACTATAATGATTATCCACTGATGACAGGCATCCGCGAAATCGCCAAAGTTCATACAGGTGACTTCCGTCTAACCGCCAATCAGAATTTAATCATTGGGAATGTGACAACTCATAAAAAGAAACAAATCGAACAGCTCATTCAGAAGTTTGGTTTATCAGACGGCCAGCAGCATTCTGCCCTGCGCCGCAGCTCAATGGCTTGTGTCTCTTTGCCAACTTGCGGTTTAGCGATGGCTGAAGCAGAGCGCTACCTTCCACGATTGATTGATAAAATCGAAGACATCGTTGAAGAAAACGGATTAAGTGATAAAGAAATCACCATTCGAATGACTGGTTGTCCAAATGGTTGTGCTCGTCATGCGCTTGGAGAAATTGGATTTATCGGAAAATCACCTGGTAAGTATAATATGTATCTTGGTGCCGCATTTGATGGCAGCAGATTAAGTAAATTATACCGTGAAAATGTGGGTGAGGAAGACATTCTAAAAGAACTTGGCTCTATTCTCCCCCGCTACGCAAAAGAACGAGAAGAAAATGAACATTTCGGCGATTATGTCATTCGGGCAGGGATTGTGAAAGAGACAACAGATGGAACGAATTTTCATGTGCAATAAAAAGAGACAGGAACCATCCTGTCTTTTTTATTTTTTCTGTTTCTTATTCAAGTATTCGGTCAGACTCTTATATACATCTGGATTGTCTAATGAAGATAGATCGGGTGAAGGCTGCTCTTCATACGCCCCTTTCAGTAAACGTCGTACAATTTTTCCATTCCTTGTTTTCGGTAAAGCTGAAATGAGATGAACTTCTTTTGGTGTGAGCGCTTTACCAGCATGTGAACCAACATGGGCTGAAAGCTCTTGGATAAGGGTTGCTTCTTCAAAAGCATGAGGACTGGTCACGATGAAACAGACGAGCGCCTCCCCTTTCACCTCATCCTTTACCCCAATCACAGCGGCTTCATGCACGGCAGGATGCCATGTAAGGATGGATTCAATTTCAGCTGGCCCGATACGTTTCCCTGCTGTATTAATGACATCATCCGATCTGCCGGTGATGTGGAATTCTCCGTCCTCTGTTTGCATGACCCAATCTCCATGTGTCCATACACCATCAAATCGTTTGAAATACGTATCTTCATAACGCTCCGGTTCGTTCCAAAAACCACATGTCATGCCGACCCATGGCTTTTTCACCACAAGCTCCCCTACCTCATTCATCACGCTTTGCCCAGCTTCATTGTATACATCTGCCGCCATTCCTAAGATCGCCGCATTAAAGAGAATCGGTTTGATGGGTCGAAGCAGCGTACTGCCTACAATGCCACCAGAAACCTCGGTTCCTCCTGAATAATTTAAGATGGGAATGTTCTTTTGACCAATGGTGTGAAATAACCATTGCCACGGAGCTTCATTCCACGGCTCCCCAGTAGAAATAATGGCTTTGACATGCGGTAACTCGACCCCATCAATCGATTGCTGCATCGCAGAACGAACAAATGTAGGGGAAAGCCCAAAATGAGTGACTTTCTTCTCGTGGATGAATGACCAGAGCTGCTGCTCATCTGGATAATCGGGAGCGCCGTCATATAAAACGATAGCAGCGCCATTGATCAAGCCGCCAAAGACGAGGAATGGCCCCATCATCCAGCCCATATCAGTCAGCCAAAACAGCCGGTCTCCTTTTGCCACATCCATACATAGCCCGGCATCAAAAGCTGCCTTTATCGGAAAGCCTGCGTGTGTATGAACGGCTCCCTTTGGTGTGCCGGTTGTGCCTGACGTATACAAGATCATCAGCGGGTCTTCATTTGTGACATAGGTTGCGCCGGTGATCGGCTGTTCTTGTAACAAATCATTTAGCAGGACATCGTCCTGATATCCAGTATGAGAGGAAGTGTGCACAATCACTTTTTGCACAGTTGTGGTTCTGTTGATGGCATCAGCCACACATTCCCGCATGTTGATCGTTTTCCCTCGCCGCATCATTTCATTCGCTGTGACGACAATGGATGCGCCTGACGCACGAATGCGTACAGCGAGTGGCTCGCTTCCATAGCCTGAGAAGACTGGGCTGAAAATCACACCAATCTTTGCAAAGGCAAGCATGACGGCGACCGTTTCTGGAAGCATTGGCATATAGATGATGGCTACATCCCCTTTTTGAAGTCCTTCTTTCAAAAAGCCAGCTGCAAGACGGCTCACTTTCTCTTGAAGTTCGAGAAATGACCATTTCTTTTCTTCACCGGCTTCATTGCTCCAAATGATGGCGGGCTGATGCTTCGTCTCTTCTTTTTCTGCCCATTTGTCCACAGCCGTTTCGGTGATGTTAAGTGTGCCGCCCTGATACCATTTCGGCCACATCAATGAGTGGTGACCTAATGCCGCTTCATATGGTTTTTTCCACTGAATTCCAACCGCCTTTTCCGCTTCTCTCCAAAACCAGTCTGTGCGTGCAATACTGGCTTGATAGAATGAGTCATACGTAGAAAAACCAAGAGATTTCATCCACTGATGCAAACGTGTTTTTTGGCTCTGCTTTTCTTCCGGTATCCATTCTGGTTTCAGGTTGATCATGAGGACTGCCCCCTTTAGACCGGATAGACCGGATGTTTTCGTTTCGTAAATGTCATGTCTTTCGATGAATAGGCTAGTAATCTATGACAAAGTTCCGTTCTTAGACGGTCAAATGGGATGACGCCATCGACAATCATTTCAGAGGCAAGCTCATAGATATTCATATCTTCCTGGTATTCCTTCCGTTTCTCTTGTATAAATGAAGCCCTCTCTTCGGGCGGGAGTTCTGCAATTTTATTTGCATAGACGGCATTTACAGCGGCTTCTGGACCCATCACAGCGATTTGCGCCGATGGAAGAGCGAGACAGCAGTCTGGCTCAAAAGCAGGGCCTGCCATTGCATATAGTCCTGCTCCGTATGCTTTACGGACGATGACGGATATTTTCGGAACGGTCGCCTCTGACATAGCGGAGATCATTTTTGCCCCATGACGAATAATGCCGGCTTGTTCCACTTTTGTTCCAATCATAAATCCTGGTATGTCCGCGAGAAAGAGCAGCGGGATATGAAAGGCATCACAGAGCTGAATAAACTTGGCGGCTTTATCAGCTGAGTCGTGGAATAATACGCCGCCTTTGACCCTTGGCTGATTGGCAATGAGACCGACAGGCTGACCGTTCATTCTGCCAAAGCCTGTGATTAACTCTGCGGCAAACAGCTTTTTGATTTCAAAAAATGACCCTTCATCAATCAGTAAATCGATGAGTTGATACATATCAAATGGGGTATTCTGGCCTTTAGGGATTAAGTCTTGGATGGTGGTTTCAGATGGTTTAGGTGCTTTTGCTGCTGTCGTTTTTGGTTTTTCCATATAGTTGGCAGGCATATAGGTTAAATAATCACGTGCAATTTGAATGGCCTCTTCCTCTGTTTTGGCTAATATATCTCCGCATCCAGAAATGCTGCAATGCATTTTCGCACCGCCCATTTCCTCAAGTGATACTTTTTCACCGATCACCATTTCAGCCATTCGCGGCGAGCCTAAATACATAGAGGCATTTCCTTCGACCATCACGACAATGTCACAAAAAGCAGGGATATAGGCACCACCGGCTGCAGAAGGACCGAATAGTAAACAAATTTGAGGAATGCGCCCAGACAGCTTGACTTGGTTATAAAAAATGCGCCCTGCTCCTCTTCTGCCTGGGAACATGGCGATTTGATCGGTGATCCTTGCACCCGCAGAATCGACTAAATACAGCATAGGACAATTGAGCTTCTCGGCCGTTTCTTGAATTCGAATGATTTTTTCTACTGTTTTGACGCCCCACGATCCTGCTTTAACCGTAGAGTCGTTTGCCATGACACAAACAGTCTGCCCATTCATACGCCCGGTTCCTGTGACGACACCATCTGCTGGTAAATGTTCATCTTTGCACTCTGCAAACATGGCATCTTCAATGAAAGAATCCTCATCTAATAACAAATGAAGCCGATCACGGACAAATAATTTTCCTTTTTCTTTATTTTTTTGATGGTAGCGTTCTGCCCCGCCCTTTTCAATTCGTTGTTTTTTTAATTCATATTCTTCGATCATAAACATTCCCCTTTCTTGCTATTTCCCTCTGTAATAAGGCGTTCGTTTTTCTTGAAAAGCCTTGAGACCTTCTAGTCGATCTTCTGTATGAATAAGCCGCAGATAAGCTTCGTATTCTTTCGTCAGACCTGTTTGTAAATCGTGATCAAGGCTGGATTGAATGGCTTGTTTTGCTTCATTTAAAGCGATCGGTGCATTTTTGGTGATTTGTTTTGCGAGTGTGATGGCATCATTCATCAGTGAATCGGCTGTAGAGATACGTTCAATCAGTCCGATTTGAACGGCTTCTTCTGCTCGTAAAGAAGTGCCTGTGAAGATCATTTCTTTCGCTTTCCCGGGTCCGATCAGGCGCGGAAGTCTTTGTGTGCCCCCTGCTCCCGGCAGGATAGCTAGTCCTGTTTCCGGCAGGCCGAGCGCTGCACCCGCTCTTGCGATGCGGAGATCACAGGCGAGCGCGAGCTCAAGACCTCCGCCAAGTGCGTGTCCGTTTATCACGGCAATGACAGGAACAGGCAAAGATTCAATGTCTGTAAAGGTTTGCTGAATGGTCAGAACGGCTTCTTTGGCTTCTTGTTCTGTCATCAATCGCCGTTCTTTTAAGTCTGCTCCTGCGCAAAAAACTTTAGCGCCAGCTCCTGTCATGAGCAAACAGCGGATGTTTTCATCATGTTTGATTTCTTGAATCGTTTGATTGATTTCCTCTAGCATAGCAGCTGATAGAGCATTGGCTTGTGCTGGTCTGTTTAAGGTCATGATGCCAATGTGATCATCTTGTATTGAAAAATGGACCAATGAAGTCATGTGATTCACCCTTTATCAAGTAGTGTGAGACTGAAAAGCGCGTAAACAGTGACTTGGCAGGGTTCGATCCACTTTTGCTTCAATCCATTCAACCGCTTTAATCAAGCGAGGGAGGTCGACATTTGTTTCGATCCCGAGTTTGTGAAGCATGTGCACCACGTCTTCTGTCGCCACGTTTCCGCTGGAGCCAGGTGCATAAGGACAGCCGCCAAGCCCCCCGCTAGAGGCATCAAATATGGTGATGCCGGCTTTTAATGCTGTATAAATATTGGCAAGCCCCATTCCTTTCGTATCATGAAAATGAAGCGCAATTTTATCAGCAGGAAAGCGTTCAAGTAAAAGGTCTAACCGTCTTTCTACTTGTAGCGGATGGGCTTCCCCAATGGTATCCCCGAGTGATATTTCATCAATGCCGAAGGAGAGCAGCTGTTCCGTTAATCGCAGCACTTGGTCCATCGGCACTTGTTTTTCATAAGGACATCCAAACACGGTTGAAATATAGGCCCGCGTTTGCCGTCCTTCTGCTTTTAAATCGGCTGTCATTTGTTTGATCACAGGCAATGTTTCCTGTATAGATCGATTCATATTCTTTTTGTTATGTGTCTCACTCGCTGAGATAAACATAGCCCCTAGCTCAAGGTTTGCTTCAAAAAAATGAGCTAACCCCTTTTCATTTGGGATGAGTGCGGCATAGGTAATATCCTCTTTTTTGTTTAATGATTGGGCTAATTCTTTGGCGTCTTTTAAGGCTGGAACCCATTTCGGATGAACAAATGAGGTGACTTCAATATAAGGAAGATGGGCTTCTTCGAGTAAATGGATCCATGTTCGCTTCTCCATTGTGTCCAGCCAAACGGATTCATTTTGCAGGCCATCGCGCGGGCCGACCTCTCTAATGAGCACGTTTTTTGGTAATGCCATGCGGCTTTCCCCCTATTCTGTCAGCTCCAAAAGTACCTCTCCCTCGTCAACAAAGTCCCCCTCCGCCTTATACACTTTACTGATCACACCTGCTTCTTCTGCAACAATGGGAATCTCCATTTTCATGGATTCTAAGATGGCGACTTCCTGTCCTTTTTGCACATCATCACCCTGTTTCACAAGAAGCTTCCATAAGTTTCCGGCCATTTGTATCGTGACAGTTTTCATGAACGGTTTTCCTCCCTTTTTTTCATCAGAAAATCGGTTGTGATGCTGCCATGTAAAAAGGCAGTTGATTCGGCCATTTCCTTTAAAAGCGGTACATTGGTTTTGATCCCTTCTATTTCATATGCTTGTAATGCTGCTTTTAATCGTTCTATGGCGAGTTTTCGAGTATCACCGTACACAATCATTTTCGCAATCATTGGATCGTAAAATGGGGTAATGACACTTCCGCTCGTTACGCTTAACTCATGACGGATATATGGGGCATCAGGTGTAGAAAGCCGAGTGATCGTGCCTGGCGAAGGGTAAAATGTCACAGGGTCTTCAGCGTATATTCTGACTTCAATCGCATGCCCAATTTGATGAATATCCTCTTGGCTAAAAGACAGGGGCTCTAATGCTGCAATTTTTAGCTGCTCCTCGACAAGGTCAATCCCAGTAATTTCTTCAGTGACAGGGTGTTCTACTTGCAATCTCGTATTCATTTCTAAGAAATAAAATTGCTGGTTTTGATCGACTAAACATTCAATCGTGCCCGCATTTTCATACCCAATCGCTTTGGCAGCTTTGACGGCCATCTGTCCCATTTGCTGTCTCACAGTTTCTTCAAGACAGACGGCTGGTGCCTCTTCAACAATTTTCTGATGTCTTCTTTGGAGTGAACAATCTCTTTCAAATAAGTGAACGCCGTGACCGAACGAATCAAAAAGAACTTGAATTTCGATGTGCCGTGCGTGTTCAATCACCTTTTCCATGTATAAAGTACCGTCTTGAAAGAAACTTTGTGCTCTTTTTTGATTTCCTTCAAACGCTCGATGCAGTTCTTCGTCGTTACGGACGAGCTGCATACCAATCCCGCCGCCACCACTCGATGCTTTTAGCATAATGGGATAGCCGAGTGTCTGTGCTTTATGAACCCCTTCGTCTGCATCATGGAGTGGGGCTGAAACACCAGGAACGATTGGGATGCCCGCTTGTTCCATCGTTTTTCTCGCTTCAATTTTATTTCCCATCTGCTGAATGACTTGTGCAGATGGGCCAATAAAGGCAATGCCTTCGCTCCGGCAGCGCTCAGCAAATGCCGCATTTTCTGATAAAAGACCATACCCTGGGTGGATAGCATCAGCATTTGTTTGTTTGGCAACCTTAATGATCGCTTCCATGTTTAAATAGCTTTCAGAAACTTTAGCGCCGCCGATATAATAAGCGCTGTCTGCTTCTTGCACATGAAGTGCATGCTGATCAGCCTCTGAATAAACGGCAACGGTTTTGATTCCGAGCCGTTTACATGTCCGAATCACTCTACGGGCAATTTCGCCTCGATTGGCGATCAATACTTGTTCAAACATCGCTGCCTTCACTCCTTTATTAGATCAAGCGCCTGCTTTTTCAAGCGGAATTTCTGAATTTTGCCTGAGGCGGTCATTGGGTACTCATCTGTAATGAAAAAGTATTTCGGGATTTTGTAGCGTGCCATTTGTGACTGACAATAGCTCGTTAATGTCTCAATTGAGACCGACTTCCCTTGTTTCAGCCGAATGAATGCGGCTGCTTCCTCGCCGTATGTCTCGTCAGGAATACCAACGACCTGTGCGTCAAGAATGGCAGGGTGAGTGTATAGGACATCCTCAATCTCTTTTGGGTACACATTCTCTCCGCCTCTGATGATCATATCTTTGAGCCGGCCTGTGATCTTCACATAACCGTCATGATCCATCTCAGCTAAATCCCCTGTATGAAGCCATCCGTCCTCATCAATGACTTCATTTGTTGCTTCTTCGTTTTTATAATAGCCCTTCATGACATGATAGCCTCTTGTACAAAGCTCCCCTTGCTGTCCTCTTGGCACTTCTTCTGATGTTCCTGGTAAAGCAATTTTGACTTCAATTTGAGGAAGCGCACGTCCGACCGTTTGAACTCGTCTTTCAAACGAATCATCGGTTCTTGTTTGGGTAATGACCGGTGAACTTTCGGTCTGACCATAGGCAATCGTGAGCTCTCTCAGTCCCATTTTTTCAATGACTGCTTTCATGACATGGGATGGGCAGAGTGAACCGGCCATAATGCCCGTTCGTAATGTGGACAGGTCATAAGAGTGGAAATTTGGATGATCGAGCTCTGCGATGAACATGGTTGGTACACCGTGAAGAACGGTGCATTTTTCTTTTTCTACTGTTTGAAGGACTCGTTCTGGATGGAATGATTCAAGTGGAATGATCGTTCCCCCTTTTGTGAGACAAGCAAGTACACCAAGAACAGAGCCGAAGCAATGAAAGAACGGCACTGGGATACACATACGGTCCTGCTCTGTTAATTTCATACAATCTGCGATCTGACTCGCATTACAGACGATGTTTGTGTGGCTGAGCATGACGCCCTTTGGATAGCCGGTTGTGCCTGAAGTGTACTGCATATTAATAACGTCATCAGGCGTGAGCTCATTCATTCGCTTCTCCCATTCAAACTCTTCGGTTCTTTTGGCTGCCACTTGAAGACGATCCCAGCTGAGCATGCCGTTTGGTAGATGCTGACCGATATAGATACATCTTTTTAAATAAGGAAATTGTGTGGAAGTGATCTCCTCTTGATGAGCGGTTTGAAGTTCTGGAATCAGCTCTTCAAGCATGTTGACATAGGACGTTTCTTTAAAGCCGTCTACAATAAACAACATTTTGCTGTCAGAGTGCTTGAGTAAATAGGCGAGTTCCTGTGATTGAAAATTGGTATTCACAGTGACAAGAACAGCACCAATGGAGGCGCAGGCAAATTGAAGAATGAGCCATTCAGGTATATTTGGTGCCATAATGGCGATGTGATCTCCCTTTTGAACCCCTAATGCCATGAGACCTTTACCTGTTGCCTTGACCTCTTGATAAAACGCTTCGTACGAATAACGTAAAGAACGTTCTGGGTAAACAATGGCTTCATGTGCTGGATGCTGTTCTTTTTTTTCTCTTAATAGGGAGCCAATCGTTTGCGGATGAATCGACATCATTGCTTTCCTCCCTCATGTATAGTAAGCGTTTTCATTAAGGTATTACGCTAACAGCTGTCTTGCGATCACGAGCCGCTGAATTTCAGAGGTTCCTTCTCCGATTTCCATCAGCTTGGCATCTCTCACAAGCCGTTCAACACCGCATTCTTTCATATAGCCTGTTCCGCCATGAATTTGGACCGCATCAAGACTCGCTTTTGTGGCCATTTCTGAAGCAAACAGTTTGGCATAGGCCGCTTCTTTTGTAAATGGTTTGCCTTGATCTTTCAGCCAAGCGGCTTTCCAGACCATTTGTCTTGCAAGCTCTATTTGCATCGCCATATCCGCCAGCTTAAACTGGATGGCCTGGAAGGATGAGAGCGTCTTTCCAAATTGCTTTCTTTCTTTTGCATAGGAAAGTGAAGCATCAAGTGCCGCTTGCGCAATTCCGACAGATAAGGCTGCAATGGAAATTCGTCCGCCGTCTAATGTATATAAAAATTGCTTGAATCCTTTCGATTTGTCTCCTAATATATGATGCGCTGGTACACGCACTTCATCTAAAATGATTTCAGCCGTATCTGAACCACGAACCCCCATTTTGTCATATGGGTTTGTAATCGACAGTCCCTTTTGTCCTTTCTCCACAATAAAGGCGGAGATGATTGGACGTCCGTTTTCATCATGATCTGTCACAGCGGTGACAATAATCGTTCTGGCATAATTGGCATTTGTGATCCAGCACTTTTCCCCACTGATGACATATTCTTGTCCGTCTTGAATGGCTTTTGTTTTTGTTCCTTTTGCATCTGATCCGGCGTTTGGTTCTGTTAATCCGAAGGAGCCAAGCGCTGTTCCAGAGGCTAATGGAACAAGATGGTCCATCTTTTGCTCCTCCGTGCCGAAGTAATAAAGTGGACTTGCGCCTAAGGAAACCGCTGCGGCATAACTTAAACCTGTACTCGCACACTGTTTTCCAATTTCCTCGACTGCCAGTGCATACGAGATCGTATCTCCTCCAGATCCTCCATATTTCTCTGGAAAAGGTATACCCATAAAACCGAGCTCCCCCATTTTTTGAAATGTTTTTACGGGAAATGCTGCCTGTTCATCAACAGTTTGAGCGTGCGGTGCAATTTCTGTTTTTGCAAATTCTTTGACCATCTGACGGATCATTTGCTGCTCTTTCGTTAATTCAAAATCCATTGTGCTTCCCCCTTTGGCGCTTTTCTATCATATTTATTATTGAAATAGCTGCTTCATGCCAAGCTTGATTGAATTCAGAAAATTAAAATAAAAATAGTAGAAAAATAGAGAAAGCAAAAAAGCATAAATGGAGGAAAACCCTCATTTATGCTGTCTTTGTTATTTTACTGTTTTTGTAGAAGGTTTGCTTTCATGATGAAGGCGATTGAGTGCCGTCACTTTATAGGTATAGCTCTTCTTTTGATTGGCTAAAATGTCTTTCGTTTGAGTGAAGGAACCAGTTTCTTTTCTGACCGTTTGCACAAATTCGTATGTCCCTTTATTCGACAATCGATAGACTGCATAATAGGATGCACTAGAGCGCGGATCATTTTGTATTCGTAAAACTGCACCATCCTCTGTCTTTTTCACAGATTGGATGATTGGTTTTTTTGGCGCTTTTTGATGAAGCCATGGCATCTCTGGTATGAGAGCCGGTTTGCTATAGGTTTCTTCTATTAATCGTTTCTTTACATTCAAGGGATTCCGATTGATATCTTTCAGACTAAAATGCATGCTTCCTTGTACGAGCTGTGACTGCCTGTTCAGCTCGATCTGGCGAAAATACTCCTCGGGATCAGACCAAGCAGGATCACTGTTTTGATTGATTTTATACGTCGCTTGACCAATGTACAAATGAACAGGCTGCCCCTTCACTTCATTTGACCACCATTTCGTCAGCACATCATAGGCAGCGGGTTGAAAGCCAATACTCCAATAAATTTGCGGGGTGATATAATCAATATGGTGCTGCTGTATCCACTCTCTTGTATCAGCATACAAATCATCATAATTGGTCATCCCTGCTGTTGTGTTTGAACCGGTTGGGTCATCTTTTATGTTGCGCCATACACCAAATGGGCTAATACCGAATTTCACATACGGCTTTTCTTTCTTAATGGTGTTATTGATTTGCTTCACTAGATCGTTCACATTATCTCTTCGCCAATCTTCTATATGTGTGAATTTCTGACCGTAAGTTTCATACGTTTCTTGATCTGGAAATGGCACACCAGCGATTTTATTCGGGTAAAAATAATCATCCATATGCACCGCATCAATATCGTAGTTTTTCACTACTTCCTCTATCCCGTCAACAATGAAGTCCTGAGCATCAGGAATGCCTGGATTAAAGTACAGCTGATTTCCGTAGGCGATGGTCCACTCAGGGTGTGCTCTTGCAGGATGATCGGCTGATAACCGGTTGAGATCGGTATGATTCATGGTGATTCGATAAGGGTTAAACCAAGCATGAAATTCAAGGCCGCGTTTATGTGCTTCTTCTATCATAAATTCAAGCGGGTCATATCCAGGGTCTTTCCCTTGTGTACCAGTCAAATATTCAGACCATGGCCCGAATTTCGACGGATAAAAGGCATCTGCTGTTGGTTTAATTTGCATGATGACGGCGTTCATATTCATCGCTTTGATGTCGTCTAACAGTTGAATGAACTCTTGTTTCTGCTCATCTGCGGGCAGTCCTTTCTTTGAAGGCCAATCTAAGTTATAAACTGATGCGACCCACACTGCACGCATCTCTCTTGTGCTCTCAAGCTTCCCTTTTGGCATCGAACGAGCTAGACTGCTAGACGGAATCAATAAGAAGACACCCATGAAAACTAGTGTCAGAACCGTCATACTGATCTTTTTCAGCATGGTTTGCATCACCTCATATTAAGTTTATTCTGCGTTTTGTGATGGAATGCCAGCAGATGGTGTAAGCAAGATGTTTTTCATTTTAAGTAGCTGATCTTTCGGGACGTCGCAGGCTTCTAGTAAATACCGCTCTGCACTTCCGTATGTATCCATCATCTCATTCAGTACATCTTCAAGATAATCTTGCTGCACACCAAGCAGGGGCTGAATTTGTTCTTTTGACACCCGATATAAACTCATCATGCGAACAAATCGTTCTTGTCTTTTCACTAGCATTTTCACGCCTTCATTGGAACGCATGTATTCACTTAAAACGGTATGCACCGGCACACCCGCTGCTAATTGAATAAGAGCAGATAAAAAGCCTGTACGGTCCTTTCCGCTTGTACAGTGAAGCATAAGCGGATAATTTTTTTCATCGGACAGTAATGTAAACAATTGCTGAATCTCTTTTTTTCGCTCATAGAGCATGCTTTGATATACATCTTTCATGATCGGTGTAAAGGATAGAGATTTTCCTTCTGCTATCAGCATACGAAACATGGTCCATTTGCTAGGCATCATGCTGTCAGGCTGCATAGGGATATGAACAATTTTGTCATGTTCCATGATCTTTGGCGGGTGTGATTTTCGTTCTGAGCTTGTACGCAGGTCACAAATCGTTTGAATTCCAAGTGTTGAGAACGTCATTATGTCTTGCTTCGTGAGACGTGATAAATCAGCAGATCGATAAATCATTCCTTGTTTGATGACCATCTGATCCGTTGTTTGGAGTCCCCCTACCTCTCTAAAATTTGCAAGCTTTGAAAATTGTATGTTGTGTTCATTCATAGAAGTGAAAATCCTTTCTATCCTCTTTTCTCTATCATACGCTTTTATGAAAAATGAGAAAAGATAAGAGAAAAAGATCATTCGATTCTCCCATGTTGATCAGTGACATCTTTTACGTGGAATTATTGTTATAATAGAACTAGCATATTCGTATTGATTGGAGATTGTAGCATGATAAAAACAAAACGTATTCAGCAAATAAAAGAGTATGTATTTGACCGGGAATCTGCCTCTCTTGATGAGCTTGTGACGCATTTTGGCGTCTCAAAAAACACCATACGCCGAGATGTACAAGCATTGGTAGAATCCGGCGTGCTAAAGAAAGTGTACGGCGGCGTCGCTGTGAATCACTCAACATTGGTGGTGTATCAGGAGCGAAAGACTCGTCAGCTGAGTAAAAAACAATTGATCGGACAGGCAGCCGCTGCTTTTGTTGAACATGGTGATATGATTTTTGTTGATTCTGGTACAACGACACTGGAGATGCTTCCCTATTTGAAGGAGAAACGGATTACCGTTGTGACAAATAACGTGGATTTCATTACACAGGCTATGCCTTATGAACACCTCACCATCTTTTCAACCGGGGGTATGCTAGAGCGAAAAACAAATTCTTTCGTTGGTTATCAAAGTGTTGAGCGTCTCAAAGCATACAATGTCAATAAAGCATTTATTGCATCAACTGGTTTATCCATTGATCATGGCGTCACGAATTCCTCCCCGCTTGAGACAGATATTAAAAAAACGCTCGTTGAAAAAAACGCCAAAACCTTTTTATTAGTCGATGATAGTAAGTTTGACCATTATGCCTTGACCACGTTTTGTGACTTAAAAGACATAGACATCGTCGTGACGAATGAACAACCAAATGAAGATTACCTTCAATATGGAAAAGAGCATGATGTGAAATTTGTCACGCCTTAGTCCAGAGCGAAAAAGCCAAGCGCCAATGTTTTGGCTTTTTTCTTATGCGCAAAAGAGTGAACCGGCGAAGTGTTGGTTACATTATGATTGTATATTAAACACATATTTGGAGGTTGACCTGATGCCGTTGTTACGATTTGACGTGATAGAGGGCCGTTCAAAAGAGGAATTAAAAAAACTGCTGGACACCTGCCATGAAGCAATGGTTGATGCCTTTGGGGTACCTGAACGAGATCGCTATCAAATTGTTCATCAGCACCGCCCTGAAGAAATGATCATCGAAGACACTGGGCTTGGTTATCCGAGAACAAAGGATCTGGTTGTCATTAGTGTTGTCAGTAAACAGCGGACGAAAGAGCAAAAGGAACAGCTTTATGCACAAATCGCAGAACGTATAGAAAAAGAATGCGGGGTTGCCAAGTCGGATGTGATGATCTCCATCGTGAAAAATGGAGACGCCGATTGGAGCTTTGGGATGGGTGAGGCTCAATTCATAAGAGGATGGCTCTAAAAAAACGGCTCAGGAATGTGAGCCGTTTTTTGATTCATTCATTTTCAAGCTGCATGAGCAAGTTGAATAAATAGCGGTACACTGCTGAGATCACACCAATCAAAGGTGTATCTTCTTTGATGTCCTCTAGTTCAAGAAGCGGAATGTTGATATCAAATAACCCGTCTTGCCCATTAAATTGAAGCTGAGCACCATTTAATGTTGAGAGCATCTCTTTTAGTAATCCAGTATCTTTTTTAGGACGCTTCAATCCGAATAACACGGTATACGTCTGAAATACTTCATCCCATTCTATGGCAAGTCCGTCGGCTCTCACCACATCAAACCACTTCGACTCGATATAAATGAATTCTTTTTGTTGTTTTTTTACGTATGTAAGAGGTGTATTTAAAAAGGAAGCATTTTCTGTTTGAATCATTTCCTCCGATTCCTTGTCTACACGTTCTATATAAACATCAGCAAAGCGTGCTTCTTCTGTCATTTTTGCCCCTTCTAGCGGCCAATTTTGACTTGCGGCTTTGTTATATTCAAAGTCGGTGAGCGCCTGCCCTTCTTTCAGTAAATCTTGTAAGCGATTTTGCAGTGACATGGCTGTGTCTCCTTTCATCTACTTCATATGCGTTTTTATTTTAGCATAACACATGAAAAGAAAGATATGCCTGAGCATATGATGGTATGATAGTGGAAAAAGAAACATCTCGGAGGGGACCGTTTTGCTCACAATGACACTGGCAGAAAAAATCGTAGATGAGGTCAAAAAGGTACTGACGGAAGAAATCATCATCACACAAACAAACGGTACCATTATTGCTGCAACAGATCCAGCACGCATTGGTCAATTTCATGAAGGAGCATATGTCACATCCTTAGAAGGGCAGAAACGAATTCTCACAAAGGATGATGTGCTGCAGATGAAAGGCGTCAAAGCCGGTATCAATCTGCCTATTTATTTTAAACAAGAAGTCATTGGGGTCATTGGAATGACAGGTGATCCTAGGCATGTCTCCCCTTTTGGCGACATTTTACGGAAAATGACGGAGCTGCTCATTCAAGAACATGAATTTTTTCAAGAAACGGAAACAGATGAACGGCAGCTTGAAGCATTTGTGTTCGACTGGCTTCATCTGCCAGAGACAGCGGCAGGTATGACCGAGAAGGCGCAGCGGCTTGGCCTTGATGTCAACAAGCAGCGTGTCGCTATTCTCATTGATTGTCAAGACGAATCGTTTATGAAGCAGGATCAATACAAACTGATGAAGGACAAACTGCAACTCACCAATCAGGAGATCATTGTGCGCTGGGGGCATGCACGTTTTTTGCTCATGCTACAAGCCACACCAGATGGTCGTGATACATGGCACAAGCGCTTGTTCCATATTCATGCTGCGCTCACAGCGCTGTCACCATCGAGGATTTTAATGGGGGCAGGAAAACCAGCAGCTTCTCATGTCATGAAGCAGTCCTTTCATCAAGCGTTTCGCGCTTTAAAATTGGCGCATGCTGAAACACCCATTGTGTTTGATGAAGATTTGACGCTTGAACTTTTTATGGAGGAAATCAGTCAGGAAACAAAAGATGCGTTTCTTGATCGAACGATTGCGTCCCTTTTCTCCTATCCAGAACTAGTGAAAACATTGCGGGTACTCATCGCTTCGGATTACTCATTGAAACATACAGCAGAAGCTATGCATGTCCATATTAATACACTTCATTACCGATTAAAACGGATTCAGGATTTAACGACACTTGATCCAAAGCGTATGCAAGATGCGATGCTTTTTTATTTGGCCTTGCTGCTTTTAGATCATGATACAAAAAATACGATAAAACAGCCTGATATTTTGTAGAATCGTCTATAGTCATGTGACGGTTCTTTTTTTATACTGGTAGAAACGAGACGTTAAATGAGCGGGAGTGATTGTATATGCTAGATTCAGAATTTTCAAATCAATTAAAAGATATTGTCGGTGCGCCTAATGTCCAAGACAGCAAGGCGGATCGTCTTGCCTACTCTTATGATGCGACACCAAATTTTCAACAGATGCCAGATGCGATCGTGCGGCCTCACACGGCTGAAGAAGTGCAGCAAATTGTGAAACTGTGCGCCTCTTACAAAGTGCCGATCGTCCCAAGAGGCTCAGGGACGAATCTGTGCGCAGGAACATGCCCTACTCAGGGCGGATTGGTAATTCTCTTTACTAGAATGAATCAATTATTAGAAATAGACGAAGAAAATTTAACCGCAACGGTGCAGCCTGGCTTAATTACGCAGGAATTGATTCATCAAGTAGAGGAAAAAGGTCTCTTCTACCCGCCAGACCCAAGCTCTATGAAAATTTCCACATTAGGCGGCAATATTAACGAAAATTCAGGGGGGCTGCGGGGGTTAAAGTATGGAGTGACAAGGGATTATGTCCTTGGGCTTGAAGTGGTTTTGCCAAATGGTGACATCATCAAAACAGGCGGAAAGCTTGCAAAAGATGTCGCTGGATATGATATGACTCGATTGTTCGTTGGTTCAGAAGGAACACTCGGGATTGTCACAGAAGCGGTGCTAAAGCTCCTGCCGCTTCCAGAAACGAAACAAACAATGCTTTGTTTATACGAAAGCCTTGAAGAAGCTGCGACTTCTGTATCGGCCATCATTGCTGAGCGTATCATTCCTGCTACATTAGAATTTATGGATCAGCCGACCCTTGAAGTCGTTGAAGATTTTGCAAACATCGGCCTGCCTACTGACGTTCAAGCTGTGTTATTAATTGAACAGGACGGCAACCCTGAAGCTGTTTCTCGTGATATCCAAAAAATCGCAGAAGTCTGTGAGCAACACGGGGCTACAAGCGTCAAGATTGCACATTCAGAAGAAGAGGCAAGTGCTCTCTTAACAGCGAGACGCTCTGCTTTATCTGCCCTCGCTCGATTAAGTCCTACAACGATTTTAGAAGATGCTACCGTTCCCCGGTCTGAAATTGCCAATATGGTTCGTGCAATTGAAGACATTGCACGAAAGTATAAGGTGAACATTTGTACGTTTGGTCATGCAGGTGATGGCAACTTACACCCCACTTGTGCGACAGATGCAAGAAATGAAGAAGAAATGAAACGGGTAGAAGCTGCCTTTCAGGCCATTTTTGAAAAAGCCGTTGCACTTGGCGGCACGATTACAGGCGAACATGGCGTGGGTCTTATGAAAGCGCCCTATTTGGAGCTGAAGGTCAAAAAAGAAGGAATCGCTGCCATGAAGGCGATTAAACAGGCACTTGACCCTGCACATATCATGAACCCAGATAAAGTGTTTGGAAAAGCCTCAAGAAAGCGAGTGGTGGTCTCATGAGTTCTTCTTCTAAGCAAAAAGAGATCCAGCAGCAGTTTCAGGAGCAAATGGATGAAAAGGAGCTGCTTAATTGCATGCGCTGCGGATTCTGCCTCCCTTCCTGCCCTACTTATATTGAATCTGGACAACAAGAAACGCACTCCCCTCGGGGCCGAATTGCGTTAATGAAAGCTGTAAGAGATGGCGTCATTGAGCCAGATGAAGATGTTGAACATTCCCTTAATCTTTGTCTTGGCTGCCGTGCATGTGAACCAGTCTGCCCTTCTGGCGTCAAGTATGGACAGCTGCTAGAAGATGCAAGAGACATTATTCAACAACATAAAAAACAATCGTTTCCCGTCAAATTGATGAGACGTGTTGTGTTTAAAGGTCTCTTTCCGTCACAAAGTCGTATGCGACAAGCTGCTAGTTTTCTTCGATTTTATCAAACATCTGGTCTGCAAACAGCCGCCAGAAAGACGCGCATACTGAAGGTGCTTCCCTCCCATTTACAGTTGATGGAACAGGCACTTCCAAAGGTGCCGCCTCAAAAGAAAAAGAAAAAACGTTTGAATGAATATAAAGCCATTGGTCAGGCAAAAAAACGGGTGGCGTTTTTTACTGGCTGTTTAATGGATACAGTTTTCTCAAACACAAACAAAGCGACCATTCATCTCTTACAGCTGGCAGGCTGCGATGTGATCGTTCCTCCTATACAAACGTGCTGCGGCGCGCTACATGGTCATAGCGGAGAAAAAGACCAAGCAAAACAGTTAGCCAAGCGGAATATTGAAGCATTCGAGGAAACAGATGCCGATGCGATTGTCATGAACGCGGGCGGCTGCGGCGCCTTTTTAAGTGATTACGGTCATTTGCTTCAGGATGACCCAGATTTTCAAAAACGAAGTAAAGCCTTCTCACAGAAAATAACCGATATTTCAAGCATCCTTGTAGAGCTGGAATTTCACCGCCACTTGCCACTGGCTTTGCCAGCGCAAGTGATCACCTATCAAGACTCCTGTCATTTACGAAATGGGATGAATGTACAACAGGCGCCGAGGGTGCTCATGAAAGCCATTCAAGGGGTAACGTTTAAAGAAATGAAAGATGCTGGCCGCTGCTGCGGATCTGCAGGAATCTACAATATCTTGCAGCCAGACATGTCGATGCAAATTTTAGATCATAAAATGACGGAAGCGAACAACACAGCTGCAGCTGCCATTGTGACGTCGAATCCAGGCTGTCAACTACAAATGGCAGCAGGCGTCAAAAAGGCAGGACATATGCCTAGCATGAGAGCGATTCATCTGGCTGACTTTTTATTAGAAGCCGTTCAATATGGAAAAAAAGCGTCCAGTTCATGAAGCTGAACGCTTTTTTTATGCATATCTTCAGAAGATCGGTTGGATAATAGAGGCAAATCGCGGAAGGAGATGGTTCAAGTGCTGAAGAAAAACAAATCAAAACAGAAAGACCCGAATTCAGTATTTGAAGCATTATCGCGCTCTTCTGATTTTATCAATGAATTATCAAGTTCCGGAGGTTTTCTTTACAGAATTTCTTTTTTTCGATCTTTAATTAATGGCAATCTCCTTCATGAACAAATCTTGCCTTTTATTCAACAATTGCATCTAACACCCACCCTTGAAGAGTTGAAAGAACACATCCCAATTGAACAAGCTGTGATTACGAAGGACCTTCAAAAAGTGGAAGAAGCTCTTCATCGAGGCAGTATTGCTGTTCGGATTGAGACAGATTGGGGCAATACGCTTCTCTTGCCGATTGAAGAAAAGAAAGGCAGACAAGTGGGCCCGCCTGAGATTGAATTCGGAATCATTAGTGCGCAGGAAGCATTTGTGGAAGGGCTGGACACAAACTTAAACTTGATTAGGCGCAGGCTGCCCACTCCTGACCTTAAAGTAGTTGAACACACAGTTGGTACCCTTTCTCAAACGAAAGTAGCCGTTGTATACATAGAGAATATCGCCAACCCGCAGAACATTGAAACCGTTCTTCAGCGGATTCAAGATGTTGACTATGACCAAATTCTAGATTCTAATTATCTTGCGCAAATGCTTTATGATGTGTCCAATACAATCTTTCCATTGTTTTTAAATACAGAACGGCCAGACAGGGTTTCCTCAGGTTTAACGGAAGGAAAAATAGCCATTATGGTTGACGGTTCGCCTCATACCCTGCTTGCACCTACAATTTTACTCGAGTATTTTTCTACAATGGAAGACTATAACATGTCTTGGATCGCAGCATCCTCCTTTCGGCTGTTACGCATTTTTGCTGTGATTTTTTCTATTTTTGCAACCCCTTTGTATGTAGCAGTTTTAACGTTTCACTATGAACTGATTCCCAAGGACTTATTAGAAACGATCGTAGCATCACGTTATCTCGTGCCCTTTCCGCCTATTATTGAAGCATTATTTTTAGAGATATCGATTGAGCTGCTTAGGGAAGCCGGGTCTCGCCTTCCTGCAAAAGTCGGACAGACGCTCGGGATTGTTGGAGGTATTGTGATAGGACAGGCTGCGGTTGCAGCGGGATTAACAAGTAATATCCTGCTCATTATCGTCGCATTATCAGCTCTTGCCTCTTTTGTCACTCCTATATATAAAATGGGGACAACCATTCGTCTCTTACGTTTCCCATTTCTTTTTGCTGCACAAGTGTGGGGAGCGCTAGGGATTTCGCTAATGGGGGCTTTTCTTCTTACACATTTAATGAAATTAACGTCTATAGGACAACCTTACTTAGAGCCAATCTTTCCACTTCGATTGGCCGATTTAAAAGGTAGTTTGATTCGGCCCCAACTCCGCTTTTTGAAAAAACGTCCAGAAAATTTACGGCCGCAAAATGAAACGATACACCGCCAAAAGCCAAAGCAAGGCCGTAAGGGGAAAAATGATTTTTATGAATAAGGAAGTGAAGGCATGAGCTCTTCTTCTGTGAAAGAAAAATTTCAAGTATCCCCTTTTTTTGTGTTTTTTCTGATCAATGCCAATCAAGTAGGTGTTGGTATTTTAAATTTCCAGACGAATCTTGTCCGGACGATTAATAATGATGGGTGGATCGCCATTTTAATTGCTGGTGCAAGCGTCAATTTGATGATCTTCCTCATTTACTTTTTGTTTAAAAAAGCACCTTCTGACGAATTTAGTGACATTACGCAATCTGTGTTTGGTAAATGGCTCGGACAATTCATCAACATTCTCTACATTTTGTATTTTTCTTCATTGTCTTTGATTGTGCTTGTTCATTATATGGATGTAATCCATGTTTGGCTGTTTAAAGAAATTCCTGGTCTTTTATTTGCATCAGTGCTGCTCATCCTCGTCTATTACATTCACACAGGCGGATTTAGAACAATCGCCGGTTGGGCATTCTTTAGCATTGTCCTAACGTACTGGATGACCTTTATCTGTTTTTATGTCATGAAATATAGTCACATCCGGTTTATGTTCCCAATGTTTGATCATTCATTTTCACAACTCATGATGGGGGTCAAAGATGCCTCTTTATCCATGTTTGGTTTTGGAACATTGCTTGTCTATTATCCCTTTATTAAAAAGGCACAAACGTCGCAAAAATTTGCACATATGGGAGTGTTGCTGACTACATGCCTGAATTTGCTTGTATTTCTCGTCTCTATTGCGTACTACTCAAGTGCTCAGCTCAAACTAACGAAATGGCCAACATTGACATTAACCAGCATTGTCAAACTTCCGTTTATCCAGCGCTTTGAATTTATTGAAGTGTCGCTATGGCTTTTGCTTATCGTTCCAAATATCGCCATTCCATTATGGGCAGCCAGCAGAATGGCAAAACAAGTGTTTCACACGAGCCAGCGCACCACGTTAATAGTTCTCAGCCTTCTCATTCTCGTCATGTTTTCATTTTTTATTAGAGCTACCTCATTTGAGACATTTAATAAATGGGTGGAATATAGCGGATACATCCTCGTCTATGGATTGATTGGATGTATGATCATTGGGCTGCTGCTGAAAAAAAGGTGGGTGAAAAAACGAACATGAAACATTATATTCTGGTGTGTCTCATGTTATTGAGCCTTTTCTTAACGAGCTGTGCACAGCCTCGTCTCTTAGATGAATTAAGTATCTCGCAGGCGGCGGGATTTGACTTATTGGAAGATGGAGAAATGAAGGGCTTCTTTGTTTTCCCTGTTTTTAAAAGCGAAGAACAAGGAAGTTATCAAATTGTAAGTGCTAAGTCAAATACCATTAGTAATATTCAGTTTCTTGTGTCGGAAAAATCGCCTTTCCCCGTTGTCATGGGACAAGTACTCGTGATTTTAATAAGTGAAAAGCTGGCGAAAGAAGTGGGTATGATTGATTTGATGAATTACATTTATCGTGATCCGATCATTGGGTCCCGTCAAGTATTTGCCATAGTAGGCGGAGAAGTTGAAGATTTGTTGTATACAAAGATGAATCAAACCAACTTAAATATCGGTGTATATCTTTCAGATTTACTGGCTCAAAACATGCGAAACGGCAATCAACCTGTGACCAATCAGCATATTTTTATGAATCAGATGATGGCAAAAGGCGTGGATGCCTACCTCCCTTACATTAAAAATACAAGCAACTCTATTAAAGTGTCAGGTGTCGCTCTTTTTGATCAAGAAAAAATGGTTGGGCATATTCCAGGGGAAGATACGTTTACGTTTAAAGCGATGATTGAAACTCATAAAAATGGGATTTATGAGTTTCGATTTAATGACACAAAGAAAACCCATGTTGTCATTGAAAATATCAAATCACATGTGTCTTATCACATTAAACCAACTGAAAACCTTTCAAAAAAGCCTCATATCACCATTGATATCAAGCTGAAAGGTGAGTTAAAAGAATTCATGAAATCAAAAAAAATCGATACGCCTTCTATCTTGCAGCATGTTGAAAAAGAAGTGGAGAAGCGTGTGGCCCAGCAAGGAAGAGACCTTGTTCAATCCTTTAAAAAGCAAAAAATTGATCCACTTGGACTTGGTTTGAGATATCGCTCTAAAGATAAAGCCATGACACCGGAGAAATGGCAAAAACTCTACCCAGATGCAGATGTTCAAGTGAATTGTCATATGAACATTGTTCAAACGGGTGTCAGCCAATAAAAAAGACTGTATGAAAAGGTTCTCCCTTCTCGTACAGTCTTTTTTAATCTTCATCTTTTACGTCCGGGTCCTCAGGGATTGGTTCATTTAAGATGTCTTGAATGAGCTCTTTATATTGTTCTAGCTGTTTCATATGGGTTTGAAACTGCCCTTGATAAATGAGATACGATTCCCTGTCAAATACGTAACGAATCTTTTTTTGCTGGATTAATTTTTCAACATATGCTTCTGATACTTCTAAGTATTCAGCTGTTTCTCCAATTGTTAAATACATGCATGTGCACCACCGTTCGTTTCATCTTACAAATTATATCACGAGCTGGTGAAAAAACAGATATCGCTTGTTCATGTTTTTTTCATCTTTTCTTCACTGATTCGTCAACTCGCTTTTGTACAGTATTCATACACCCACTCAAACACTAGGAGGTGATGATCCTTCGCATGACAAAGAAAAATATTCGGACCTATGTCACATTTTTAACTATAGGCGCAAGCAATACGATGATTGACTTTCTGTTCTTCTTTTTTTTCACTGCTTGCTTTGTTCCCTCTTTTCTTGCACAGTGCCTGTCCTATACAGCAGGAATGCTGAACAGTTATGTTTGGAATCGAAAATGGACGTTCCAAGTAAAAAAGAAAGCGGATAGGTGGGAATGGATCAAGTGGGCCACAGTCAACGGCGTCGCGTGTCTCCTCACCTATGTTGTCTTATATGTCATGCAGCAAGCAGGTTTCTCATTATTCATTAGTAAAGCGATTGGTACCCTTCTTGGCATGATGATCACTTTTACTGGAAGCCGCCTATGGGTGTTTCCATCAGAAAATAAACGATCAGAAATGGAGCGATGATTCAATGAACATCAAAAAAGCCGTTATACCAGCAGCCGGATTAGGCACACGTTTTTTACCCGCAACGAAAGCACAGCCAAAGGAAATGCTACCGATTATCGACAAACCCGCCATTCAATACATAGTTGAGGAGGCTGTTCAATCAGGCATTGAAGATATACTGATTATCACAGGAAGAAATAAAAAATCGATTGAAGATCACTTTGACCGTTCGATTGAGCTAGAACACACGTTGCTTGAAAAAGGAAAAAAAGAACAGCTGGCTGAAATCAAACATATTGCGGATATGGCCAATATTCATTATATTCGTCAAAAGGAGCCCTTAGGTCTTGGACATGCGGTATTATGTGCACGTCATTTTACTGGAAACGATCCTTTTGCGGTGCTTTTAGGTGATGATGTCATGGTGTCAAAAAGACCTGCACTCTCTCAGCTCATGGACGTCTTTGAAGATAAACAAAGAGAGGTCATTGGCGTCCAGCAAGTGGATCGTCTAGATGTCAGTAAGTATGGTATGATAAGACCAGCTAGAGTAGACGGTCAAGTGTTTGAAGTCACAGACTTAGTGGAAAAGCCAGCTATTCATGAAGCTCCTTCCGATTTAGCCGTGATGGGCAGGTATCTGTTAACACCATCGATTTTTCCTATTCTACAAGGAATCGAGAGAGGTGCCGGGAACGAAATCCAGCTGACAGATGCCCTGAAAATCATTGCACATGAATCACCCATTTATGCAAAACAATTAGATGGGATGAGATTTGACGTTGGTGATAAGCTGGGCTCATTTAAGGCAGCGGCTGAAATTGGATTGATGCGTCATGATATGCGGCCAGCCATGCTAGCATATATGCAAAGCATACTCATGAGAGAAGCAAAACAAGCATAGGCTCTTATAAGGATGCTTGAAGAAAATTCGTATTTAAAGGCAGAGTGAAATGAATGGGAACCTTGTTTAATGAAATTTTAACCTGGCTGACAAGCCTTGGTTACGCAGGTGTTGCACTTGGACTGATGATTGAAATTATCCCGAGTGAAATTGTACTTGCCTACGGCGGATATATGGTGTCAACAGGAAGCATTGGATTTGTTGGAGCCGTCATCGCTGGGGTGATTGGAGGAACACTTGCCCAGTGCTTTATTTACTGGATCGGCCTTTACGGCGGAAGACCTTTTTTAACAAAGTATGGGAAGTATTTATTCATCCATGAGCATCATATTGCCACGGCAGAACGCTGGTTTGACCGATATGGAACGGGTGTCGTATTTACAGCTCGTTTTATCCCAGTCGTGCGCCACGCGATCTCAATTCCAGCTGGTATTGCAAAGATGCCATTTCTGAAATTTGTTCTTTTGACCGGATTAGCCGCCATCCCTTGGTCCATCCTATTTATTTATCTTGGAATGCAGCTTGGGACAAAATGGGACCACATTCAAAGTGTCGCTCACACGTATACAACACCAATTATGGTCATTGCCATCGTTCTCATCGTACTGTATTTCGTTTTGAAAAAAATTCGCACAAATCGAAAACGGACAATCTAACGAAAACGCCTTTCACTCGTCATGTGAAAGGCGTTTTTTCTATGCGTGCGTCGATTGTTTTTTCATATATTGAGATAATTCCATAATCATTGCACCCATTCTTTCAAGTGAAGGGGCTAGAATTCGGCTTATCCCCTCTTCTTTTAATGCTTCAGCTGTGACTTTTCCAACAGCTACAGCTAATACATGCTGCTCGAATAGATGT
The DNA here is from genome assembly GCF_052045575.1 of Bacillus sp. 22190. NCBI lineage: Bacteria > Bacillati > Bacillota > Bacilli > Caryophanales > Bacillaceae > Bacillus > Bacillus sp. 22190. Next base: position 1,550 of record NZ_JBQEPF010000023.1, on the reverse strand, counting down.
TGCAGTTCTTCTTTTTTGCCCCATTCTTCTGCTAGTTTGAAAAAGGCATGAACCTGAACAGCGGTTGTAAAACAAACGGCATGGACCTTCCCTTCTTTCATTTCTTGAAGCAAAGTGTCCGCCGCCTCTGGTTCAGGGGGCGTGTGCTGATATGGCATGAGCTGCAAAACGTCTGCTCCCTTGTGATGTAAAAAATCAATGAGAGCTGGTGCATTTTCGCCGTGAAGCTGCACCATGACCCGTTTACCTTGAAGTTCTTTGTCTTCTAACTTTGAAATGAGGTCACGAACGGTTCCATCTTCATCAGAAACATCTGGCTGAATGCCGTGTTTTTTTAGAGCCGCAAACGTTTTGTATCCTCTTGAAGCGATATGGGCACTTGATAAAATGTTCATAAATGCTTCTCCAAGCTGCAGCTCTTGTGCACTTTCAATTAATGTGTCTGTGCCGATACCCGTTGTTAAAATGACCCAGTCAGCTCCCTTCTTTACAAAGGTTTCTATGCCTGGCTTCAATTCCTCTTTGGCTAAAAATACAGTGCCCTGAAGAGAACGAATAACAGCTTGTCCTCCTTGCTTTTCAACAAGTGTACGCATTTCTTCTGTTTTTCTTGTTCCGCATATGGCAATGGTCTTTCCAGCTAAGCCTTTACTCATTCTCATCCCTCTTTTTCTATCACATGTATGATGTATTGTATTAAATATAGATTTATTTGGAAGACGTTGCAAGTGTCTACTAAAAAAGAGCTTGACGTTTCTATCGAATTCGAGTATCTTTTGTAAGTGCAAATTGTAGGAGGTCATTATGGAAAAACAGAATGTTCAAGCAATTCGATTATCAATCGCAGACCCAACACCACTTGGTTTGTTTGGTTTAGCAATGGTGACGCTTGTTGCGTCTTCACAAAAACTAGGAATCACAGATGGCACATCCCTTATTTTACCTTGGGCTATCTTCCTTGGAGGAATCGCGCAGCTGATTGCGTCCATACAAGATTCAAAGCATCATAATATTTTTGGAGCCACTGCCTTCGGCGCATTCGGTCTTTTTTGGATGGGCGTTGGAACCACTTGGCTCATTCAAGCGGGCGTTTTTGGGAAAACGCTTGCGGGAGCTGCGGACCCAAAACAACTAGGTTTTGCTTTTATTGGTTATTTGATTTTCAGCTTATTTATGACGATCGGTGCAATGGAAACACATAAAGTATTGTTTTTGATTTTCGTCTTTATTGATTTCTTATTCATTGGCCTGTCCCTAAGCTCGTTTGGTGTGATGTACGATGTGACTCATACGATGGCTGGTATTGCAGAATTGATTATTTCTCTTCTTTCATTTTATGGTTCTGCAGCTGTTGTGCTGAATACACATTTTGGTCGTACAGTACTGCCAGTTGGACAACCATTTCGCGTGTTTACTAAAGCATAAATAAAAAAGAACTGCTCTTGGCAGTTCTCAGATTGTAGAGAAACTCATGTTTTTCTACAATCTTTTTTATTTTCACCATCATTATGATAGATGAGATTGAAGGAAAAACATGAAAAAGACCTCCC
>NZ_JBQEPF010000022.1:0-46383 GCF_052045575.1 Bacillus sp. 22190 | reverse complement strand
TGTCTATTTTTTTATTCAATTCGTTTAGGTTACTGCTGATCTTTTTGTCTTCCTTATCTTTGAGAATGGACCCTTTTTGATAGGTGGTGATCCCGATTTTTGCACCAGTGAACATTGTGCCTAGAGTGTCTATGTATTCTTTCATTGTTTGTATGGAGTTCTTGGTTTCATTCAAAGCACTGGCTTGTTCTCTGTCAAAGGCATGGAGCGTACCGATGGTTTTTGAGATGTTCATCCAGGCTTTTTGGTAACTGACTTGAAAAGCAGACTCGTCCACAATTGGTAAATGAATAATATGGCTGACTTTGCCGATGGCACTGCTCACATCTGACATGATATCAGATACAGCTGTTTCGGCATTTTTTAAACCTTGATCAAGCTCATGCTCGAGAAATGCTTGTGAGATAAAGCCATTTTCATTTGATTTAAATGCGTGAAGTGCATTCTGTACCTTTTGGAGTACGGAGGTGTATTCTCCAATCGTGACTTGAAAGAATTGCAAGAAAGGGATATGGCACTCTGAGTAAAACGCTCGAATCGCTTCTCCAGCTTCCCCCTTTAGTGCGCCATCCAATGAAATGATTCGATTGATTTGGCTTTCAAGGGATTTGATATGTAGTGATTGTTGTTTTAACTGTGTCAGTGTTTGATCAATTGCATGGTGCAAAGTTTTAACATCTAACGTTTTCATGGTATTCTCCTTTAATGCTTGGTCGCAATCAATAGAGATTTTACCATTATACGGAGAATGATTGGGGAATAAATACTTAATTTCATGAAGTTGAACCGATTTGCTTAGGTGATAAAGACTAGTTGTTCAAATAACAAGTGGAACAGTTTGAAAAGGTGTACGTTCTCACAAGCTTGCCATGTGCTTTATTGACAGCACGTTGTATAACACGATTCCCGAAAGTTTCCTTTTTGAACAACGTTTACGCCTTCTGAAATTTTTGATATTTTATATAGTGCTGATCGTATTTTGTTAACGTTTGTTTTACGCTTCTTTTGCATTGTCGCTTATAAAAAAAACATAATATTACCCAAAAGAATACTTTTAACTGCAAAATGATTTGCAATTATTGGTCATAGTTGATTATGATCAAGGCCTGTTATAATAAGGTTTTTAACACCAAGAATGAACGTTTGCGTTGGCTTCTTACTAAAGTATATAATGATATTTTATAGAAGGACATGCCCTTTAGGTGCTATGTCATGAGAGGAATTGGATGAAAGATGAGTAAAAATTTCTGGCGTGATTTACCACGGCCATTCTTTATATTAGCACCAATGGAAGAAGTGACAGATGTTGTGTTTCGTCATGTTGTGAGTGAGGCGGCGAGACCGGATGTGTTTTTCACAGAGTTTACGAACAGTGAGAGCTACTGCCACCCTGATGGCATTCAAAGTGTGAAAGGCCGTTTAACATTTACAGAGGATGAGCAGCCGATTGTTGCTCATATTTGGGGAGATAAGCCTGAGAACTTCAGACAAATGAGTATTGGAATGGCGGAGTTAGGATTTCAGGGGCTTGATATTAATATGGGCTGTCCTGTCCCAAATGTCACGCAAAACGGGAAGGGTAGTGGATTGATTCTTCGCCCAGACGTTGCGGCAGAGCTGATTCAAGCGGCAAAAGCAGGGGGATTACCTGTTAGTGTGAAAACAAGACTAGGGTTTACAGAGGTCGATGAATGGCGTAGTTGGCTCAGACACATTTTGGAGCAAGACATTGTGAATTTATCGATTCATCTTCGTACAAGAAAGGAAATGAGCCAAGTAGATGCGCATTGGGAGCTCATTCCTGAAATTAAAAAACTACGTGATGAAATAGCACCTGATACGCTTTTGACGATCAATGGTGATATTCCTGATCGTCAAACGGGCTTAAAGCTCGCTGAGCAGTATGGAGTGGACGGAGTGATGATTGGACGTGGGATTTTTCATAACCCATTTGCTTTTGAAAAAGAGCCGAAGGAGCATACGAGTGATGAATTGCTTGGTCTTTTAAGATTGCATCTTGATCTTCATGATCAATATTCCTCATTAGGCTTGCGTCCATTTAAGGCGTTGCATCGTTTCTTTAAGATTTATGTGAAAGGGTTCAGAGGAGCGAGTTTCTTAAGAAATCAATTAATGAATACATCGTCAACAGATGAAGTGCGTGAGATGTTGGATGAATTTGAGGCGAGAAATCAGGAACAATCATAATCAAAAAGAGGAGGGGTAACCCTTCTCTTTTTTTATGAATAGGACTATTAAACTAGTTCTATCAAATGGTAAAATGAGATAGAAATAACAATTGGAGGTATTTTATTTGAAACCATTTTGGGATACAGACAGAGAAAGTGAAGAGACATTTAAGAAAATCAATGAAAAAGGCATTGCAAAAGCAGAAAAGAAACTAGGCGTCATCTTGCCTGATACATATAAGAAGCTTATCCTCGAACAAAATGGCGGTTATACCTTGCATAATGCTTTTCCAACAGACCAGCCGAATGGATGGGCAGAGGATCATGTGTCATTTGATCATTTAAGAGGAATTGCCAAAGGCGAAGGTATTATGGATAGTGATTATTTAATAGAAGAATGGGAATTGCCTGAGGGAATTGTGCCTATTTGTGGGGATGGTCATACATGGATTGCATTGGATTATAGAGAAACAAAGGAACATCCGCCGGTTCATTACTTTGATCTGGAATATGAGACGGATTTTAAATTAGCGGATTCGTTTGATGAATTGATTGCGGGGCATTATACCGCAGAGGATAGTGAAGAAGATGAAATGTCGGATGAAGAGTGGCAGGCTGAATATGAAAAACAGAATAAACCATTATCAAAAGAAGAAGTGAAAGATATCTTTTTAACCAAAGACCCTGAGCAACTTTCAAAAATCGCGAATTTCCAAGTGGAACAAATTGATGATATCAAGTGGATTTTTTCTGAGGTGGAAACGTATATGGACAGCCTTCAGAACGAAGAAATGTTAACGACTGCTGGCTGGGCAATCAATACGATCTTTATAATGAATGACGAATTGATTAAGCAGCATACTGATGTTGTCGAGCATGCACGTCGTTTTGCGAAGCATTTGAATCAATCAGAAATAGATGAAATGCCCCACATTGCCTTTAATATATCAATCGCATTGGAATTTGATTTAGAGGAATAAGATCTATCATTTTAAAAATAGACCCCCTCACCAAAAGGGGGTCACCAATTCCTTTACTCTGCACTCTCCTCAACATCACGGCTATCTTCTGTTTCACCAATATAAATAGGACCGTTTGCATGGTCGATTCGGATTGGCCATTCGTATGGGACTTGCAGGCGTCGTGCGATGGCTCTCCAAAACTTTGCAGAATCAAATTCTAGTTCTTGAAAGTCTTTAAGCAATTCTTTATAAGAAGATCCATCAAATTGAATGTACGAGTCTTGCAGACGCATAAAGGCGTAATGTCTCACTTCTAATGCTGCCGCAGCTTCCATTTCTTCTTCTGTTGCTTCGCCAATGATTGTTCCTGCGGGTGGAAGCATGTCATATACGTTAAATTCCTCTTCTTCTTCGTGTGCTGCATTGTGCTGTTGATCTGACATTTTTTTCACTCCTTCTAGTCTTCATCAAGCTTTATTCGTGCTTACTTCTATTATCGGAAGGAAATGCGAAATGTGGAATGAAAAAAGAAGCAGATCGACAATACTTGCTTTTTCATCTTGAATCTTTTATGATCAATTACAGATATAAAAGGTCTACAATAGATAGAAAGGAATGTTTCGATGAAATATTCTAAAGCGACCAACTATGCGCTTCATACGATGGTATTTTTAACCCTTGCACCAAAGGGGAAAGCAATAGGCGTTGAGCCTCTCGCCAAGATGCAAGATCTTTCACCTACCTATTTATCTAAAATTTTAACAAAGCTTGTGAAGGCGGGATTGATTGAATCAACACCTGGCGCAAAAGGTGGTTACACCATTCTGAAAAAGAAGGAGGACATTTCGTTTTTAGACGTCATTCAGGCGGTAGAAGGACAAACCCATTTATTTCGTTGTTCCTTAGCACATGATTCTTTCATGCCTCACGATGGCTGTTTGATTGAACAAGTCATGCAGGATGTTGAAACGAAAATGCAGGAGACGTTAAGTCAAAAGCGGTTAGTTGATATTGCAAGTCAAATAGAGCAGACAGAAAAAAATCCATTTTTTAAGATGTGATTTTTTTGAACTAATTATAGATATTAAGAGTCTACAAAGTCTTGAAAGAAAAGGAGAGATGTACATGTTATTAGATTGTGCCATTATTGGAGGCGGGCCAGCCGGATTAAATGCAGCTCTTGTTGTGGGGCGGGGCAGAAAACAGGTCATGGTATTCGATGATGAGATGCCAAGAAATCGAGTGACTCAGGAATCACATGGATTTATTACAAACGATGGAATGACACCGTTTGAGATCAGACAAGCGGGAGAAGCGGATCTTCAAAACTACCCCAATATCCAAATCAAACGAAGCAGAATTGTGGAGATACAAAATCATGAGGACAACTTCGCATTACTGACACAAGAAGGAGAAAGATTCGAAGCGAAGAAAATCATATTGGCAACAGGACTTCAGGATATACTGCCAGAAATGAAGGGGATTCATGAAGTGTATGGAAAGACGTTGTTTAGCTGTCCTTTCTGCGATGGCTGGGAGCTGAAAGACAAGCCACTTGCCCTGATTGCAGAGAACCAGCGCGCTTTGCATATGGCGAAACTCCTTTCGAATTGGACACAGGATTTGATTGTGTTTACAAATGGACAGCAAGTGTTAGTTGAAGAGGAGAAAGCACTGTTATCAGCACATTCTATTCAAGTTATTGATGTGCCAATTGTAGCGATCCATCATGACAATGGACAGCTGCGCTCTCTTCAGCTTGCAAATGGAGAGATAGTGATAAGAGAAGGCGGATTTGTCGCAAGTGATTTCAAGCAGTCAACCCCTTTTGCTGAAAAACTAGGCTGTCAAATGACGAAAAATGGGGGCATTGAAACAGATATTCTTGGGCGTACAACCGTCAGCGGTATTTTTGCATGTGGTGATAATTTAGGCGGACCTGCTCAGCTTGTTCTTGCAGCAGCAGCCGGAAGTCAGGCAGGAATGGGCGTGATTCATGAACTTGTGCAGGAAGAGTTTCAACAAAAAACATCTCTGTAAAAAGAGATGTTCAGCGATGAGCGATTTTCCGTTTTGCTAAGACGTGAGCAGTCCATTCAAAAAGTGCGTAGATGACAAAGAAGATTAGGATCCAGCTGCTGACATCGACCCATACATTGGTGATATGAATGATGTTCGCCTGATCAAGTCCAGTCTGTATCCACATCGTGATCAATGCGGTGAGGAACACCTGTAAAAACCATTTTTTCAATTGGTCACACCTCCATCTCTTTCTATTATATAAGAAATGACAGTTTATTTCCAATTGAATTTCCATCAGTTTCAACGGTAAAATAAGAAATAAAACCAATGGAAGGACATGAGATGAGCGATCAAACCAATCGTTTTTTAAAAAGTCATTTTCCTGATCTTGTCCTCACGCCGTCTCTTTTTTATGGGTGGCCTTTTGGTCTTCGCTTTGAAGTGGCAGATTGGTCATTAGGAGAAGAATCGGTTATATTAGAAAAAGCAGGCGATCGGGCTTTAAAAATTGTCAGATATGCTTTTGATCCAGAAGACGATATTCTACTTGTCACGGATGTCTATACGCAGCATGAACATGAATTAACGAAGCAAAAGCTCCTAGTTTATCAAAAATATGCCGACCGGCAAGTGCGTCACCGATTACGTCACGAGCGTTTGACTTATGTACAACCAAAACAAGAAGAAACAATGAAAATAGAGAGATTTACACTCAAGTGTCAGCTGCAAGATATTCGATTGCGCACGCTATTACAAGCCATATGCCAAGAGGATTTTTGCAAACCGAATCAAATCTTGAAAGGAAAGCTAGGTTATGACAATTATCTCATCAATCTTTCAAAACAGATGATTTTCCACTTATATGATGATCGAGGCTGTGATCTTATTGCGGCAGATCCAGAACATCTGCGTCCAGTTTATGAAGGTTTACAGCACTGGCTATTAGACTATGACCGTGCTCAGATGGATCGGTTGTTTGCCGGGAAATAAGAAAAACCGCACTTTTGACAAGTGCGGCTTCTTTTTATGCTTCTACTTTATTGAAAAACTGTGGTAAGTAGTCTTTGTGTGCTTCTAGCATTTCATCTAGGATGCTTTTTGCAATGGCATCTGATGGGACGAGCGGATTGATGGTCATGGCGACAAGGGCTGTGTTGTAGTCACCTGTTACAGCTGCTTCAGCGGCTACACGTTCAAAGGATTTAATTTGAGAAATAAGTCCTTTGACAGCAACCGGCATTTCACCAACAGCGATTGGTTTTGGGCCGTCTTTTGTGATGACACAGTTCAGTTCAACGGCAGAATCATTTGGAATGTCACTGATGGCGCCATTGTTGATTGTGTTTACAGGCTGAATGTCGTGCTTGTCGTTATAAATGGATGCGATTAAGTTACATGCTGCATCACTGTAATAAGCACCGCCTCGTTTTTCAAGCTGTGGCGGCTTAATATCAAGATCAGGATCTTTGTAAAGTTCGAACAGGTCATTTTCTAGTGCACGGACGACTTCTGCACGAGTTCCTTCATTTTCTGCTGCTTTCTTCTCTTCAGCCAGCATATCACTTGTTTTGTAATAGTAGCGGTGGTATGGACAAGGAATCACACCAAGCCCTTTTAAGAAATCTGCATCCCACGGAATCGCTTGAATGTTGTTCATGGACATGGTGGAGTTTGGATCTGCCATGTCTTCGATCACTTGATCCATGATGCTTTTGCCATCTAAGAACACATTCAGTCCAAAGACCATATGGTTTAATCCAGCAAAGCTGACTTCGACTCTGCTTGCGTCGACATCAAGTCCTTTGGCGATGCCCATGCGAATGCCGATTGGTACGTTACATAAGCCGACGACTTTGCGGTGGTTTGAATAGCGAAGTACGGCTTCTGTGACCATACCAGCTGGATTTGTGAAATTCACAAGCCAAGCATCCGGGCATAATTCTTCAATATCTTTCACAATCTCAAGAATGACAGGGATGGTGCGCAGACCCTTGAATAGACCGCCTGGACCGTTTGTTTCTTGACCAATGACATCATATTTTAAAGGAATACGTTCATCCTTCATACGTGCTTCCAGTAATCCGACGCGGAATTGTGTTGTGACGAAATCAGCGTCTACCAGTGCTTTCCGGCGATCTAAAGTTAAATGAACCTCGATTGGAAGTCCCGCTTTTTTCACCATGCGTTTTGCAAGATTTCCGACGATCTCAAGCTTTTCTTTACCTGCTTCGATATCGACGAGCCAAAGTTCGCTAATTGGAAATTCCTCGTACCGTTTAATGAATCCTTCGACAAGTTCTGGTGTATAGCTTGATCCTCCGCCGATTGTGACAACCTTTAATCCTTTTGCCATGTTCTGCACCTCCGAATAATGTAACGCACAATGTTATAATAGAGTGAATCAATCTTTTATCATTTGTTTGTACATCTATAGCTTATCGTGAGAGTACCTTGTGCGTAAACGGTTTCAGCGTCTTTAGGCAAGGGTGCCCTATTTAGAGATTTGTTACATAAAAGAAACGTGTTGTGTCATGTTGTTGGAGAAAGGGGAAGTCAGATGTTTTCAAGTGAGGTCATTTCCAGCTTTAATGAACTAGAAAGCGCTTTATACCGATACATTATGGAAAACAGTGAAAAAGTCGTCTATATGAGAATTCGTGATTTGGCAGATGCCGCACATATATCGACCTCATCTGTCCTTCGCTTTTGTCGAAAAGTGAATTGTGAAGGCTTTTCAGAATTTAAGGTGAAGCTCAAAATGTATTTAGAAGCAGAACAAACACCTTCTTTGAAAAGCACGCAGCATTTCCTGTATGAATTTATCGAACGGACACTTAAAGGAGATTTTGAGGAAAAGATTAAAGAGGCAGCGAAGCTCATTGCGGATGCAAAGAATGTGCTGTTTATTGGGACGGGCAGTTCTGGTATTTTGGCGCAGTATGGGGCAAGGTACTTTTCAAGTCTGGAGAAATTTTCGTTTTACATCAACGATCCGTTTTTCCCGATGAATATGCAGTATTTAGACAATAGTGTCACCATTGTGCTGTCGGTATCAGGAGAGAACAGTATTACGATTGATCATATTTCGAAACTAAAAAGAGAAGGCAGCACGATCATTAGTATTACAAACAATCAGCACTGTACAATTTCTCGTATTTCTGACTTAAATATTGCTTATTACGTTACAGACGAACGAGTCCATAGAGCCAACATTACTACACAGACACCCGTTGTCTATATCCTAGAAGCAATGGCGCGTGACATGTTTGCGATGTTAAAAGAAAAGTAAAAGAGTCGCTGCCTTAAACAGCGGCTCTTTTTTTCTGCATCATGAAAGTGGTGATGGCAATGCTTGAGCAGATGAGTACAAACAGTCCGCCTAACAAATACACAAATCTCGCTCCGAATGTATCCGCAATTAATCCAACAAAGAAAATAGATAAACTGACAGACATAGAAGAGAGAACGTATTGAGCCGAATACACCTTTGATAACTCATGGACTGGCGTTTCCGTTTGGAGGATGGTTTGCTGCGAAACATCCCGAATTTGATAGGCAGGCCCCATTAAAATACAGAGCAGCAATGCAAGCCATGGCAGGCTGTTTAGCGAAAATAGGATCGTCAGCACTGCATAAATAAAAGAGCCCGCTGCCATAAAGAGGAGAAGTTGTTTTTGAATAAACTGACTTAGCCATGCGGCCATGAGTCCGCCTATAATGGCACCTATATAATATGCGGCATTGATATATCCCCACCATTCCGCACCTTCATTTAAAACAAGTGTGACAAAGGCAAGCGTAACCGGTCCGACCCACAAAGCACCTGCAATATTTTCACTAACATCCATGAAAGTCAGGATGCGAACCGTTTTGTTTGTCCAAATGATCTTCCAGCCATCCTTGAACCCGTTCATCTTATTTTCTTTTTGAACCGTGTCTTCTTGCTTGAGTAGAGGAAAAACAGGGATGATCAATAGATAGGACAACACAATCATGAAACAAGAGGCCCACATTAAATAAAATGGACCAATCAACAGGACGAGCATTCCAGTAAACGAATAGCCGGCGATTTGAACAGATTGATAAAAAACGGAGGCTGTACTGTTCGCTTTCACAAGCTGATTTGCTGATACAAGCATCGGCATGATGGCCTGTAATAAAGGGCTGATGAACCCGCCTGTGATGGAAATCAATACGAACGCACTAAACAGCCAGATCAGGTGCTGCTGAAAGAAATCAAATTGGGTCGTGAATACGACGAGCATTCCAATACGTAAAAGAGGGACCCATTTCAATAGACGCTTGGCTTGAAAGAGTTCTGTCAAAACAGGAGAGAGGAGCCCAGCCAATAGCTGACATAGTGTTCTTATGAGCGGAAATACAGCCGCATAGGCGACAGATTGTGTATCTTGATAAATAACCAATGTGACTGTCATCAAAAATAGAATATCACTTAGCATGAGAAGGCTTTTACTGCCTGTATAAAACCAAAACTTATTTCCCATATCCAACCGACTCCTTTTCAAAAACAAGTTCAGTATAGCATGTTGGCGAAGTGTGCAGAGGTTTTCCATTGAAAAATACATCTTAAGGATGAGAGGATTGTGATAAGCTAAATGAAAGAACATCGTAAGGAAAGGGGTTCAATCCATTGAAAAAATTACCAGCACATGACTTTTTGGACAAGTATGGCATCCCGTATGACATCAAAACATTTTCTGCCGACACAGAGAAGGGCGCAGCGAATGTAGCGGCTGCTCTTGGTTTTAGAGAAAGACAAATGATCAAGACATTGATCTTTGAAACAGGGGAAGGGGAGCAGCTGCTTGTAATGGTGGGTGCTGACCAGCACATCAAATCAGGGAAACTAAAGAAAGCCGCAGGCTCTCGCAATATCAAAATGGCTTCACCAGACACAGTGCTTGAAGTGACGGGCTATCGGATTGGCTCGATTCCGCCATTTTGTTGGCAGCCTGAAGGGTTCCGCACGATTATCGAAGCATCGCTATTAGAAGAAGAGATATTAGGCGTTGGAGCGGGAGAATGGGGAAATGAAATCCTCATCACACCAGAACAATTAGTGATAGCCTCAAAAGCGGTCCCATTTGATCTTGTTCAGCCATCCGAGTAGAAAAAGTGCCTGTTTTTGAAGCAGGCACTTTTTTAATTGGAGGCAGGTGCTATAAAGGGTCCGATGTCTTTCATTTGCAGAAAAGCATTCACCGTCCTATTTTCCTCAAGGTCATTCGCCCGTTTGCAGACCACAACAGGTCTGATAATGTCAATTCCTTCGATATACACGCGCCCAATCTCTCCACGTTCTAAGCTTCGCTGAACAGCGTCACGAGGAACAAGGGTGATGCCATAGCCAGCTTTGATCATTTGAATGGCTTCGTGGACACCACTGAATTGTAAATCAACGGTCGGTTTTTTAATTCCTTTAGCGGTAAAAAGGGAAAAAAGCTTGTCTCTCGTCGAACTGCCTTCTTCTCGCATTAAAAAGGGTTCGTGGCTTAGGCGTTCTAGGGGGACGGTTTGTCCATTTAACGGATGATCCACAGGCACGATAAAGTCATAACTTAAATCAGTTAAGTGAGAGGTGTGAAGATCTTCGTGGTGCAGATCCTCTATTACGGCGATCGCCACATCTGATTGATATTGAAGCAGGCTTTCGATCACTTGAGCGGAGTTTCCGCTTTTTAATTCAATATCTGTCTGTGGCGATGCTGTTTTAAAAGAGGCAAGCCAATCAGGCAGTAAAAAGTTAAGTGGTACGTAGGTAGAAGCAATTCTGAGTCTTCCTTTTTTTCCGTTTTGCAGAAGAGTAATCTGATATTCTACTTCTTTTTCCGCCTCGAATACTTGCCGGGCATATGGATACAGGATCTTCCCCATCTCCGTCAGGGTAATCCCCCGGCCGTTTCGTTTGAAAAGACGAAAGCCGATCTCTCGTTCAATGCTTCGTAATTGTGCTGTCACAGCCGGCTGCGTCAAAGACAGCACGTCTGCCGTTTGTGTGACACTTTTTGTTTCGGCTACCTTTGCAAAAATACGGAGGGCATGTAAATTCATCTTTGCACCGCCTATCAATTATTTTGATGATTCAATCAAAAACATTCATTAGATTTATTATAAGGTATCCCTTATCGTAAAGGTAGCGAAGGGGGAAGAAAAAATGGATCGTCGTCAAAAGCAAGTGGTGTCAATTGCACTCATCACAGCATTTGCCCTTATTGGGGATTCAATGCTCTATATTGTTCTCCCGGTCTATTGGAAAGAGATTGGTTTATCATCCATTTGGGAGGTGGGGTTACTGCTGTCTATCAACCGATTCATTCGTATCCCGCTAGCACCTGTCGTATGGTGGCTTTATCGATATATTCCAATGAAGACCGGTGTACTGATCGCAATATTGATCGCGTCAGTGACCACGATATTATATGGTATGAGTGGATTTTGGCTGCTATTGATTTGCCGCTGTGCATGGGGTCTCGCTTGGACGTTACTCCGTATGAGTGGGATGAGGGTCCTAGCTGAAATGGACGAAGGCTCACAAGGACATTTGACGGGTCTTTATAATGGGCTTTACCGGCTTGGCAGTTTATTTGGCATGTTATTTGGGGGAATCCTTGCCAGCTTGATCGGTTTTCAGTCCATGACGCTTGTCTTTGGCTTACTCACATTAATGGGCTGCATTTTTTATGTATCGTTGGATGAAATTGAAAAGAGAGAAGGCACGCAGGTGTATCATGGCATCAAACAGAAGTGGTTTACACGAGATGTGGTAAAAGTACTGATAACAGGCATGCTGATCGCACTGATCATCCAAGGTTTATTCGCATCCACCCTGAGTCATGTCATTGAAGCAAAGATTGCCCAAGATGAATTGACTCTGTTTGGCTTTGTCATCGGAGCTTCGGCTTTAAGCGGTGTTATTCAAGCACTCAGGTGGGGATGGGAACCATTTCTCGCACCGAGAACGGGCAAATGGTTTGATCGTCTTGTGATGAAGGAACGAATGTTATGCTGGATGTTTCTTTCATTTGGAGGGCTCAGTTTTCTTGTGATCATGTTGAAGGTAAGCGGCTGGTTCCTATTGATGCTGCTTTTGATTCAACTAATGGCAACAATTGTCACAACGTTCACCGATACACTTGCCTTTCAAAAAGCTTCTGCTCAAACAGATAAGAACCGCTTTCTCGCCAGCTATTCTTTTGTTCAAGATATGGGGGCTGCTTTAGGACCTTTGTGTGGGTATACGTTGATCCAGTTTTTCGGAACAAACAGCGTCTTTTGGCTGATGCTTATCATAAGCTTAATGCTCGTCAGCATGTGGATAAGAAGCGGGCAGCATGTTTCTTCTAGTGCAGTGTAAAAAATAAAGCTTTATATAAAAAACTGCCTCATGCAGCTGATCGCAGGAGGCAGTCATATTCTCTTATTCTAAGTCTGAATCATAGGCTTTTTGCGTGAGTTGGCTGACGACCTCTTTCAATCCATTGGGTTTATGGAATTCAACAGGTGTGCTTCCTTTTTCAAATACAATTTGATCTGCTTCAACGAGCACGACATATCGATTGTTGACCTTTGCGATATGAATCGAGTGGCCGAAGTCGGCTAAAAGTCCTTTAATTTCTGTTTCGCCTAGACGCATCTTCATTGTGATATCAGGGGTTTGTTCAACAATATGCGAAGCCGCTAGTGTGACCTGTTCTGTATCGAGTGTTTCCCGAATCTCCCGTTTTTCACTTGCTTCCCATATTTCAAGGTCCTCTTCAAATTGTTTTAATTCTTCACTTTCATCCTGAAATGTTTCAAATACATGTTCCTGCACCATATTCATGACCTGTGATTTCATGATTTCAGGCATCGATTCTCCGTATTCGACGAATTTCAGAAAGTCTTCAAAATAACGAGCGTGTGAGGATTGGTGAATTTTCACTTCGGCTTCCTCTGTCATGCCCTCTTCTGGCATAAACGGGTATTGAATCGATTTCATGTTTTTTGTTGTAATCGCCATTTCTACTTTTTTGATCAAGGTAGATGTATCAGCAATAGAAGCGACTTTCTGTTCAAAATCGCATTTCATGATAAAGACAAAAGAGTCATCGAAATATTTTTTAGGAACCGCAGATGCAACCAAAAACACGCCGCCTCTGACAGCACTTGTATCTAAATAGGTGCGAACAAATTGTTCACTGCATTCGTTAAATACTTCTTTTGTATCTGCAAATCTCGTCTGATGAAATAAATTGTAGTTTGGATTTGAATCGAGTTCATGCCCGGGTTCGACAATAAATCGGCCAATTTTAGTCGGTACTTGCTCAGACTTAGGGTGTCTGTCCACTTTTCGTTTGACGATTTTTTTAAGCTCACCGTCTAGAAAGTCTTTCAGCTCACTTTGTTCAAATTCCTCTTGGTCTAATGTTTGGTAATGTTTAAACCGTTTATTTGCTTGTTCCTCTTTGCCTTCTATTTCAACCACATAGAATGATAGAAAACGTATCGTAAAATCCACTGATTGGTCACCACTTTTTCTTCTTTGGATATGTTGAGTATAGAAAAAGGAGTGAAAATCGTCAACGAATGGAGAAATATCGTGTCATTATTTCCCGAGAAATGTTTCGTGAAAAACGCTTGATAATAATTATCATTCTTGATAGAATGATAAAAGAAAAGAAGGAACCTGCCAGTTCCTTCATCTCAGAAAATCATGTATTATTTTGTTTCAAATGTTTCGCAATCCGTTTCAGCATTGCGAGTCACGTCAGTCATTGTGCTTTTACCAATTTTAATGGTAGAAGCTGTACAGCTGTTGTCAGCCCAAAAACGGCAAGAGTTCACTTCACAAAGTACATTTTGTGCCATGGGAATTCACCTCCGTGATTCATATTAAGAATGAAGCAAGCTGCCACTTGAGTTCATTCAATCTAGTAGTCTCTTTATCGAAAGAGGCTGTTTGTGCTGTATATGCACATGTTTATCATACCATCTACCCTGAAAATATACAATTTAAACTTTGAAAGAGCGAGAATGCAAATCTCGCTCTTTTTTGTTTGTAAAAATAGTTAAATGCTAGGTGGCATCCTCTCTTATTCCGACATATGAATAGAGTAGATTCAAAACCTGATGTCGGACAAAGTATAAGGGTACATGTACTGATTTTCCGCATGAAGATAGGGTTTTCAATCAAAAATTTTCATAGAGAGATGAGGGGAGAAGATGAAAGCAGTCATTCTCTGCGGAGGAAAGGGAACGAGAATGAGTGAGGTCACACAAGCGCTTCCTAAACCACTTGC
Organism: Bacillus sp. 22190; assembly: GCF_052045575.1. Lineage (NCBI taxonomy): Bacteria > Bacillati > Bacillota > Bacilli > Caryophanales > Bacillaceae > Bacillus > Bacillus sp. 22190. Next base: position 31,911 of record NZ_JBQEPF010000022.1, on the reverse strand, counting down.
TATGATCGGAGATCGGCCTATTCTATGGCATATTATGAAAATCTATCAGTATTACGGTGTAGACGAGTTTATCTTATTGCTTGGATATAAAGGAGAGAAAATCAAAGAGTATTTTCTCAACTACGACTGGCGGCATCACAGCATGCAGCTGGATATGTCGACAGGGGAAATGAAGCTTTTAGGGAATTCGGAGAATTGGAAAATCACCTTTTTAGATACGGGTGAGAATACGATGACAGGCGGGCGGTTAAAGCAGGTACAGGATTATATTGGTGATGAGACATTTATGATGACGTACGGTGACGGACTTGCCAATATCAATATGTTTCATTTGCTCAAGCGCCATCAAGAGCTTGGAGCAGCTGCCACTGTCACAGGAATTGAAAAGACATCACAGTACGGCACGCTGAAGGTGTATAACGGGATGGCACAATCCTTCTCTGAGAAGACAGACAGTATCGGGATGATCAATGGAGGATTTTTTGTGTTGTCTCCAAAGGTTTTTGATTATTTAACAGATGATGATCAATGTGTGTTCGAAGCAGAGCCTCTTCAGAACTTGGCGAATGATGGCGAGCTTGCAGTCTATGAGCACCACGGATTTTGGACAGCAATTGATACGTATAAAAACTTGAAAGAAATCAACGGCATGTGGACTGAAGGAAAACAACCATGGAAGGTTTGGTGACAGCATGAGCGGATTTTGGAATGGGAAAAACGTATTTGTGACTGGGTGTACGGGATTGTTAGGGAGTTACCTCGTCAAGGAATTGATAGATCAAGGGGCAAACGTAACAGGGCTTGTACGTGATCAGGTGCCAAGATCGAACTTATATCAAGGCAGTCAATTTGAAAAGATGAATGTCGTCCAAGGCGCACTTGAGGACATGCAAACGATAGAACGTGCGTTAGGAGAATATGAGATTGATACGGTCTTTCATTTGGCCGCCCAAGCGATTGTTGGGGTCGCAAATCGTCACCCGGTCTCTACATTTGAAGCCAATATTTTAGGAACATGGAATGTGCTGGAGGCATGCAGAAGGCAGCCGCTTATCAAACGAGTGATTGTGGCATCGAGTGATAAAGCATACGGGGATCAAGAGCAGCTTCCTTATGATGAAGACATGCCGCTTAACGGCAAGCATCCATATGATGTGTCAAAAAGCTGTGCAGATTTAATTTCTCACACGTACTACAACACATATGGCCTTCCGGTTTGTATTACGCGCTGCGGTAATTTATATGGAGGCGGGGATTTGAATTTTAACCGAATCATTCCGCAAACCATCCAGCTTGTGTTAGAGGGAAAGGCGCCAGAAATTAGAAGTGACGGAACCTTTATCCGTGATTATTTCTATATTGAAGATGCGGTCAAGGCTTATTTACTGCTAGCTGAAAAAATGGAGGAAAAAGGGCTTGCAGGAGAAGCATTTAACTTTAGTAATGAAATTCAGCTGACCGTGCTTGAGCTCGTTGATAAAATCTTAAAGGCGATGGGCAGTGAACTGAAGCCGTGTATTTTGAATCAAGGAACGCATGAGATTAAGCATCAATATTTATCAGCAGAAAAGGCGAGAAAGCTGCTTGATTGGAAGCCTGATTACTCCATTGATGAAGGGTTAGAAAAGACAATTGAATGGTATCGCGAATTCTTTCAAAAATAGAGGTGTATACAGATGAACAGCATATATTGTACGGTTCTATCAAGTGGAAGACTTTATCAAGCCATTGCGTTTTTCTTATCGTTGAAGCAAGTAGAAGATGATGCTGTCATCAAGACGTTATGTATGGATGATGCTGCATTTGATTTGCTTCATCAAATGAATTTCCCGCATGTCGATCTTGTTCATGTGCGTGAGCTTGAAACGCCGGAACTTCTAGAGATCAAAAAGGAACGAAATGATTCGGAATATTGCTGGACATTAAAACCGATTTGGATTGAGTGGCTATTTAAGCAGGGCCAGGCGGAGGAAGTGACGTATCTTGATGCGGATTTGTTCTTTTATGAGCGTCCACAAGTGATTTTTCAAAATCAGCCTGATGCCTCTGTGCTTCTATCAAGAGGGGATATTGTCATTCCAAGCTTTGATCGAGAGGAAGTGAAAATGCTTCAGAAACTTTTAGGGCGCTATAATTCAGGATTCCTGCATTTTAAAGGAGATGAAGCCGGCCGGAAGTGCCTGAGCTGGTGGAAAGAAGAATGTCTAAAGGAATGCAAAAATGCGCCTGGAGAGGGGAAATTTGGCGATCAAGGGTATTTGGATCATATGCCGATGCTGTTTGAAAAAGTAGAAGATATTCAAACAAAGGGTGTGAATATTGGTCACTGGAATTATGGCCAGCATTCTTATCAGGAAGAGAATGGACGTATTTTGCTTGAGGATGGAAGCCCACTCATTTGCTATCATTTCAGTGGTTTTCGGATCTTAAGCAAAGATGATATGCAGCAAATCCATGAAAAAGGAAGAGATGATTTGCCATTTTTCCAAGAGGCCTATCGGGAAGTGCTGCGTCATGTGATTGAATCGGTAGAACAAGTCAATCCGATGTTTAACGGCTATGCCAAACTGGAGGAGGATGGCGCATGAATGAAAAGCCGAAGGTCAGCGTCATTATTCCGAGTTATAATGCGAAAGAGCGTTTAGAAGGGAGCCTCTTTTCCTTAACGCTTCAGGAAACCGATATTCCATTTGAGGTCATTGTTGCTGATAATGGGTCAACGGACGGCACGATGGAAATGCTCGAAAACATTGAGGTGAACTTTCCATTCAAAAAGGTGCGTATTCCTGTCAATCAAGGAATTGCCAAGGGGCGCAATCATGCCATTCGTGAGGCAGAGGGAGACCTCTTAATATTCCATGACAGCGATATGTTGGCAGAGCCCCAATTTATTCAAAAGCACGCAGAGGCCCATGCTGATCATGAGGACCGTGTCATTTGCGGTGTATGCTGGAAGCGAATCTACCGTTATTTTTACACCGGTTTTGATAAAGATCATGTGAAACGATTAAAAAAACAAGGGCTGTATCAGCGGAAAATGAAAGACAAAACGTCTCTTGTGTCGATGGAGGAAGTGAAAAGCGGCGCATTTCTAGAGAGAAGCTTCGACTTGCAGTCCGAATTTATTGATATCCTGAAAGACATTTTAAACACGTACGACTATGATTTAAGTTCTTATCAATTGCCGTGGCGATTTTTTATCACAAATAACTCTTCCGTCAAGCGAAAGCATGTCATGGAACTAGGGATGTTTGATGAAAAAATCGTTCGATACGGGTTTGAGGATTATGATTTAGGCATTCGTCTGCATCAGCTTGGCCTCTCATTTGAGCTGCGTGAGGATATTTTAAGTGTGCATCAGGAACATCCAAGTAATTTAACGTCATTCGATGACATCAAATATAACATTTTGTATATGTGCGAGAAGTACAACAATATTGATTCGATTGATGTTCATTTGGCTTTCTCTGGTCCGTTTTCTCATACCGTGACAAATGATATCGTGAAAGACATTCGCCAGCTGCGTAAGAATGCAGCATATGATGATATGCTTGCTTATTTTTTGGAGCTGCTTCATATGATCACAGAGCGGAATGTGGGCATTAAACGTGATCAAAAGGACGTGCTGACGGCAAAGCATTTCCCTTTGAAAAAGCTGTCAGAGGCGGCCCAGCTTGCCAAGCAGGAACATGGATGCACGGTGCTGGTAGAAGCCATTCAAGGGCTCACAAAAGAGCTGCTGCATGTTGACTTGTTCCAAGTGGATGTGTTGTAGATGGCATCCTATCATTTCACAACCATTGTGTCGAATACCCATGTATTTAAACTGCTGGCGCTGATTCATTCACTTGAGCAGACGGCTCAATCATACAAACTTTCTGTCTTATGTGCTGATCCTTTGGCTTACAAGGTGTTAAGTCAGTTTCCTCATCCACATGTCCAATATGAAAAGCTTGAAGATGTGGAAGATGATTCGCTGCGAAAAGCAAAGGCGGATCGTACGTTCCACGAGTATTGCTGGACGCTTAAGCCTGCGTTTCTACTCAAAATTCTTGAGTCCTCTGATGCAGATTATCTCGCTCATTTGGATACGGATTTGTATTTTTATCATGATCCAGAGGCGATATTTGCAGAAAATCCACTCGCTCATGTATTTTTGACAGATCATATGAATTCCAAGCGATTCTATCACTTTTATGAATTATCCGGCCGTTTTAATACTGGGTTTGTAGGCTGTCGAAACACAGATGTGGCCAAACGGGCTGTGACGCAGTGGAAAGAGAACTGCATTGCGCACTGTACAGTAGAAATGGATACGGAAAAAAAGACATATGGTGATCAGCGGTATGTTGAAAGATGGGTCGATGATTTTGAGGGTGTCCATGTGGTGGCATCTAAAGGTGCCAATGCAGCGATTTGGAATATTGAAAACTATAAGCTCTCCGTTGTGAAAGGAGATATGTATCTCGACGAATGTCCACTGCTGTTCTATCATTTTTCTGCCTTTACGATCATTGATGAAAATACCTTTAATCTGAACTGGTATTACTATATGACAGAACACACTCTTGTGGATCATTTGTATATTCCGTATGCGGATTTGATTCATCTGAAAATTAAACAGGTGCAAAAGGTCTTTCCAGACTTTCAGCAGGGGTTTATTGCAAAGAAGCATGTTCCGGACACGCATTTTTATGAGATATGAAAAAACCGCTCATTTATTGAGCGGTTTTTACCTTTTATGATTCATTCCATTTCGCTATGGTCTGATCGCTTGGCAGTAAGAAGGCTAGGATGCCTAATATCGGTAAAAAGGCGACACCAATCATGGTAGGCGTTAAACCGACTGCATCAATTAATGAGCCGAGGGCAACGGATCCAATCGCTCCCATACCAAACGCAAGCCCAACAGTTAAACCAGACATTGTGCCAATTTTCCCGGGAAATAGTTCTTGGGCATAGACCACGGTGACAGAGAAGCTTGAGGTCAGAATGATCCCAATGAGTCCAAGTAAAACATAAGCAAAAACTGGTCCGGCAAATGGGAGAAGTAGGGCAAGCGGAAAGGATGCTAATAAAGAAATTAAAATGACGGTTTTCTTGCCGAAGCGGTCTGCAAGCGGCCCGCCTAAAAATGTCCCAATCGCACCCAATATAAGAAATAAGAAAATATAAGTTTGTGATTCTTTAATTGTCAAACCATATTGCTCAATCGCATAAAACGCATAGAAATTCGAGATCGCATTTCCATACCAAGAACGCGCGAAAATAAGAAAGACGATAATGCCAAGTGCTGTGAGCGCTGATTTGCGGTGAAGTTCAGATCTTGCTGCTTTTGCAGGCGCTTTTTTCGCTTGTGCTCGAATGGTTTGAAGTCTTCCTGCGTACCATCTTGAAATATAAAGAAGGAAACCGACAGCAATCATTCCAACAATCGTAAACCAAGCCACACCTGGCTGACCGAGAGGGACGAGCATGAATGCAGCGATTAGCGGAGCAAAGGCTTGACCTGTATTTCCACCGACTTGATAGATGGATTGAGCAAGACCCCGTCTAGGACCAGCTGCCATGTTGGCAACCCGTGAGCCCTCTGGATGGAAAATCGCAGAGCCGAGTCCAATAAAGACGACGCACAGTAGGATGGTTGCAAATGATGGCGCAAACGCAAGGCCGAGAATGCCGACAGCACTTGAAAATAATGCGATAGGCAGTGCATAGGGCATCGGCCGTTTATCTGTGTACCACCCGATCGCAGGCTGCATGACAGAGGAGACCATATTTAATGTAAAGGCGATTAGCCCTAATTGAGTAAAGGTCAGCCCCATTGAGCGTTCTAAAATAGGGAACATGGCAGGAATCACGGCTTGCAATGTGTCGTTGAGCATATGGCAAATACCAATAATCAATAAAATAGGATAAACCGTTGAACCGGTGACCGCTTTTTGAGGTTTATCCTTTGTTTGAGCAGCAATAGCCAATGAGACTTCCTCCTTTCATTCAACTTGTTTCTTTTTTTCATTCTCCTCATTTTATTCATAAGGTGAACTATAAAACAATAGCAAATTGTCATGATTTAGAAAAAAAGAGACACATGCGCTTGATGGAGCGTGTGTCTCTAAAGGGTTATTTATAGAAAGAAGCGATGACAGGCTTCATTTTTTGAATGACAAGTCCACTGCCTCCACGGTTTTTCACACCTTCAATCATGCCGACGAGGACGTAATCTTCTTTTTTAGGATTAAACGCAAGTAAAAATCCATTTTCAGTACCGTCTGTCGCACCTTGTTTGCTCTTTAGTTCCGCTGTTCCCGTTTTAGCGGCTATATCAGCCCCTTTTATTTGCAACGAGTGAGCGGTTCCGTTTGAATTGGTGACGACTTGAGTCAGTGCGTCCTTCACCGTATTTGCTGTATCTTCTTTGATGATCTGTTTTGGTGATGCTGTTTTTTCATTCTGAATGACTCGAGGGTACACAAGCTTTCCTCCTGTTGCAAATGGAGAATAGGCATGTACTTGTTCAATTGGAGACATGAGTAATTCTCCTTGGCCATATGCTGAGTCGGCGAGTAAGATGTCTGATTGGATCCCGTCGTTAGACACTTGTGCCGGTTTCATTGTGAACGGCATGTTTAAATCATCGCCAAACCCAAATGTTTTCACTTTTTTCTCGTAAGTATCTTTGCCGATTTCAAGGGCTTCCTGTCCAAAATAAATATTATCTGAGTACACGAGGGCATCGACCATATTGACTTGTTCTTTGTCATGAACCCGTGTAATGCGATAATTTCCCCATGATTGATCCTTTTGCCATTTCAGCCCATGAATGGTGCGCACTTTATTAGGTTTTGTGACACCTGTTTCCAGTCCAATCGCTGCTGTAATGGTTTTGAATGTAGATCCTGGTGCATATCTGCTCGCATACCGAGCTTGGAATGGGAGATCAGGATTTTCACTGTATGCTTGGTATTGTTTAGGCGTGATCCCGTTGGTCATTAAATTGACATCGTAAGAAGGGGTGCTAACAAGCGCTAATAAATCACCTGATGATGGATTCATAATGGTGACAGCCCCTTTTTCACCTTTCAGCTGTTGATAGGCTTTTTTCTGTAAAGATGCATCAATGGTCAGTTTGACTGTTTTTCCGTCTTTTCGGTCTGTTTTTTGTAATGTTTCTTCAATACCTGTTTCATCATGGATAATGAGGATGCTTCCGCCATCTTGTCCTCTTAAGTTCTTGTCAAATGTGAATTCAAGGCCGGTTTTGCCGATGATTTGATCCGCCTTTAAAGCTGGATTTCTTTTGATATCATCCGCATTTGCTTTTCCCACATAGCCTGTCAGATGAGCAGCGGCTTCGTTATATGGATAGTAGCGCATTTCCTTCGTTTGATAGGTGACGCCATTTATGTCTTTTGGAATCGGCTTTTGCTCTAACATAGACTTTAGCGGGACAAATGTGTCATCTGTGACCCATGCTTGTTTCAGCTGATTTTGAATCAGCTCTTCATCTATATCAAAAGCGCTGCTGATTTTTTTGATGTTGCTTTCTTTTTCCGTACCTGTCCCGAGCTTTCCAGGGATGATGCCAAGTGCGTGTCCACCAGTTGTTTCTGCTAACGTGCGTCCTTTTCGATCTACAATATTTCCGCGTACCGCAGGATCCGTTGTCACTTTGATGGTGTCACCCGTTTCCATTTGCGGGAAGATGAGATTTGGTTTCCAGTCTACTTTCCACTTGTTATCCTCTGCGGAGAGAACGCCCTTGTAAGAGAGCTTATTCAGTTTTCCAAGAGACGTTTTCATCGTGACATCATAGGTGAATTGATACCCATTTCCTTTATCCTGTTTTTCTACGTTGACGTTTGAGACGTTTAGATCATTCGCACCGATGCCGCTAAAGATCTTATCGTATTTTTCGGCAAGTTGTTTTTTAGAAAAGTCACTGGCTTTCAGAGAGCCACTTGTGACCTCATCTGCCAGTTTCGTGAATTCTTTTTTCTCCAGATGTTTCGTAAAGGATTCAGCGGCTTTCAGCGCCTCTTTTTCTTTTGAGAAAAGCGAATCTTTTAAGAAAAAGAGAGCAGCAGCAATCACGATGATGCTAAGAAGGGGAATGATGACTTTTTTCTGTTTCCAAAATGATTTTCGTTGATCTGTATACAATGAAAACACCTCAATTTTTGATTAGATCCTCTATAGTTTACAGTTACTGTGTAGGATTTGTATAGTTTCTCCTATGAAAATAGACCAAGACATGAAGTGGAAATATGAATCAAGACACAGTTGCTGCTGAAGAATCTCTTCATTTTTTCTTATGATTTAAAGGATTTTTTATGTGATCATCGAATGTGAAAAATTAGAAAAAATTAAAAGCGTTTTCATGAAGGAGGAATTGAGATCGTTTATAAAAAAGTGAATCTAACTGGACTTGTTCTTGGACCAATCTTCTTTTTGCTTATTTTTTTGCTCATTCCAGAAAGTGAATTGACCTATGCAGCGAGAGTGGTACTTGGCATTACAGCATGGACTGCGACATGGTGGGTCACAGAAGCTTTGCCTATACCGGCGACCTCTTTATTGCCCATCATCCTTTTGCCAACACTTGGTGGGCTATCGATGGAGCAAACATCAAGAGCTTATGGAGATCCGATTGTTTTTATGTACATGGGTGGATTTATGATTGCCATTGCCATTGAAAAATGGAATTTACATAGAAGAATGGCTTTACATATTTTAAACATCATTGGCACAAGAAGTGACCGCATTGTATTAGGGGTTATGATAGCAACGGCTTTTCTATCTATGTGGATTTCGAATGCAGCCACAGCACTGATGATGCTGCCTGTGGCACTGGCTGTGATTAAAGAGGTGAAGGCGAACGATATTTTGTCTGGTGCATCTCTTGACCGATTCAGTAAAAGCATCCTATTATCGGTCGCTTATTCAGCCTCTATTGGCGGACTGGCGACACTCGTTGGGTCTGTGCCAAATGCTGTTTTTGCGGCGATGTCAAAAAAGCTGTTAGATCGAGAAATTATGTTTTTTGAATGGTTTTTGTTTGGTTTTCCGGTGGCGGCTGTTCTGCTCATTCTCTTATTTCTGTATTTGACCAAGATACAATTCAAGGTAGAGCACACAGGGGAAATGGGAGCAGTGTTTATACGGAAGGGTTTAGAGGATTTAGGCAAAATGAAACAAGAAGAAAAATGGGTTTTTGCTATTTTTCTTATGACGGCTTTTTTATGGATCTTTAAAATCTTTTTGTTTGGCGGGCTTCCTGTCTCGGATACGTCGATCGCAATCTTTGGGGCGATGCTGTTATTTCTCATTCCAGCGACAAATGGAGAGAGAATACTAGAATGGCAGGATATGAAACAGCTGCCATGGGGGCTTTTGCTTTTGTTTGGAGGCGGGCTTTCGCTCGCTACAGGATTTGCGGAAACGAATCTAACAGGATGGATCGGGGAAAATTTACAGCATTTAAATGGGCTGTCTTACCTCATGCTGCTGATTATTTTAACGGCTTCAATTTTATTTATGACCGAAATTATGTCTAATACAGCAGTTGCGAACATGATCATTCCGATTACAGTAGGGCTTGGACTTGCAATTGGCATGGAGCCGTACGGCTTAATGGCTGCGGCTGCGTTAGCATCTTCATGTGCATTTATGCTGCCAATCTCCACACCGCCAAATGCGGCTGTCTTTAGTGCGGACGTGCTGAAAATATCTGATATGGTCAAGGCTGGCTTTTGGTTAAATGTGATCAGTATTGTAGCGATTGTGCTTGCGGTTTATTTTTGGCTTCCGGTCGTTCTGAGATGAAGACTTTGATCGAATGGAGACTTTTGGTGTTTTTGTTTCTTTTGGCTTCGGTACTGAAGCTGCCTTTTTGAGGTGCGGGTCCTTTGGCGTGTAATAGGTGGCTCCAATGTTGAGTCTGCCTTTAAGCTGATCAATGGAAAGCTCACCAAACTCTAAATGGTAGTCAATTTTGTCCACATGCAGTGATTCAATATGAATGTGCGTATCCTCCGAGACAGGCGGAGCAGGTGCAGACATTTTTTGCTCAAGAGCGGTGAGTCTTTTTTCCAGCTCGACGACAGATGGGGATGGACTGGATTCAGTTTTTTTAAAGAGTGATTGAATGAAATGTTTCAAATGGACCACAACCTTTTCTTTCGCCTTGCTCTAGTCTATGGAAAAGCTGCCCGGTATATACTTATAGAGATACATGAAAGGGGAGAAGGGCATGCTGCCTACACGCATTCAGATTACCCATATGAAGACGAATACGATTGGTACAGGGTCCTCGATGACATTCGGCTCAACGATCGTACGAAATCACTGCTCGACGATCAAAAGAAACAATGGTTTTGGTGAACAAAATGCCGATGGCGTGATCACGATCTTGCCGATTGAAACGATTGATGATCGTGATCTAATAGACGCAGTCAGTATCAATATTCGTCATCTATGATAATCGCAGTTGCTTTTCCTTCATCTTTTTGCAGGCGAATGTATAGCACGCCGTCTTTAAAGGCCGCATTCATTTGACCAAGAATCATATCTGGGAGCCGAATTTTTCTTTCAAACGGACCATACTTTCCTTGTCTTTGGCGAAAATCCTGTTCGTTAAAAAAGGAAAAACGCTGTCCTTTTACAACTAAATATTCACCATATGACAGCACCTGAACATCTTCCTTCCGGTAGCCAGGCAGATAAATTAAGTACTGAAATTCAGTAGGGGTTTCCACAATGTCGACTGGTGGAAACGATGCATCTGTTCCTCGCTGATCTTGCTGCGAGAATGTAAATGGAGACGGACCATTTGCCATAAAGGGAGATCTTTGCTCATCATCGAATATCATTTTCCAAAAATCATCTCCATGCATTTGCTGGGCAATGTCCATCCACTGCTTCATTTTTTCGAAGTCCATGTGAAGACCTCCTGTTAACATACTTGATGGGTGCTCGCATATACCTATAAAAAGGAGGTTTATCTGTGGTTCAACCAACTCCGTATATCAATATTAATATTTTCATGTTAAAAATTAATTCCTTTGAAAATGCGTCGGCGGTGAATGTCGGACAAAATTTGTTAGCAGAGTGGCAAAACTCAGATAAAAAAAATCAGGGGTACGGACAGAATTTTGGAGATGCCAGCGGTTTTGTCGGAACAAAGAGCCATGTAGATGATCGAGATCAAGTGGACTCACCTGCCTCTTTTTCGCCAGCAGCTAAACCTATTCCAAGGAAGTGATGTGTGATGTTATTCTCACCCTCAGTCGTCAATGTCGGTGCTTTTAAAATCAATGCAATGGATCGGGGGGCATCACTGACGCTAGGACCTTATCAGCAGATCGATTATTTTCTCTCGATGAAATTGAACCAAGGTTTTGGTGAGGACAATGGAGATTGTTCACCGCTTGTCATTCCGATTTCAAGCGTTCTCGATCCAGATATGGTGGACTCGAATTCAGTGAAAAACAGTGTGATTTAAACAAAAAAGAGACCGGGATTCCCCGTGTCTCTTTTCTATTGTGTTTGATTCAGATGGCTTTTGCGTCTTGCGTAGGTAAAATACACAACGACACCAATGGCTACCCAGATGAGGAAGGCTCGCCATGTCTCCCATTTCAGTGTGGCAGCCAAGATCATACAAATGACCGCACTAATGATGGGAAGGACAGGAACAAAGGGTACTTTAAACGCTGTTTTCATATTCGGATGTTTTTTCCGGAGTATGATCACAGCGATCGAGATAACCGTAAAGGCCGCAAGCGTACCGATGCTCACTAAATTCGCAAGCGTTGATAAATTCACAAAGCCTACGATACATGCCGCAACAGCGCCTGTCAGCCAAGTGTTGGCAACCGGTGTCTTCGATTTTGGATGAACGTTTGAAAAGATTTTCGGCATGAGCCCATCTCGGCTCATCGCAAAGGTTAAGCGAACTTGTGCATAGACCAAGGCAATTAACACTGTTGTAATCCCGATAATGGCACCTGCTGATATAATACCTGCCACACTATTCAGGCCAACCACTTGAAGCGCAAAAGCGACAGGATCACTGACATTCAGCTTCGTATAGTGAACCATGCCTGTTAAGACAAATGAAACCCCGATGTATAAAATCGTACAAACGCCGAGCGCACCAATGATTCCGATCGGCATCGCTTTTTGCGGGTTTTTGACTTCTTCAGATGCATTAGCGATTGCATCAAATCCAAGGTAAGCAAAAAAGACAGTGGCCGCTCCTGCGATCACGCCATGGAAGCCCATCGGCATAAAAGGTGTCCAATTTTCAGGTTTAACGTAAGCAAAGCCTGAAATGATAAAGAGGAGGACAATGGCAATTTTGATGAGCACAATGATGTTATTCAGCTTCGTGCTCTCTTTTACGCCTCTTGAGACAATAAAGGTAATGAGTAAAATAATGAGTGCGCCTGGCAGGTTGAAGATGGCCCCATCAGCGGCTCCGGGTGCAGCCGATAAAGCCTTCGGTATGTGCAGACCAAATCCACTGAGCAGTGATTGAAAATAGGATGACCATCCGCTTGCCACAGCAGAGAGCGCAACAACATATTCAAGCATTAAATCCCAGCCCATTAAAAAGGCGAGGAATTCTCCAAGTGTTGCGTAAGAATACGTATAGACACTTCCTGACACTGGAATGGACGAGGAAAATTCAGCATAGCAAAAAGCAGCAAGTGCGCATGCGATCGCAGCCAAAATAAAAGATATAATAATCGCAGGTCCCGCATCTTTCGCAGCCGCAACCCCCGTTATCACAAAAATTCCAGTCCCGACCACACAGCCAATGCCAAGCAAGATTAAATCAAATGTATTCAAAGAACGGCTCAGCCGCTTCGTTTGACTTTCAAGCATGAGCTGATCGAGAGACTTTTTTCTAAATAAAGAACTCATGTTGACCTCCTAATGGATAAATCTTTTCGTAAGACGAATGTTAGTATATGCGTAAATGACAATTTAGTCAATTGGTTGAAAAACGCTTTAAATCACTAAAGTGTTAAATGTCACAAAAGTCTAATGTGTATCAAAAGACATCCGCCGTCATTGACAGGCGGATGTGATAACAGGAGATTTACGTTTCTTCAGCAAATATCTTTTCATTGTACAGCACACTCGGATGGGTTGGGTAATGGGCTGAGGATGCAAGATGATGGGTTTTGGCTTGAGCCAAATCACCGAGCTGATAATAACAATAGCAAAGCTGAAGGTGAGGATACCATGTTTTATATTGTGTCAGTGTAAAGGCTGTTTCGATTTCAGGTGCCTTCAGTGCCTGCTCATACCAATAGATCGCTGCTTTGTGTTTATTTTGTGCTTTGAAATGATCCCCAATCCGGCAGCAAAATTCTGGACGGGGCTGATCATATAAGAAGGATCGCAATAAGGAGGATAAGGCGGCTTCCTCAAAACCGACTGCATAATAGCAGTCAGCTAAATTTTGGCATGTGCGAATTTCATCCTCAATCCAGCATTGTTTTGTGGCTAAAAATTTGTGATAAAAGCGAATCGCCTTCACATGCTGCTTGTTATCTCGTAATTCATTGGCGAAGTAAAAGAGATCACGAGGTGTCATCTCTTCGCCTTTTGCAAGCATGTTTTCATAAATGCGCAGATTGCGTCCAGGCTCTCCGGCGGTTGTTTTCTTACGCTTTTGATGGGTGACGGCGATATCAGCGGGAAAAATGTTGCCATACACTTGAAGGAATTCATGAACGGCCCCATACCACTGAAAGTTCAAGGCACGCTTGACGAGCCGATTTCTTCTATATTTAAAATTCACCTGACCGTCCTCACTAAATCCAACGTGGTAAAACATCGAGACGGCATCTACTGCGGGATCAAGCGTCTGTTTGAGCTGAAGCAGTTTTTGCTGATCCTCTTCAAGCAGGACATCGTCGGCATCCAGCCATAAGATATACTCTTTTGTCGCATGGGAAAAAGCGAAATTGCGTGCTTTTGCAAAATGCTGGATCCATTCAAAGTCGAGTACCTTTGCTGAAAAGGAGTGAGCAATGTCCTTTGTTTGATCCGTTGATCCTGTATCAACAATGATCATCTCATCTACAATGTCTTGAACAGAAGACAGGCAGTCAGCCAAAACCTCTTCTTCATTTTTCACAATCATACATAAACTAATGGTTATCATCTTTAGATCACCTCTTCATAGTGTATCGAGCATCAAAAGGAAACATTCTTTTCAGCAGCGGGTTTTTTTAAAACTAGTTTTCTGCTACTGGCTGATTTAAAATAAAGGAAGAATCTATGTAAGGGCTGATAAAATGAGTTTATTGAATGTAGAAGGATTATATAAAACCTATGGCGAAAAAACGCTGTTTGATCATATCTCTTTTCATATAGAACCAAAGGAACGCATCGGGTTAATTGGACCTAATGGAACAGGGAAGTCAACGCTTTTAAAGGTCATTGCAGGACTTGAATCATTTGAGGAAGGCGACATTACAAAGGCAGGGACACTTGATATCGAATTTCTTGAGCAAGATCCTGAAATGAGCGGAGATGAAACGATTCTCGACTATATTTTTTCAGGAACAGCACCAATGATTCAAACGATGAAAGCCTATGAACAGGCGCTGGCTGATTTAGAGCATGATCCACAAAACGAGGCAAAACAAGAAGCGCTTATGGGTATGCAAAATAAAATGGATCAGGACGACGCATGGGATGCGAACCTTTCGGCGAAAACGATTTTGACAAAGCTTGGCGTCAAAGATGTGAGCCGATCTGTTCATGCGTTATCAGGCGGACAGAAAAAGCGTGTGGCGATCGCCAAAAACTTAATCCAGCCTGCGGGTTTGCTGATTTTAGATGAGCCGACAAACCATCTAGACAACGCAACCATTGAATGGCTTGAGGGATATTTGAGTCAATACAGCGGGGCTGTCATTCTTGTAACCCATGATCGTTATTTCTTAAACCGTGTCGCCAATCGGATTTATGAATTAAATCAGGGGCAGCTTTACACATATAAAGGAAATTATGAAGTCTTTTTAGAAAAAAGAGCAGAACGAGAAGCAGAAGCTCAAGTAAAAGAAACGAAACGTCAAAACCTGCTTAGACGTGAGCTAGCATGGTTGAGAAGAGGGGCAAAGGCTCGAACAACAAAGCAAAAAGCACGTATCGGCAGAGTGGAAGAGCTGAAGGATCAAAAGGGACCTGATGCAAAGGGAGAGCTTGATTTTGCGATCGGTTCTCACCGGCTTGGAAAACAAGTGATTGAGGCAGAAGAGATCAGCATCACATTTGCTGGACAAACCCTTGTGGACCAGTTCAGCGATTTAGTCGTGCCAGGTGATCGTATCGGATTTATCGGACCGAATGGAGTGGGCAAAACGACTTTACTCAATTGCCTGGCGGGTAAAATCGAACCGACGAATGGACAATTGACCATTGGACAAACAGTCCGCATTGGCTATTACACGCAGGACCATAACGAAATGAATGAAGAGCTGAATATCATTGATTACATCAAAGAAACAGCTGAAATTGTCAAAACGGCAGATGGCGTCATTGTGACAGCAGAGCAGATGCTGGAGAGATTTTTATTCCCTAGATCCATGCAGCGCACGTTTATCCGCAAGCTGTCAGGGGGAGAGCGCCGCAGATTGTATTTATTGAAGGTATTGATGGAAGAGCCGAATGTTCTCTTTTTAGATGAGCCGACGAATGATCTTGATACAGAGACGCTCAGCATTTTAGAGGATTATTTGGAGCAGTTCCCAGGCGTAGTCATCACCGTGTCGCATGATCGTTATTTCTTAGACCGAGTCGTCCATCGTCTGCTTGTGTTTGAAGGGAATGGACGTATTTCACACTTCCAAGGTGCTTACAGCGATTACATGGAGCAAGAAAAAGAACAGAAGCGAACAGAGACAAAACCTGCTGAAAAACAAGTAGAAGCTGCACCGAAAAAGAGGAAAAAACTATCCTATAAGGACCAGCTTGAATGGGATGGGATTGAAGATCGGATACAAGCACTAGAGGACAAACACCAGCAGCTCGAAGCCAGCATTGCTGAGGCTGGCAGTGATTTTGGGAAAATTCAAGAGCTGATGGACAAGCAAAAAGCCGTCGCTGAAGAATTAGAACATGCGATGGATCGCTGGACAGAACTGTCGATGATGATTGAGGAATTAGAAAGTAATGAAAAATAAAGATTGGCAAAAAAACTGTAGAGACATTCTACAGTTCAGATTGTTGACAAAGGGCTAAAATGAACTTGATTTTAGCCCTGTGTCTTCTTTTCAGCGTGATAGAAAGCCTTTGCAGTCTAGGAAGGACGAGTACTGGCGCGGAGCGAATTTGGCATTCGTGAGCACCAGCACGCAGGACTGACAAAGAATGCGAGGGTTTGCCTACACGCTGAAACTGTAGAGACATTCTACAGTTTTTTTTGATAAGAACATTTGGCATAAGCATCGTGCTGATGAATGGATTCTTCATTTCGACACTCAATTTGAAACCCTTTGATCCAGTTTTGTTCGTACAACTCTGCTGCAATTAATCTCGCAACATCCTCTACAAAACGTGGATTTTCATAGGCCTCTTCTGTCACTTGTTTTTCATCTGGTCTTTTGAGTACAGGGTAAAGAGGCGCACTCGCATTAGACTCGATGATCTGCAGTAGATCTGCTTTCATGTCATCAGGGAGTTGACCTTGTTCAAACAGCTCTACCTGAATCGATACAGTGCCGCGCTGATTATGTGCGCCGTATTCACTGATTTCTTTTGAACAAGGACATAACGTTGTCACCTGAGCAGTGCAGCCAATATGACAAATCCATCCGTTTTCTTCATGAAAGTGGATGTCGTATTGCACGTCTGCATGCATCAAACCGGACTTTCCGCTGATGGGACTCTTTTTTTCCATGTACCACGGAAAGGAAACTTGAATCGAGGCAGATGGCTGATTCATATGCTTGGCAAGCTGTGCTGTCAATTCTTTTAAGGAATCCACATCAACCGGCTTTCCGCTCTCATAAAATGAGTGAAGCTGCTCGGTGAGACGGCTCATATGAATGCCTTTTTGATGAGCTGGCAAATATGTACTCAGCGTAAAATCAGCGGAAGAGGTTTGGTGCTGTGGAGCCGTTTTAGACAAAATATGTACAGGGTACGACACACGGCAAATTCCGACCTGTTCCAGATCAAAATAAAAGTCCTGTTCGGTTTGTTGGATGTCTATCATGTCCTCTTTTTGACAAGGTTTTGTCCTAGCGCTTGGCGGGACAGAACCGAATTGTGCGTGTCGTTCTTTTTTGGATGGAAATGAACACATATGGTACCTCCTTTAAAACGTAATGATTCCTATTTATTCTGCATCAAACCACAATAGAAATCAAGTGATCAAACATTAACGTTTACGTTAAGGTCACAAAGGTGTATAATAAAACATGAATTGATGAGCAGGAGGCACTGGTGATGGAATGGATGAAAATTGATCAAGTGGCGAAAAGAAGCGGTCTGACGAAACGGACCATTCGTTTCTATGAAGAGATTGGTTTATTATCAGCACCAAAGCGGACAGAGGGCGGTGTCAGACTTTACTCAGAGGATGACATGGAAGAACTGGAGAAAGTGATGCAGGCCAAAGAAGTACTTGGCTTTTCTTTACAAGAGCTTCAGTCGTTTATGGAAATAGGAAAACAGCTTGAGCTGAATAAAGAAGGCTACTTGCTGTCGCTTGATCCGAAGGAACGATTAGAGAAACTGTTAGATATTGATGCGCAGCTGACTGTGCAGCATCAATTGATTACAAAAAAGCTAGAAACGATTCAATCCTTTAAAAAGGATCTTGAAATGATGAAAGAAAGAGCGGCTCATGCCATTGAGCAATTACAAAAATAAACACCTCAGTGTGTTTATTTTATTTTGTTAAACAACTGTAGGAAAGGTTCTGATGGAATGAAGGAAGAAGAAGTGTTGAAACAGCGTACAAGTCTGCTTAGGCAGCCAAAAGCCGTCTGGGCGGTGGCCTTTGCTTGTGTGATTTCATTTATGGGCATAGGGCTTGTAGACCCGATTTTGCCAGCCATTGCATCGCAATTACATGCATCTCCAAGTCAGGTGTCTCTTTTATTTACGAGCTATTTGCTTGTCACCGGCTTTGTGATGTTTTTTACAGGTTTTATTTCTAGTCGTATTGGTGCCAAATGGACGTTATTATTAGGACTCATCTTTATTATTGTCTTTTCTGCTTTAGGAGGTACTTCTTCAACCATTAATGAATTAATTGGTTTTAGAGGCGGATGGGGCATTGGGAATGCCTTATTTATTTCAACGGCATTATCAGTGATTGTCGGTGTGTCTGTTGGAGGAAGTGCGAAAGCCATCATTTTATATGAGGCGGCACTAGGTCTTGGGATTTCGGTTGGACCGCTCCTTGGCGGAGAGCTTGGGACGATCTCTTGGCGCGGGCCATTCTTTGGTGTGGCAGTGTTAATGCTCGTTGCTCTTTTAGCCATTACGTTTATGCTTCCACCGATGCAAAAGCCGCAGAAAAAGGTGAAGTTATTTGAAGCTGTTGGAGCCTTGAAATATAAGGGGCTTTTAACGATGGCATCTGCTGCTTTCTTATATAACTTTGGATTCTTTGTTCTTCTAGCTTATTCGCCATTTGTGCTTCATCTTGATGAGCATGGTCTTGGCTATGTCTTTTTTGGATGGGGATTATTTTTGGCTGTGACATCTGTCTTCTCAGCGCCGGTCATTCATCGCAAATTGGGTACATTAACAGCTCTTGTTGTTCTCTTCGCTTCGTTTGCTGTGATTTTATTCGGCATTGGAATATGGACATCACATGTGGTCGTGGTCATTTGCGGTATTGTCATTGCTGGGGGAATTCTCGGCATGATCAATACGGTGCTGACGACGGCTGTGATGGGATCAGCTCCTGTTGAGCGTTCAATTGCATCATCCTCATACAGTGCTGTACGATTTATTGGTGGTGCGATTGCGCCTTGGATTGCAGGAGTACTCGCTGAAACTTACACAGCAAGCACCCCTTATTATGTAGGGGCGGCTGTTGTTCTCTTAGGATTGGTCATCCTGCTTCTTGGCCGTAAGCATTTGGTGAATATCCAGGCAGGTCATTAATAGAAAAAAGCCTTATATCTGCAAACGATATAAGGCTTTTTTGTCTTTATAATACTTTGGTTGTCCAGGATTCGCAATTCCAAGTTTCAGTGGCCACATCTTGATAAAATTCAGGTTCGTGGGAAATCAATAGGACGCTACCTTTATATTCTTTTAATGCGCGCTTTAATTCTTCTTTTGCATCGACATCCAAGTGGTTTGTCGGCTCATCGAGAACAAGTAGGTTGGTTTCTTCATTGATCAGCTTACAAAGGCGGACCTTCGCTTTTTCACCACCACTTAAAACAGACACACGGCTTTCAATATGTTTTGTCGTTAAACCGCATTTGGCAAGGGCGGCTCTGACTTCATATTGTGTGTACGATGGGAAGGTGCTCCACACCTCTTCGATACAAGTGTTGCTGTTTTGCTCTTTTACTTCTTGTTCAAAGTAGCCAATATGCAGGAATTCTCCTCGTTCCACCTCACCAGAAATGGGGGAAATTTCTCCAAGCAGGCTTCGGAGCAGTGTCGTTTTTCCGATACCGTTGGCACCGTATAACGCAATTTTTTGACCGCGTTCCATTTTCAAATTCAATGGGCGGGAGAGCGGTTCATCATAACCGATGACTAAATCTTTCGTTTCAAAAATCAGTTTCCCAGACGTACGTGCCGGTTTAAAGTGGAATTCTGGTTTTGGTTTTTCTGCCGCTAATTCAATTATGTCCATCTTATCGAGTTTCTTTTGACGAGACATCGCCATATTTCGAGTGCTGACACGTGCTTTATTTCTCGCGACAAAATCCTTTAATTCAGCCACTTCTTGCTGCTGCCTTTTATACGCTGCCTCTAGCTGCTGCTTTTTCACTTCGTACACTTGTTTAAATTGATCATAATCACCAACATAGCGCGTGAGTTCTTGATTTTCGACATGATAAATCAAGTTAATGACACTGTTTAGGAACGGAATATCATGTGAAATGAGGATAAACGCATTTTCATATTCCTGCAAATAGCGCTTCAGCCACTCAATATGCTGTTCATCTAAATAGTTGGTCGGCTCGTCAAGAAGAAGAATTTCAGGCTTCTCTAATAGCAATTTCGCAAGCAGTACTTTTGTACGCTGTCCGCCGCTCAGCTCTGTCACATCACGATCCAGCCCGAGATCTGTTAACCCAAGACCTCTTGCAATTTCCTCTACCTTGGAATCAATGATATAAAAATCATTGTTCGTCAGGGCATCCTGAATGACGCCTACTTCTTCTAAAAGCTTTTCTAGCTCATCAGGATCTGCTTCACCCATTTTTTCGTAAATGTCATTCATTGCGGCTTCCATTGAGAATAAATAATGGAATGCATCTTGAAGGACTTCACGAATGGTTCTTCCTTTTTCAAGCACGGTATGCTGATCGAGGTAGCCGACACGGACATTTTTTGCCCATTCGACTTTTCCTGCATCTGGCTCAAGCTTGCCAGTAATAATATTCATAAACGTTGACTTTCCTTCACCGTTGGCGCCGATCAAGCCGACATGCTCGCCTTTTAATAACCGGAAGGAGACTTCGTGGAAAATGGCTCTGTCGCCAAAGCCATGACTTAAATCTTTAACAGATAATATCATTTTTTACACCTCAAATAGATTCAAAACGGCTAGTGCCTCTCATGATTATATCGAACTGTCCGGCTCGATAAAAGCATCAAAAGAAAAATTGCGTTTCAAAGCTGATTTTGAGATACTTAAGGATAGATTGAATGAGGATAAAGGAGATCAACATGACGGAAAATTGGGCATTTTTGAAAGAAGCAAAGCCATTTATTCAAAAGAACTTTGAAGCGGCTGGCTTTGAGAAGCCAACAGCGATACAAGAACAAACAGCAGAGTGGATTACGGAAAAACGCGATGTGATCGCAGAATCACCGACTGGAACAGGGAAGACCCTTGCGTATGTTCTGCCGCTTTTAAATAAAATTGATGTGAGTATCAAACACCCGCAAGTCTTAATCTTGGCACCTTCAAGAGAGCTTGTGATGCAAATTTTTGATGTCGTGCAAGAGTTCAAACAAGATTCAGACATCAAAGCTATTTCCTTAATAGGCGGGGCAAACATCAAGAAGCAGCAGGAAAAGCTAAAAAAACATCCGAATATCGTGGTGGCGACACCGGGCCGCGTACAAGAGTTAATCAAAATCAAGAAACTGAAAATGCATGAAGTGAAAACGATCGTGTTAGATGAGGCAGATCAGCTTCTTGTCCCAGAGCATATGAAAACGATCCAAGCGATTATTAAATCCACATTAAAAGAAAGACAAATCCTTTGTTTTTCTGCGACATTGAAAGAGGAAACCGTTCAACTGATCAAAGACATCGCATCTGAACCAGAAGTATTGAAAATTAGCAGAAGCCAAGAAGAAGCGCAGAAGGTAGGGCATTATTACCTGTTATGTGATCAGCGCGACAAGGTAAAATTACTGCAAAAGCTATCACGGCTTGAGGACATGCAGGCGCTTGTCTTTGTGCGAGATATTACGAATTTGAGCATTTATGCAGAAAAATTAGCGTATCACCATGTCGACCTTGGTGTGCTTCACAGTGAAGCAAAAAAAGCTGAGCGTGCTGTGATCTTAAAATCATTTGAACAGCGTGAATTCCCGCTCCTTCTTGCAACAGATATTGCAGCAAGAGGAATCGATATTGATGATCTGCCATATGTGATTCATGCAGATATGCCAAATGAAGAGGGCTACATCCACCGTTCAGGCAGAACCGGACGCGCAGGAAAAGAAGGCGCAGTCATCAGTCTTGTCACACCTCAAGAGCAATCAATGTTGAAAAAAATGGCGAAAAAGCTGAATCTTTCGCTTGAAGAAATTGTGTATAAGCAAGGCCAGCTGCACCTTGCGCCCAAGCAGGCATAAGAAAAGGACCCTCCATTATTGGCAGGGTCCTTTTTTGTTATGAAATTTTGACAAGTTGTTTTCCGACATTTTCCCCTTTGAATAGTCCAAGGAATGCATCAGGAATGTTGTCAAAGCCTTCAATGATTGTTTCTTTATATGTGAGTTTATCTTCTTTTACCCATTGTGCGAGATCCTTCGCTGCCTCTCCAAAACGATCTGAATAGTTGCCAACAATGAAGCCCTGCATCAATGCACTTGTTTTAATGAGTTTTGTTTGCACACGAGGGCCAATGTCTTCGTTTGCACTAATGTTATAAGAAGAAATGGCGCCGCAGACTGGAATACGTGCAAAACGGTTCAAATGATTCATCACAGCATCAGAGATTTCGCCGCCCACATTGTCAAAATACACATCGACACCGTTTGGACAGGCTTTTGCAATAGCGTCATCTAAATCATTTGTTGTTTTATAATTAATGGTTTCATCAAAGCCCAGTTCTTTTAAATAAGCTAGCTTATCATCAGATCCGGCAATTCCAACGACGTGGGCACCTTTGATTTTAGCAATCTGTCCGACAACAGAACCAACGGCACCTGCGGCTCCAGAAATGACAACAGTTTCTCCTTCTTTTGGCTGACCAATCGCAAGAAGTCCAAAATAGGCTGTTTGTCCTGGCATGCCCAAAATCCCTAAGTAATAAGATAACGGCGCAATGGATGGATCAATTTTTGTCAGAGACTCTGCTTTGGCAGTAGAATATTCCTGCCAGCCAAGGAATCCAAGTACAAAATCACCTTTCTCAAATTGAGGAGATTTGGACTCGACGACTTCTCCGACCACTCCACCCTGGATCACTTCATTGAGTTTAAACGGAGGTGTATAGGATTTTGTATCTTGCATTCGTCCTCTCATGTAAGGATCTACAGACACATATTTCGTTTGAATCAAGACTTCGCCATCTTGCGGCGTTGGTATATCAACTGTTTCAAAATGAAAAACATCTTTAGTAGGTAACCCTTTTGGACGTTTTACTAATTGAATTTGTTTTTGTTGACTCATGTCAAATCCTCCCTTTCACTTGCAACCTAGATTTACATTAACATGATGCTTCTTTTCGTTCAAAACATACGGTCTTTTCCAAGCACATACAAAAAAGCAGCCACCATCTAAAAGAAGGGGCTACTTTTTTTGAAGAGAGACAGAAAGGAGCGGCGGGAGACAACCAAACAGTTGATACTCATCCGCATCACGTTCTTTTAACAAATATTCATTTGCATTTTGCATGGAGGCTTTCATCATATCGTGCGTCACAAAAGGAAAAAGGATATTTAAATATGAGGACAACAGGTCTTGTGGATCTTGTTCGATTGACTCGATATCTCCAATGTTAATAATAATAGAAAAGAGATAATCGATGCAGATGTGAAAGTGCTGTTCAGCAAACAAAGTAAGCGGCTTTGCTTTTGATTCTTCAGGATTCCATTTTTGAAAAAGCTGTTTCACCAAATCACTGACAACCCATGCATTAAACTGCTGCTCAGCTGAAAAATAATACATCAGCTCCACCCCATTTCTAGCCTCCAGTATAAGAATTGTACAACAAATGACAAGGAAAGCATATAATTTTTCAGAAAATTTAGTCATTTTTACAGTCTTTTTGTCAAAAATAAGTCCATAGACGCATTAAGTTCACAGAGTAAAAATGGATGTGCTGGAGGAAGGTTTAATGACAAAAGTGACGGGTAAAAGATTCGTAAGACGTTAAAGGAGGAATAATAAATGAAACCTGTCGTAAGAGAGTATTCAAATGATGAAACACTTCAAAGAGATGTGGAGCAATTAAAACAACTCGGTGTTGCAAGAGAGGACATTTATGTTCTGTCCCATGACGATGATCGAACTGAGCGTATTGCAAGCAACGCAGATGCCAATACGATAGGTCCAAAAGAAGTTGGACTCAAGCATGCGGTTGGAAACATCTTTAGCAAAAAGGGAGATGAACTCCGCAATAAGATTCACGAAATTGGTTTCTCAAAAGAAGAAGCTGAGACATTTGAAGAACATTTAGACGAAGGAAAAGTTCTTCTCTTTGTGACTGACCATGAAAAAGTGAAAAATTGGGCATAAACGCCATCGTAAAAAGCCTCTTACTTTTGTAAGGGGCTTTTTTTCAGATTGTTGACAAAGGGCTAAAATGAACTTGATTTTAGCCCTTTGTCTTCTTTTCAGCGTGATAGAAAATCTTTGCAGTCTAGGAAGGACGAGTACTAGCGCGGAGCGAATTTGACATTCGTGAGCACCAGCACGCAGGACTGACAAAGAATGCGAGGGTTTGTCTACACGCTGAAAGCCTCTTACTTTTGTAAGGGGCTTTTTTTCATGCTGCGATAATTAAAATCTACCATCTGTCTTTTTCACTATAATAAGAAAGGTTGAAAAATTGGGATAAACAGTAAAATGTCTAATTGAAAATATAGAAACATCAAAGGATACCATCAAAAAAAAGAAAAAAGTAGTGAAAATATCACAAAAAACCATTCGGGAAATAATTATGATATCTTTATTTTTATCTCAAAATGAAATAAAAATCTTGTGTAATTTAGTAGATAAATTTCTTAGTTCTATTGGTTTAAGTTGTATTTTTGTGTAGAAATAAGTGTTTTAAGGTCAAAAAACCACGAAATATACCTGTATTTTCAATTAGAAAATCATTCTAATGTTTAGGAAATAATTTGTTGACAAAATAATCTAAAAACAATATATTTGGCTTAATCAAGTCATTATGGAATTAGTTGTTAAATTTTTGATAGGTGGATTTCAGGATCAATTCTGTAAATGATGATGCATTAAGACCTAAGGAAGAGCACTTCTGGGGCAAAGCGATACTGAAGAAATATCTATTAGACAAAAAGAAATGAATGATAGATAGCTTAGAACGGTAGATTCGTTTTTCTACTATGCCTACTTCTCAATGGTAATATTCAGAGGATCATCATAAAGAAAGCGCTTTCCTAGCGCTGTTAAGGAGGTGAACCCATATGAAGAAAATGTATAACAAACTGAGGCGCTGTAATAGTTGAATGGCTGTGGTTGTATGTGAAGATGAGTGCTGAAAAAGAAGAGTGACATGTGGGATGCTTCTCTCCTTTTTCAGAAAACAGATTTCCTAAAAAATCCATCTTTCATTTTATCATAAGGCTTTTTGCTTGAAAACCACCTTTGTTAGGAAAGGTGATTGTGAATTGAAGGAGGTCAAGTGATGAAAAAGGCTTTGTATCATGAAGACAGCGGGTTGTATTTAGAGAAAATGCGCATGGCTTTTCAAGAACACTATGAGCAAAGAACAGATATGTGGTCTACTGATCCATCATTAACAGACGCTGCTGTGATGTCTCTCAAGGCATGGCGTTCCAGGGAAAAGGATGCACTTGCTTCTGTGCTGGATATCGGCTGCGGGAATGGACGGGCTCTTGAACATTTACAAGGACTGTCGGCATATACCGGCATTGACCTTTATGAGCATGAGGAATGGCAAGGATTGAAGAAGAGAAAAGAGGTTCCTGTCCATTTTTATCATCAAGATTTTATGTCTTGGTCAATGGATCAAGGGCGCGAGCTGACGTTTGATTTGATTTTAGATCATGGCTGCTTTCACCATCAGCACCCTGATGACCACGAACGATACTTAAAGCAGATTTCCTCGCTGCTTCATGAAGGTGGTGTGTTTTCCCTTGTTGTATGGGGAGAAGAGTGGAAAACAGGCTTAATCGGAGAAGATGGACGCTTCCATTTTTCATTCTCAGATACTCAGCTTGGAGAAAAGATTTGTACATCAGGGCTTGAGCTCGTTTCGATTACACCATTACAAGCGAAGGCTGGGATCAGCCAGCATCATGTCATTGCTGTCAAAATCTAGTGCAAAGGAGGATAAACGCGATGTTTGATGTGATGGTTCTTGGTGCATACCTAGGCGAGTGCTTCAATCAATGTAGCTGAATTGAAGTACGGACTATTCATCCAATCAAAGGGTACAACCGGATGACGTGCATTTGAAGGACCAGAGCTTCTAGTAAAGGAGAAAGCAGCTCGAAGCTAGCAGAGATATTCTTTTAGAGAAAGAGCATGTCAGTTTCCATTCAAGAATCATCCAATGGTGTTGCTCTCTTACAGAGAATACAGCGTATGAAGCTCGATTTCTGCTCCTTTGTACTGGACAAGTGACAGTCTAAAAAGAGTCTTTATGAAAGGTACTGATGGATGATTGGCATCGCACATCTATTCAGCCAGTATGACAGGAAATTTCTCCTGAGCCATGATTCTAGCTGGAACCGGTGCTCAGGATGCAAAGGGAGTGCATACACATATTCATCACGCCATCACTGCGCTGAGAGAGTTCAATGGGGTGCAGTGATGAATAGGGGGAGACAAATGAACAAGTTTGTAGCTGAACTACAATCAATGATTCATCATTTTACATTTCAAGAAAAACACTATTTGCTCGTGGGGCCAGTGAACCTGCCGATCTCTATTGAACATGAAGAAGTGCAGTTTACATGGTATGCCTTTGCGTCTGTAGAAGCTGATACAACGCCAACGGTTGAGTCTATTGTACAAATGAGTACCGAGCAGCAAACATTTTCCTCTTGTCTCCTTTTTGGCGACTTTGAAAATGAAGTGCCGCCGCTTGTGCGAATTCATAGTGTCTGCCAAACAGGGGATGTGTTTGGGTCACTGAAATGTGATTGCGGTCCACAGCTTGCATCATCGCTAAAAAAAATCACCGATTACGGAAAAGGCATGCTTGTGTATATGGCCAATCAAGAAGGGCGCTCTATTGGGTTAATGGCCAAAGCCTTCACGTATAAATTACAGGAAATGAAACTAGATACATTTGAGGCGAACAGGTTGATCGGCTGCGGAGATGATGATCGGCATTACGAGGAAGCAGCGGCTGTCTTGCACTATTTAAACAAAGGGAAACCATTGCATCTCTTAACCAATAATCCAGATAAAGTCGATTCCATTGCTGCTTACGGTCTTCCGGTTTTACGGTTTGATCATACGGTAGAAGCCTCTCTCTATAATGAAGCATATTTAAAGGCAAAAGCAGCATCAGGGCATATGGTCGATGAGAAGAAATTAATTAATCAGTAGATGAGTTTATTTAAAGAAGGCGGGAGAAAAGCGTGAAACCTGATATCAATTGGATTCAAATCCCAAGCGGCTATGCGACGATTGGAAGTAATGAAGAAGATATGAAAAAGGCATCAGAATTTTGGAAGGACAAACTTCTGAATCCAGCCTATGGCCGTGAGAAAAAATTTCAAAAATGGTTGTACAAAGAATTTCCATCTTATCAGCCGTATATGAGCGAATTTTTCATTTCAGATACGGTCGTCACAAATGAATGGTATCAAAGCTATTGCGACGAGACAGGAAAGCCTTATCCAGAGAGCTTGACGAACCTAGAACTTGGCGGGGGAAAAGACCATCCAGCTTGGGGCATGGACATCGAGGAAGCTTTCTCATTTTGTCAGTGGCTGAGCGGGAAGCTTGGATATGAGGTATCGATCCCTACTGAGGAAGAATGGGAATATGCTGCCCGGGGCAATACGAGACATCAATATCCTTGGGGAGATGAGTTTGACCCCTCTTATTGTAATACGCACGAATCAAATATTGAAAAAACGACACCTGTCCGTCATTACGAAAAAGGAAGATCTCTATTTGGACTATATGATATGGGTGGCAATGTCGAAGAATGGGTCAACACCAAGTATCACATATATGAAGGCGGAATTGAGGTTGTCGATGATTTAACCGAGACACTCGGCAGTGATTACTACATTTTAAAAGGTGGCTCCTTCGCAAGAGGCGGAGATTTATGCAGAGTCGCAAGAAGACACGGGAAACACCCAGACCCTGTTTTTCGATTTACTGGTTTTCGTGTAGTTACTCGTCAAAAACAACATATAAAGGTGGGAGTGTAAAACCATGCATAGAGGACCGATTACATCCGTTTTATCAACTCAGCATGACCAAATTGTCTACACAGGCGGCTATGACCGCTGTATTTATAAATGGGACCGTGCCACGGGAGAAGGAACATTCATTGGCAGTCACGAGCATATCATCAACTCTTTATCCCTTTCGGAAAATGGAACGTATTTAGCGAGTGCATCGTCAGACTATACGATTCAATTATATGATACTGGCACACATACAAGAATTCGTACGCTATATGGTCATGCGGATGACGTGGAAGCTGTCGCATTTGCAAAGCAGGATACGCTTCTTGTATCGGTGTCCAGAGACAGAAGATGCTTAGTTTGGGATATTGAAACGGGAGCCATTTTAAGAGAATTTCATGGACATAGCAAGGATGTATTAGCTGTATGGATTCATGAGGATAAAGCTTATACAACTGGTGACGATGGCTATGTCCTAGTATGGCTCTATGAAACAGGAGAAATTGTAGGTGAAATTGGCCCGTTTGATTATGAGCTGGATACCATCAGCGGCAGCAATCAAAAAGAAGTATTCGCCCTTGGCAGAGATGATGGCACAGTTATCATTTATGATGCCGCTACATTACAGGAGAAAAAAATCATTAAAGCTCATTTACAAGGTGTGAAGCGTGTGAATTTTTCGCCGAGCGGTAACTACTTGCTTACAGCGGGTTATGACCATTTAATTAAGCTGTGGAATTATGAAACCGGTGAATTAATTGATACGTTGCTGCCTCATAAATATCAATGGGAGCGCTCGCTTGTTTGGACAGAAGACGAGCAAGCCATTTTAGGAGCCAGCTTTGGGAAAACGTATTGTGAATGGTCAATTCAAGAAGGAAAAGTGATCTCTGATGAGCAGGAATTGGCGACACCTTCTATTAATGATATTGCGTTGACTGAAGCGGGTGATATTATCACTGCATCAGATGACGGAAAATTCAGAAAGAATGGAATCGAAATCGCAAAGTCAACAGGTGTTCTCACAAATGGAGTGGCTGTTGCACGGGATGGAAGCTATTATGCATGGGGCGATCATGCGAGTCAGGTGCATATTGTACACGAGTCATTGCAGCAAATGGTCTCTTTTGATCTCAACACAGGTCCTGTCAATAGTGTGTATTTCCATGAGGAGGATCGTCAATTTTATATCGGCACTTATGGCGGTTATGTGCATGTCATTTCGACAGAACACTTAAAGGAAATCGGCCGTTCTAAAGCACATGATTGCGCGGTCAAAGCATTAAAGGTAGAAGGAGATCATATCATCACAGCGGCAGTTGAAGGAACCATCTGTCTTCTCGATAAAAAGAGTTTGTCCTTAACAGCAGAATATATCGGGGCGACAGAGCTGTTAAATGATGTATTTATTGATAGCAAAAGAGATCGTATTGCCATTGTCAGCCGTGATAAAAACGTCCGATTGTTTGATTTGCATACAGGCAGAATTTTAAATCAGCACAACGAGCATCAATATTCCATTAAATCCATCACTGTGACAGACTCTGGCTATATTGTGAGCGGAGACTATTGGGGATATATTGTGGTATGGAATCCAGAGCTAGATGTCAATACAGGTCCGATTCGAATTGCTAAGAATGGTATTAGTGCCATTAGACAACTAGGAAATGATGTGTATGCAAGCTCATATGACGGTGGTATTTATCATATTCGAGAAGATGGCACACATACGGAAGTACTGCGCTTATTTGAACAATTTCCGAAAGAAGTAATCTCTCATTAAGAAAAAGAATGTAAGCGGGGGATTCTCATGATAAGTGTTTGCAAGGAACATATGAAAAAAGGTCTGACTGTACTCAATTGTCCGCATGTGCTCCTCATTAATAAATATGAATGTCGCAAATGCTGTTTTTGTAAACAACGAGCATCATATAAACTGTTTTATTCCTTGCCTTACTATGATCGATCTGAAAAGAAACGGCTTGAGAAAGTATAGCACATGAGAATAGAACTCCTTCATTTTCTGAAGGAGTTCTTTCCCTTGAGAGAAGAAAGGAGCCCGAGATGAAAGACGATGTTTTTTATATGAAGCTGGCGATTGCCAACGCGAAGGCGATGAAAGGACAAACCTCACCCAATCCGCTTGTTGGTGCAGTGATTGTTCAGAGCGGTGAGATTGTTGGGATTGGTGCGCACATGAAGGCGGGCGAGCCTCATGCTGAAATTCATGCGCTGCAAATGGCAGGAGAAAAGGCGAAGGGAGCTGACATGTATGTGACACTCGAACCTTGTACACATCACGGAAAAACAGGCCCTTGCACCGAAGCGATCATCAAAAGTGGTGTGAAGAAAGTGTTGATTGCCACCAAAGATCCGAATCCGGTTGTTGCAGGTAAAGGAATTGCCTTTTTGAAAAAGGCTGGAATTGAAGTGGAGCAAGGTATATGTAAACACGAAGCAGATCGTTTAAATGCTCCTTTTTTTCATTTGATGCAAACAAACCTTCCTTATGTCATCTTAAAATCAGCTATTTCGATAGATGGGAAAATTGCCACGGCTGATCAAGAAAGCAAATGGATCACTGGAATAGAAGCGAGAACAGAAGTGCAGCGCTTACGTCAAGAAGTAGATGCGGTGCTGACAGGAGTGGAAACGATTATTCAAGATGATGCCGGCTTAATTGTAAAGGATTCATTCAACCATCAGCCCATTCGTGTCATTTTAGATTCAACATTAAGGATACCGCTTCATG
Source organism: Bacillus sp. 22190 (assembly GCF_052045575.1). NCBI lineage: Bacteria > Bacillati > Bacillota > Bacilli > Caryophanales > Bacillaceae > Bacillus > Bacillus sp. 22190. The sequence continues at coordinate 1,163 of NZ_JBQEPF010000022.1, read as the reverse complement.
CCAAATGCTTAACAGATCATAGGGCAGAAACCATAATTTGTACATCACAAGATTATGATCATCAAAAGTATCAACAGTTGATACAAAAAGGTCATCAAGTATTTGTCACAAGCGGAGAACACCGGACAGATCTTCAGGATGTGTTACACCTGTTGAAGAAGCGCTCTGTGATGTCAGTGCTTGTAGAGGCAGGGGGCAGTGTGAGTGCGTCATTTTTAAAAGCATCACTTGTGAACGAAGCTGTTATCTATATGGCACCTTTATTAATCGGAGGGAAAGATGCACCTACTTTTTTTGAAGGAGAAGGTGTGAAAAAACTAAAAAAGGCGATCCGTCCAGCGGATATTGAATATAGTATGGTAGGAAAAGATTTAAAAATGACGATGACATTTTAACGATGGAGAGAGGTCCTTGCACGCAGAGTGCAAGACCTTTCAAATTTTTTGATAAAAATAAAATTGTACATACACCTTTATCGATCATGATGAATACGATGGATGGGGGTGATTCTATGAGAAAATGTAGACAATGCGGAAAGATATACCCAACTCATTCGACAGACCACTACCAAAAAGGAAGCTGGTATGATGCGTATAAGGATGATGGCTGGGAATGTGATAGTTGTAAGAAAGGTAAATCAGACAAACCAAGGAAACCAGTAAAAAATCCATGCTGCGGAAAAGATCCTTGTGTGTGTGTCATTCAAGGACCGCCAGGGGGAAGAGGAAGGAGAGGCCCAGCAGGTCCGGCGGGTCCAGTGGGTCCAGTAGGCCCAGCGGGTCCAGCAGGAGCAACGGGCGCAACAGGCGCCACCGGTGTAGGTTTAACCGGTATCGTGGCATTTGATCCAGCGGATGCCCCAACCTATCCAGAAGGTCAAGTGGTGACATTTGATGGAAGTACGTATGTGGCGAATACAGCTTCACCAACAGGTACGCCAGGTACGTCTCCAGATTATACATTGTTAGCAGCTGCGGGAGATACGGGCGCCACGGGTGCCACAGGAGCCACAGGAACAGGAGCGACCGGTGCTACAGGAGATACAGGCGCAACCGGAGCGACAGGAGCCACAGGAGCAACGGGCGCAACTGGAGCCACAGGAACAGGAGCGACCGGTGCTACAGGAGATACAGGCGCAACCGGAGCGACAGGAGCCACAGGAG
>NZ_JBQEPF010000021.1:0-53451 GCF_052045575.1 Bacillus sp. 22190 | reverse complement strand
TCTGCGAGCTCTTCTGCTTTTTCTTGATCGCTCTTTTCTTTTACCACATCATTTGATTTACTTTGCTTATTGTGCTGAGTGATTAACGAAGTCACTGAAACAATGATGATAACGACCAAAACAGATACAAGTTTTATTGTGTTTTTCATACAACGCAACACTCCTTACAATCAAAACTTCTTAATTAATGATACTAAAAAAATAAAACAGGTAGGTAGACACCTGTTCACTCTTTTTCTCCAATGTCCTTTAGATATTGCTCTCGTTCTTTTTCAGAGAGTCGTTTAAGATAGTTTTCCTTTAATTCTGGTTCATCTTTAAATTTGTCCCAATCTTTAAAACGATATGACAACTCAGGATCATAACTCATTGAACCTATTTTTTTAGCTCTATATTGTAAAGAAGCTGAAAATCCGAACTTCTCCGGTTCATTATTTATATAGCCATCGATTATAATATCCCCCATAGGATTGATGGTCAATTCTTTTTCAAACGTTATGGTTTTGATAAAGTGATGAATATCTCTTTTGTGTAAGTGCTCTTCAACCTTAGGTTTCATCTTCTTTGCAAAATCTTCTGCTTTTTCCTGATCGCTTTTCTCTTCCACTACTTCATCTGACAGACTCTTATTAATGTACTCTACAATAAAAACAGTTACTGAGATGATGACGGCCACAATTATAATAGAAAATTTCATTGTATTTCTCATAAAAAGCAAAACTCCTTAATGGATTTTTAATCCATCGACTAATGAAATTGACAAAATAAAAACAGGTAGGCATGTACCTGTTTTACTCTTTTTCTCCAATGTCCTTTAGATACTGTTCACGTTCCTTTTTAGAGAGACTATTCAAAAAATCTTCTTTCACTTGCGGATCAAAATCATCCCAGTTCTCGAAACGGTCTGATAAATCAGATGAAATGCTCATAGAACCCACCTCTTTAGATCTATATTCTAATGATGCAGAGAACTCAAATCTTTCTGGTTCACCATTCACGTATCCTCTAATTCTTATATATCCCATTGGATTAATGGTTACTCCCTTTTTAAAAGATATGGTTTCGATAAAATTATGAATATCCATTTTACGTAAACGCTTTTCTATATTCGGCTTCATTTCCTCTGCGAACTCTTCTGCCTTCTGTTGTTCATTTTTCTCTTTTTCTTCCAAGATAGCCTTTCCTCCAGATTCATTTGTTTGAGATTGCTTACCATTTAAAAGAATCAGTGTAACTGAAATGATAGTAATAATTATCAAGACAATTATAATCGAAATTTTATTTCCCATATGAAATATCTTCCACCTCTTAAAAGTTATAATATTCTTCTTTAGATATTACTTAAATACTACACTTATTATAGATATTTATATCTTTCTATAATATAATATATATGATAAATATTACAGGAGTGTAAAAATTGACCACAAAAAGCTCAATTAATCAACTTAGCGATAAAGATTATAATGATATATCGTCAGAGTCTTATGATATTGCCAATTATGCCCACCAGAAAGATATACGCTTAAAAAGCGGTAAAACCATGTATGTCGTCGACCATATAGAAACCAAAAAAGGCCTTAATGCACTAACCCTTGTCTCGAGAGAAGATTATCGTAACTCAAACAAAGGAAAAGACCTCACAAAAATCAAAAACGCCGTCATCGCCTACCGCGGGTCAGAACCGATTGGGGCAGGCCAATATAAAGATACCATTAAAAAACATGGAAAAAAAGAGTCAGATGATCTTCTTTCTACCATTTTGACAAAGCTGCCTCCTTTTAGCCAGTCAGAGACGTCAAAGGAAGTCACGACGAAGATGACGACAGGGACAACGACCTATACAAATGAGATTGTACAAGATTGGTTGATTTCAGATACGAAGTATTTGATTAAAAATATCCCTTTTGAACACGGTGCAGAGAATCAAATGGTGCAAGCGGACCGGTATGCGAAAGAGATCCATAAGAAAATGCCGAATGCGAAGATGTATGTGACAGGGCATTCACTTGGCGGGTCAAATGCTTCTTATGTTCTTGTCAAAAATGATTTTATTAAAGGCGGGGTCACCTTTGAGAATCCGAATATTTACCCAAATCTATCGGATGGTCTGCAAGCCAAAGCATTAAAAGGTGATTACCGTAGTAGATTAACAGAATATATCAATCTCAATGACGGGCTATCTCTCTTAAATCGTCATACGACAGAAATCGGTCGTGTGAAAGTGATGTATGATGCCGCTTTACCTGAAGGCGTCGATTACACTGAGGACTCCTCAAAAGCCGTCCAATTTATGAAAAATCTCCTCAATCGGGCAATGAGTGTGAATCCTTCACTTGATGCGAATTTATTTCTTGAAGCCCTCGCCGGCAGCCATGGCTTAGACCGGTATTCCTTTTCGTCAGATGGCTCCGTTCAAACCATTGATGATATGTTGAGAAAAAACCCTTCTCTCACTGCAGCCATGTTACATCAATTGAGTCAATCAAATGTTCATCCGCAAAGTGTGGTAGCGATTTTAATCAAGTCGCATGTTCTCATGAACACAGGTCGTAAATTCTCTACATATGCCGAGCACCATATGCAGCAAATCATTCGCAAAATTGAGAAACTCGATGACAAAGTGGATCAATCAGTGGAACGCGTTCGTTCAAGATACAAACAAATTGTCGGTTTTGGTTCGTATGACCAGCTGACGGCTTCAGATGTGGATGCTGTGATTCGCCACTTAAAAACAGAGGGTCTTGAAAATGAGTTCTATTCGGTCAAAAAGTATGATGCCGCGATTGATCATGCGATGGATATGAAACGGTGGATGGACTCAATATCAGATGATATGAGCCAGCTAGGAAAACAATACCACGATGCAGATACAACCCTTGCCAAGAATATGGGAATTTCTTAAGGAGTACGACAAATGGAATTTTCAAAGAAACAACCAACAGACGCAGATCGTTTTTTGCAGAGAGTCACAGATACGCATACATCTAGCTCCATCTTCTCTCAAGCAAACTTTAACACGGAAGACATGACACCAGCAGAGCTGGCTGCTTTGAAGGCAAAGATCAAAGAAGAACAGAAAACAGCGCTGATCAGAGCCATCCGGCATCAACTTCAAAATGAATTTGCAGAGGATCGTCAAGAAGCCAAAAAAATAGTAGATCTGATTGATGACCTTCTGATTAACGTGTACAAACATCAAAGGAACATCCAAACCCATATGTCAGGTGAAGCCATTGACGCGTTAATAGAGAAAATCGAAAAAAGACTCACATTTTTTGAGCTGAAAGAAGATGTTCAATCAGCCATTGACTCGATCGGCATTTAAATGAACCTGTCATCCGGTGAATCTTTTCCCCGTCTCACTCGTATATACTAAAAGAGTGATTGATTTGAAAGGAGATCTGTTTGTGGGATATATGTTGTTATTTTCGGTTGTGATCGGTCTTGTCCTGACCCTTTTGCTCACACCACTCAGGTTAATCGTTAGAAAGAAAGGAACTGAACAACAGGTGCCGCTTATATGGATTGCGGGACTGGCACTGCTGTTTATCATCGGGATTTTCGGCTTCTACTACATCACCAATTTAGACCGCAACCCATCATCACTGTGGCTCATTGGACTTGTTGTGACAGCAGCAGGTGCCTTTTTATCAGTGGGATTGGAGCGGAAGATCAAGGGCGTATTATTTCTCATATTATTGCTGCTCGGTGTTTATATGGCAACCGCTTTTCTATTCAATGCAAATGAGAAATTCGACGTGTCTAAGATGGATCAAAAAGTCGAAATCAAAGCGTTTGATGAGACAGAAACACCTGCGAGTGTACCACCGCAATTTGCTCGCAATAAGATGAAGAAATCGTTCGGACAGGTGCCAAACACGAGCTACTACGAGCTTGGCAGCTTGCAAATTCAGAAGGTCAATGGTGAGTATGTGTATATCGCACCCGTCGAGTTCTCCGATTTCTTTAAATGGATTCGTTCTGGTAGCACACCAGGTTACTTTACATTAAGTGCGACCGACTCATCTGCCAATCCAAAGTTTGTGAAAACCGAGATGGTCTATACGCCTTCTTCCTATTTCAATAAGGAAATTGAGCGGCATATCCGTCTTCAGTACCCAGACTTGATTTTCTATGGAGACACGCAGCTAGAGATCAATGATGATGGCAAGCCTTATTACATCCAAACATTTGGAGATTTCATCTCTGCACGAAACGGGTTTAAAGCTTCAGGTGTGGTTGTTGTGGATGCCAAAACGGGTGAAACGAAGAAATATTCCTTAGACAAAGTACCAGCCTTTATTGATGGCGCTGTTTCGCCAGAGGCCGTCAGTCTGCAGAATAGTTACTTCGGCAACTATGTACATGGTTTCTGGAACAGTCTTTTTGGAAAATCAGATGTGAAGCTGCCTTCAGACGAGGGAACGGAAGCCAATGTAAGTCCGGTGTTTGATTCAAAAGGGGATATGTATTACTTCACAGATTTCACCAGTCCAAAAGAGGGCGTTGATTCCATGCTCGGGTATGCACTGACAAATGCCCGAACAGGAAAAGCTACGTATTATACGGGTAATCTTGAAGAATCCTACATGGATTCACAGGGAGCTTTGCAAATTATTGAGAAACGATTTATCGAGAAGAAATGGAAGGGCCGCATGCCGATTCTTTATAATTTCTACGGGGAAGCCAGCTGGCTTACACCTGTTCTCGATTCAAACGGATTCCTGCAAAACTACTTTATTGTTTCGGCAGCCAATCCTGAAATCGCCGCATATGCTTCTACACCAAACGAAGCACTAAGAGCCTATAAAACAGCTCTTCAAAAAGGCGGCGGTACCGTCAATAGTTCATCAAAGCAAGAAAAGAAAGAGTCGACAGGCAAAGTGAAGAGGGTGTATAAGGAAAAGACCGGTGATTATACAACCGTCACCTTCTTACTAGACGATGGGAAAAACTACACCATGTCATCTGAAAAAGAGCCTCTTATTATTTATTTAAAAGAAGGCGATCAAGTCAACATGAAGTACACAGATACAGGTGAGATTTTCCTCCCAGTCGATGAAATCAACATCAAAGGGTTATAAAAAAAGACGTTTCTCCCTACTGCGGAGAAGCGTCTTTTTTCTCTTTTCTCAACAACTCAACAAGCAATTCCTTATTTTTATTCCCACCTGTCATCGGGGATTCGACATAGGAAAATGTCCGTTTAAAGTCCATTCCCCTCACAGAAATGACAGCCAATTCCCCGCCAATGCTGCCCCGCTGGAGGACATATTTAGATAAAACAGACAGCCCCATTCCATGAATGACAGCTTCTTTTATCGCTTGATTGCTGCTAAATGTCACAAAGGTCCGCGCTTTCAGTCCATTTGATTTCAGGACGTGCTGTAAGTATTCTCCTGTCCCAGATCCTTCTTCTCTTGTGATCCATGTTTCATTTTGCAATTGATCAATGGTGACATCCTTTTTCTTTGCAAACGGATGGTCTAATGGGGCAACGATATACAGTTCATCCTCTAGGAACGTTTCCACAGAGAGTTCTTTGTCATTGGTTTGTCCTTCAATCAGTCCGATGTCGACATGGAACAACCGAACATGTCTAGCGATCGCCTCTGTATTATCAATGACTACCTCAATATCAACATGCGGATAGAGCTGATGAAATTGTGCCAAAATTTGCGGCAGCACATACTCCCCAATGGTAAAACTCGCTCCAATCGTGAGCTTTCCTCGTGCCAGATGATGATGCTCATAAATATCCTGCTTCGCCTGTTCATATAAACGAATGATTTGTTTTGATCGATGGTACAGCATATCCCCAGTTGGCGTCACCGTTAATTGCTTTGGCGAACGATTGAGCAGAACCGTCTGAAATTCCTGCTCCAAGTTCTTAATGTGAAGACTGACACTCGGTTGAGAAATCCGTAGCTTCTGAGCTGCTTTTGTAAAGTTTTTCTCTTCTACCACTGTCACAAATGTCTTCAGTGCATCATAATACATCTGTCCCTCTCCTATCAGAAATCTTAATCCTACATCTTCAATACATATATCTTACTAATTCCTTTCCAACTCGTAAAGAATAGCCTAAACCAATCAATTTAATAAAAATATTTACTAATTTTTTTAAAGACTCTATACTGAAAGGAGATATTTTCTATAGGAGGTGCTGACTTGGCAGCTAAAATAAAGGACATTGCGGAAAAAGCCGGATTATCCATCGCCACCGTGTCTCGCGTACTGAACCAAGATCCCAACCTATCGGTTACGGATCAAACACGTGAGAGAGTATACGCGGCAGCAGAAGCTTTGTCCTATCAAAAAAAGACATTCAAACATTCACTAAAAAAAATTGCCTTTCTCTATTGGATGACCGAAAAAGAAGAGCTTGAAGATATTTATTTTAAATCCATTCGTCTAGGCATTGAGGAACTCACCAATACCAGAAGCTTAAATGTTACCGCTTACAACCCATCTGATGGTCTTCAATCGATTGATCCTTCTACAGAAGGCATCATCGCCATCGGTCGATTTAAAAAAACTGAGCTTGATCAATTATATGCGATCACAAAACATATCGTCTTTATTGATACATCACCAGATGAAGACCGCTTTGATTCTGTGAAACCAAACTTGAAACGAATTGTAGAAAAGATTATCGATTCTTTTATCGAAAAACAGCACACATCCATCGGATTTATTGGCGGGACAGATCTTGATCTCAATACAAATAGGCGGATTCCAGATATTCGTGAAACGACCTTCCGCCAGTACATGACAGCACACAACAAACTGGATGAACAATTGGTCTATATCGGTCACCACTTCTCTGTAGATGAAGGCTATTCATTGATGATGAAGGCGATCGACGAGCTCGGCAATCACCTGCCAACCGCTTTTTGTGTCGCAAGTGATCCTCTTGCGATAGGCTGTTTACAAGCATTAAATGAACGCGGTTTTTCTTTACCAAATCGAGTGAGTGTCTTTAGTATCAACGATATTCACGTCTCTCAATATGTGTCACCACCGCTCACAACTTATCACATCCATACCTCTTTACTTTGCGAAACAGCTGTCGATTTACTTTTAGAAAGACTTGTTGATGGCAGAACATTACCAAAAACCGTGCTGATTGCCTCAGAACCTGTCTTTCGGAAAAGCACGATATAAACAGCTGGAAGGCCTGCCGTATAAGGTGGGCTTCTTTTCTCTTTATTTCAGTAAAAAATTTTACTTAATAAATTTAATAAAATGTGTTTACTTTTTTTACTCAAGTTGATATTCTCACATTAAGAAAGCGTTTTCTTATCATCTGTGAAAAAAGAACGAGAGGGGATTACGAATGAAAAAGGGAAAATGGGCGACATTATCGGCAGTCGTTGGTACTGCTGTGCTTCTGCTGTCAGCATGCGGACCAGGAGATGACAATTCAAGCGGTACACAGCCGGCATCTACAGGTACAAAGACCTTGCTAGTGTGGGAGGATGTCAAAAAGTCTGATGGGATTCAAGACGCTGTCAAAGAATTTGAAAAACAAAACGACGTGAAAGTCAAAGTAGTCGAAAAAGCATATGCCGACCAAATTGAAGCGCTTCGTCTTGATGGCGCAGCCGGCACTGGTCCAGATGTCATCACCATGCCTCACGACCAAATTGGATCAGCTGTCACAGAGGGATTGTTACAAGAAATCAAACCAGATCAAAAAGTAATCAATTCCTTCACAGACGAATCGATTCAATCACAAACGGTAGATGGTAAGCTGTATGGCCTGCCAAAATCCGTTGAAACCACTGTGCTTTTCTATAACAAAGACCTTGTGAAAAAGGCACCAACGACACTCGATGGCTGGTATGACCTTTCGAAAAAGCTGACAAAGGACGGGAAATACGGTTTTGTTGCGAAGTGGGATGAAATTTATTACGCACAAAGTGTATTAGGCGGTTCAGGCGGCTATATTTTCAAACAGAAAAACGATGGGTCTTATGACGTCAATGATATTGGTCTTAATAACGATGGTGCCATCGAAGGCGGAAAATACATTCAGACATTCTTTAGCGAAGGTCTTTTCCCGAAAGGCATCATTGGTGAGCAAGGAATCAATGTCCTCAATTCCTTATTCACTGAGAAAAAGGCAGCGGCTGTGATTTCTGGTCCATGGTCATTTGGTCCTTATAAAGAAGCGGGTATCGACTATGGCGTGACGGAACTGCCAACACTCCCTAACGGAAAACATATGAGCTCGTTCTTAGGTGTAAAGAGCTACAACGTCTCCTCTTATTCTAAAAATAAAGAACTTGCCGAGAAATTTGTTGAGTTTATCACGAACGAAAAAAATTCGAAAAAGCGCTTTGAAGTCACAGAGGAAATTCCACCAGTGAAAAAGCTGATGAAAGACCCAGTCATTACTGAAAACGCAAATGCGGATGCTGTTTCAAAGCAAACGAAATATGCCACGCTGACACCGAACAATCCAGAAATGGCAGAGGTGTGGAAGCCGATTGACAGTGCATTAGGACTGATTGCGACTGGCCGTACCGATGTGAAAAAAGCATTTGATGATGCGGTCAAACAAATCGACTCGCAAATTAAAGCGAATCACTCCAAATAAACATCAAGCGCAGGTAGCTGTTCATCTATCATGCTGCCTGCACTTGATCTAATTTCATATGAAGTAGGTGTTAGACGTGACGGGTAACCTTGAACTAGACCGCACACACATAGTGGAATCAAAGACACACCGGAGACGGGCGCTAATGTTCTCTCTTATACCCGGGATGGGGCAAATATACAACAAACAATATGGCAAAGGGGCACTCTTTTTCCTGTTTGGCGTTTCTTTTCTAGTAGTGTTTTATGATTTATTCAATATTGGCTTCTGGGGGCTGTTCACACTTGGTACGATGCTGCCTCGTGACAACTCTGTTTTCCTTTTAGCAAAAGGAATTATTGCACTTTTAACAGCTGGATTTGGCATCGGTTTTTATGTAATCATGATACGAGATGCATTTATGAACGGAAAGAAACGTGATCAAGGGATTCCGCTTCATTCCATCCGTGCTCAATACCATCAGCTCATCGACCAAGGCTTTCCTTACTTAATGAGCACTCCTGCTTTCTTTTTACTTCTATTCTCTGTTGTCTTTCCTATTATGTTCAGCTTTGCGCTGGCCTTTACAAACTATGATTTATACCACTCGCCTCCTGCCAATCTCATTGATTGGGTAGGCATCAAAAACTTTCAAAATATCTTTTCAATCGATATTTGGAGAGACACATTCATTGATGTACTAGGCTGGACGGTCGTATGGACGTTGGCTGCATCGACCCTTCAATGTGCTGTCGGCATTTTCCTAGCGGTTCTGCTCAATCAAAAAGATTTAAAAGGAAAACGGTTTTTCAGAACGATTTTGATTCTGCCGTGGGCTGTTCCAGGATTTGTGACCATTTTGGTGTTTGCTGGATTGTTTAACGACACGTTTGGTGCGATTAACAATACCCTTTTTGCATCGATTGGAATTGATCCAAAACCATGGCTGACAGATCCATTTTGGAGCAAAATCGCTCTTATTGCGATGCAGACTTGGCTTGGTTTTCCTTTTGTGTTCATTATGACAACTGGCGTTTTGCAGGCCATTCCTGAAGATTTATACGAGGCTGCAACCATTGATGGGGCAAATTTCTTTCAGAAATTCCGTTCCATTACATTACCGCTTGTCCTCTATTCAATTGCACCTATATTAATCACGCAGTATACGTTTAACTTTAACAACTTTAATATCATCTACTTATTTAATGGCGGAGGACCGCCTGTGGCTGGCTCAACTGCTGGGGGCACAGACATCTTGGTGTCTTGGATTTACAAACTGACGATGCAATCTTCTCAATATGCACTCGCTGCCGCTGTTACGATCTTACTGTCAATCTTCGTCATTGCCATTGCACTTTGGCAGTTTAAGAGAACGAATTCATTTAAAGAGGAGGACATGATGTGATATGGGATCAAAACAAAATAAGCTCATTCGTCTGAGTATCACTTATTTCATCCTTTTCATCGCCTCCGTATGTATTCTATATCCACTCCTTTGGACGATCGGCGCTTCCTTTAATCCTGGGAATAGCCTGATGAGCACAAGCATGTTTCCGAAGAATCCAACGTTCAGCCACTTTACAGAACTCTTCTTCGGTCAGGGAGCACTTTATGCAAAATGGTATTGGAACTCAATGAAAATCAGTATTGCGACTATGCTCTTAACGTTGATCCTTGTTAGCTTTACAGGTTATGCCTTTTCTAGGTTCCGATTCAAAGGACGCAAGAATGGACTGATGCTCTTTTTGCTGCTGCAAATGATTCCTCAATTTTCAGCGCTAATCGCCATTTTTGTATTGGCTCAAATGCTTGGACTCATTAACAGCCACCTCGCATTGATTTTGATTTATGCAGGCGGACAAATCCCGATGAATACGTATTTAATGAAAGGTTATCTTGATGCGATTCCAAAGGATCTCGATGAATCAGCCAGAATGGATGGCGCAGGGCATTTCCGGATTTTCATCCAAATTATTATGCCGCTTGCCAAGCCGATTTTAGCCGTTGTTGCCATCAACTCATTTACAGGACCGCTGGGTGATTTCATCATCTCCAGTGTCATTGTCCGCTCACCCGAAATGTATACGCTCCCAATCGGTCTATACAATCTTGTATCAGACAAAATGGGTGCCAGCTACACGACCTTTGCAGCCGGGGCTTTACTCATTGCGATTCCAGTTGCTTTATTGTTTCTTGTTTTACAAAAACAATTTGTATCCGGCCTCACACAAGGCGGGACAAAAGGATAAGGAGAGATTTGATGAAGAAATGGTTGCTTGTCACTGTTGTCGTTTTCTTTCTGATGGGGTTAGGTATTCTGCCTGAAGCAAAGGCTGATACGATTTCGGTGAAACCGATCAATGGATTGCAAGGTGATTTCATCAAAGGAGCCGATATCTCCATGCTCGCAGAAGTGGAGCGAAGCGGCGGCAAATACTACAACCAAAACTGGCAGCAGGTTGATCCGCTCAAGCTATTAAAAGAGAAAGGTGTCAACTATGTGCGCATCAGACTCTGGAACCATCCATACGACAACCAAGGCCGTGCCTATAACGGGGGGACAAACGATTTAAATACCGCCATTGCTCTCTCGAAACGTGCAAAAGCACAAAACATGAAAGTGCTGCTTGATTTTCACTACAGTGATTTCTGGACCGATCCCGGTAAACAGTTCAAACCGAAAGCTTGGACCAATCTCTCCCAAAGCGATTTAGAAAAAGCTGTTGGCACTTACACAAGCGATGTACTTAAAGCGATGAAAGCACAAAATGCCCTACCAAATATGGTACAGGTCGGGAATGAATTAAATTCAGGTATGCTTTGGCCGAACGGAAAGAGCTGGGGTGAAGACGGCGGTGAATTTGACCGACTCGCTGCTTTGCTAAAAGCGGGGACAAATGCTGTCCGCTCTGTCGATTCAAACATCAAAGTCATGCTTCATCTTGCACATGGAGGGGACAATGGTGCATCTCGCTGGTGGTTTGATGAAATCACCAAACGAGGCGTTTCGTTCGATACGATCGGTTTATCTTACTACCCGTATTGGGACGGGGGATTTAGCGGTCTTACTAACAACATGAATGATATTAGCGCCCGCTATAACAAAGATGTCATCGTGGTAGAAACTGCCTACGGCTTTACAACAGCAAATGGTGATAACCTCGATAACTCATTTAACCAAGATTCAGTCAATACGGCCGGTTATCCAGCATCACCACAAGGGCAGGCATCTTTTATACGAGATCTATCAGAAAAAATTTCACAAGTAAAAAACAATCGCGGGAAAGGGTTCTTTTATTGGGAGCCGCTTTGGATTCCAGCAAAAGGTGCGCCGTGGTCTAGTCAATACGGGCTCGCTTATATTCAAACAACCGGCACAGTCGGGAATGCTTGGGAAAATCAGGCCATGTTTGATTTCAACGGAAAAGCCCTGCCTTCTCTTGATGTATTTAAACAAATGACACCGTAATTAAACAGATAGGACGTGACAAAATGGGAAAGCGTTACCCACTCGTCCACCCAAATGTGAAAGGCTTTTTGCATGGTGGCGACTATAATCCTGATCAATGGCTTCATATGCCGGAGATCATTGACGAAGATTTTCGATTAATGAAGCTTGCACACTGTCAAACATTCTCTATCAACATTTTCGCTTGGAGCAAGCTCGAGCCAAAAGAAGGGGAATATGATTTTGCCTGGCTGGATGATATCATGGATCGCTTGGCAGCGCAGGGAGCTCACGCCATTCTCGCCACGCCAAGCGGAGCAAGACCTGCTTGGCTCTCGCAAACATATCCAGAAGTCTTACGCGTTGAAGCAAACCGCCAGCGCAACTTACACGGACTTCGCCATAATCATTGCTTCACCTCACCGGTTTATCGAGAAAAAACGAATACACTCAATCGTTTGCTTGCTGAACGCTACAAGGACCATCCAGCGCTGATTATGTGGCACATTTCAAATGAATACGGCGGCGAATGTCATTGTGATCTTTGCCAAGAGGCATTTAGAGACTATTTGAAAGACAAATACAATCATGACCTTGAAGCTTTGAACCAAGCATGGTGGACAGGATTTTGGAGCCACACGTATAGTGATTGGTCACAAATCGAGTCACCTGCACCTCACGGGGAGCACATGATTCACGGCATGAACCTAGATTGGAAGCGTTTTGTCACAGCGCAAACGATCAATTTTTATCAAAATGAAATCGAACCACTACGAGAATTAACACCTCATGTGCCAGTAACCACCAATTTTATGGGCGACTATCCGCATATGCGTCCATTCCTTGGACTGGATTATCATCAATTTGCAAAAGAAGTCGACGTGATCTCATGGGATAGCTATCCAGCATGGCATAGCGGCAGAGAATCCACTGCAGAATTAGCGTCAAACGTCGCCTTCGTTCACGATTTGTATCGTTCATTAAAGGGTGGTCAGCCGTTTCTTGTGATGGAAAGCACACCAAGCCTCGTGAACTGGCATGAAGTGAATAAGGTGAAGCATAAAGGAATGGCACAGCTCTCTGCCATGCAGGCGATTGCCCACGGGTCCGACTCCGTCCTTTATTTCCAGTGGAGACAAGGTCGGGGCGCCTCTGAAAAATTCCACGGCGCTGTTGTGGATCATTCAGGACATGAACACACGCGTGTGTTTCAAGAAGTCGCTGATTTAGGAAAACAGCTGGAGCAGCTTCAGCCGATTGCGGGTACATCCGTTCAACCAGAGGTCGCCATCATATATGATTGGGAAAACCATTGGGCAATTGATGATGCGCAAGGCTTAAATAATACCAACAAACGCTATGTAGAGGCTTGCCAAACTCACTATCGTAGTTTCTGGAAAAAGGGCATCCCTGTTGATATTGTCGGGATGGAAAAGGACTTCTCATCCTATCGAGTGCTTGTGGGACCAATGCTCTACATGATCAAACCAGGTGTGGCAGAAAAGATTGAAGCCTTTGTCAAAGAGGGCGGCATTTTTGTAGCAACGTACTGGAGCGGCATTGTTGATGAAAACGACCTCTGTTTCCTCGGTGGTTTCCCTGGCCCTCTCCGCCATGTACTTGGTGTTTGGGCAGAGGAAATCAACACATTGATGCCAGATGAACACGTTTTAATGACCACAGGAAATGGACGCACCTACCATGTCGGACAATATTGCGAATCCATTCACCCAGAATCAGCCTCTGTGTTAGGGCATTTTGAGAATGGCTGCTATGAAGGACAGCCCGCCCTTACTGTCCGTCCATTTGGCAAAGGGAAAGCATACTATATGGCTTCTGAAAATGAGCAAGCGTTTTATGATGATTTTTACGAAGATCTCATCACAGGAATAGGGATAAAGCCGATCCTCTCCTCTTCAATTCCAGAGGGAGTCAGTGTCCAGAAACGAACAGATGGATCGCAGGACTTTGTGTTTATGATGAATTTTACAGAACAGCAACAGAACATTTCACTAGATTCATCGGAAAGCTATGAAAATATGCTGACTGGACAGCATACATCTCAACGGTTACAACTGAATCCTTACGAATACGTTATTTTGAAAAAATAGTGTGAAAGAAGCGTCCATCCAACGGGCGCTTTTTACTTTTTGTTGAATCTAAATACCTATAAAATTTCTCCTGGCAGTAGATTATCAATAGAAGTATTATTTTTTATCTAAATTTTTTGACATATTGAACACCGCACCATGATTGGCCCCGCCATCCTTTTTTACCATTGTATAGGTATGAAAGCGGTTGCCTAATACTCATATTTTTGATACTCTTTTTTTCAATGCAAATGTGGGATTGCATTGGTAAAAAAACAAACAAATGTAAACGGTTTATTGTAGGGGGAGGGGCTTATGTTAACGTTTGTTGGATTGTTGATTATTTTAACGATTGTTGTTTTGCTGATTTGGGGGAAAGCAAGTCCAATTGTCGCCATGGTCATGGTGCCTTTAATAGGGGCGCTCATCGCAGGATTTGGTATCAATGACATTCAAACTTTCTTTGAACAAGGGATTATCAAAGTTTTGCCAGTGGCGACCATGTTTATCTTCGCCATTTTATTTTTTGGCATTTTACAAGATACAGGGTTCTTTGAACCTGTAATTAAAGCGTTAATCAAGCTGACAAAAGGGAATGTTGTCACAGTTGCGATGGGAACTGCCTTGATTGGAGTCATCGCACACTTAGACGGAGCAGGCGCTACAACCTTTTTATTAACTGTACCTGCACTGCTTCCGCTTTATAAAAAATTACATATGAGTCCTTATTTATTGCTATTGTTAATCGGGACGAGTGCTGGATTAACCAATATGATTCCATGGGCTGGCCCCACAGGACGGGCAGCTAGTGTCCTAAATATGGACCCATCTGAACTGTGGGTACCGCTTATTCCCATTCAGCTGATCGGGGTCGTGCTCGTATTAGGAATGGCATTCATTTTAGGAAAAAGAGAAGAAAAACGAATTCGGGTGAAAATCGCGGCAAATGAAATAGCTGCTGTCCAATTAGAAGGCGCCGATTGGGATCGTGCTATTCAATCGATCAGCGAAACAGGCGATGCGTCTTTAAAGCGTTATCACTTAATGTGGGTCAACCTCATTCTATTTTTAGCTGTTGTTGTCCTTCTCGTGCTGAACGTGATTCCTGCTAGTTATATGTTTATGATTGGTCTTTCACTAGCACTTCTGATTAACTTTCCAAATGTGAATGTACAAATGGAGCGAATTAAGGCGCATGCTCCAAGTGCACTAATGATGGCAGCTGTAATTTTCTCCGCAGGTTCTTTTTTAGGAATTCTTGAAGGAACAGGCATGCTGAAGGCAATTGCAGTGGACAGTATTCACATTTTGCCAGCTTTCTTACTGCCATTTTTACATATCATTGTGGGGATATTTGGGGTTCCTCTTGATATGCTGACAAGTACGGATGCCTATTATTATGCACTCTTGCCGATTGTCGAATCGATTACATCAGAGGTTGGTGTGTCAGGGACATCTGCAGCATACGCCATGATGATTGGAAATATCATCGGCACCTTTGTCAGCCCCCTTGCACCTGCTGTATGGCTTGCCATCGGTCTTGCAGGGGTCGATATGGGGAAACATATCCGCTACTCTTTCTTTTGGATGTGGGGGTTCAGTATCGTTTTACTCATCATCGCCAAACTGATTGGCATCATATAAAAAGAAAGACATGCGCAAACCAGCGCATGTCTTTTTCTTTGAATTATGAAGGATATTCACTCGTGTGAATGTCTGTTTTCGGTTTTCTAATGAGTGACATCAATCCAACGATTAGCAACAAGATCATCGGAACGAAAGCAAGACCAACAGTTCCAATTAAAAGAGTCACAGCGGAAACCAAGAAAAGAATACCAGAAAGCACGGCACGGCGGTCTGTTTTCAAAACAATCACACCAACAAGGGCTAAGACAGCCGCAATTGCGGAAACAACCATAAACTGAACGCCAAAGGCATGAACCGATGCCTCAAGTGTTTCAACTGGCAAGGCGCTGCCTTCCTCTTGTAAAATTTCATTCATTTCTTCATAAAATGCTGGGTCCACAGAGAGCATCAATGCCCCAAAACCAACACCAATTACGTTGAGGACAATACTGATAATCCCCATAATTTTTTCACCTTTACGCTTAATCATTGATAGAAACCTCCTAAAAAGTTAAATTAACCTGTTTTTACTTCTCGCTTTTGGAAGACGATTAAAGCAACCGCCAAGAAGATGGCCCAATAAATGACTAGGACCGTTAGTGAGAAACCTAGGGACATGCCTTCGATAACAGTAACCTGTTCCATAAAGTATTGGGATGGATCATTTGCGAATAACAAATATTTTGTCCAATCAAAGAAGAGCATTAAAATACCTGTAATCGTTCCACCTACAATATAAGCTAACACACTAATGGCAATGGAGATAGCTTCACTTCTGAAAATTGTTGATATAGCGAACGAAAGTGTCCCTAACACAACAAACATTGCGCAATTAGCTAAATAATAAAAAACCATATTGGCAAACTGCGAGCGTTCAATCACTTCACCATTTTGATAGATCACACTCACATAATCAGTATTGAGTCCGAAGAAAATGGCACCCAATATAAATGACAAGATAAACAGCACCACCACCAGTAGAAGAGCATACAGTTGCACCGTAATATATTTAGATATTAAGATTTTTAGTCTTGATGGTGGGCGAATCAATAATAATTTAATTGTACCATGCTTGTATTCAGCCGAGACAATGGTGGAAGCGATAATGATCACAAACACACCTACAAGCTGAAGTAAACTGGCGTTTGTTTTCACATAGTCCCATACACTGTCGCTAAACTGATCAGCTGGCGGTAAGTTATGCTTAATTCGATAATCATTAATAGCGATCTCTTTTTCAAGGTTTCTTTTAAAGTAACCATTTTCTATTTCTTTGAGTTCCTTCTTGTTCTCAGTATTCATCATCTCTAGTTGGGCTTTCCAAGCTCCAGATGATTGATCTTCGTCATTTGTTTTAAGTGCAAAAATCAACGTCGCAATCATACCTAAAACAAGAAGCCCAACCATAATCCAAGTACCCACACGATAACTGATTTTCATCCACTCGTTTTGAATGAGGCGAATCATACGTCTGCCTCCTTTTTACCTGTTAAGCTTAAGAACTTATCTTCTAAGGTTTGTTTTTCTATTTTGATTTCGTACAAATGAATAGAAGCCTCGCTCAAATGACGAATCAATTGTGGCATTTTCTCTTCTAGGATGGAGAAGAATAAGTACTGCTCCTCTTCTCTAACTGTGATGCCTTCCTCAAATGCTTCAATGAGCTTTTGAGCTTCTTCAAGCTCACTTGATGCTACTTTCATTCGATAATTGACCAAATCATCCTGCTTCGTCTCCGCACGCTGATCCTCAATCGCAATCAGCTTTCCTTTTTGGATAATGGCAAAACGATCACACATCAATTCCATTTCTGACATGAGGTGACTTGAAACAATGACAGCAAGTCCTTCTTCCTTTGCCAGCCTTCTCAAGTAATCTCGTATCATACGAATTCCCTCTGGATCTAGTCCATTGGTCGGCTCATCTAAGATTAGCAGTTTCGGTTTATGTATCAATGCCTGAGCAATCCCCAAACGCTGCTTCATTCCTAATGAAAACGTACGGACACGCTTATGTTTCACATGCTGCAAACTAACTAGTTCTAGCAGTTCATCAATTCGACCTTCATCCACTTTTCCATTCATTCTGGCAAAATGAACAAGGTTTTGTCTTGCCGTTAAATGATTATACATTTCTGGATTTTCAATAATTGCACCGACATCTTGGATGGCATGCTGATATGAGGTTTGAATACTATGGCCATTAATCAGAATGTCACCGGATGTAATGGGAGAAAGACCGACCATCATGCGAATGGTTGTCGTTTTTCCTGCGCCATTCGGCCCTAAGAAGCCAAAGACTTCGCCCGCTTGGACAGAGAAACTCAAGTCTTGAACAATCTTTTTCCCGCGAATATGCCTAGATACATTTTGCAGTTCTAAAACGTTCGTCACGTTACCTCTCCTTCTTTGTCTAAGTATCATCTATCATCTATTTCCTGATAAACACCATGATCCGTCAAAAATAGAAGAACACTTCCATATGGTACAGCAATGCCCAAAAGTTGTGAAGGGGATTAGGCAAAATTTAGAGAATCATCTGCCTTTTTTAAGGTGAGGTTAAGGTAATCATTTTAATAAGATCTTATTGCACGAAAGGGACTTCACTAAATTTTATAGGAATTAGAACCTAAATCATAAATAGTATATTTTCAAATTCTTTAAGTATGATAAAACATATTAACTTCAGCTACTCCCTCAACATAAAGATATAATAGAGGCAAGCGATAAGATGTAGAGTTAGGTCACCTTGTCTTTTTTCAATACTGACTGTTGCAGGTGGTATTATTTTATCGTATGTAATGTCAGCGATGGTCTGCTTTGAGTCTTCCAATCTAACACGTTTATCTGCGAAACCTTTCTTTAGATAATAGGTAGTATCATTGATGATGAAACGCATCGTTGGATTTGTTTTGATTTTAGTTTGATCTTCGAATATCAACCTTCCTTTCTCCTTACATTCTATGCTCCAATTTGAGCGGTACATAGATCTGAAGGATAAATTTTCTGTAGCTTTTACAACAGTATTCAAATTTGCATCCATAACCTCAACATTCACAAAAAACTCATCAAAAATATGATCCAAAATTCTCTCAACTTTATTTTTATAAAATCTTTTTATGAATCCAATGGGGACACCTTCTTTATTGATAATAGGGATGCATTTAGTCGTTTTTTTCATAACAGTTTTTTTGAAATATCCAAATTCCACTTCTACCACCCCATCGATAACTGATCTTCAAAAATAAAAGCTTTATAAAAATATAAAACACCTAATGAGCAAAGGAATTGAATCCCTTTGACAATTTAGGTGTTTTTTATACGTTAACAACAATCATATACATCATTCTTCTTCAGCATTTATAGTAAGCTTGTCATGACCAAATTCTAATTATGAGAAGAACATTTCTTTGTCATTATACTTTCTTCACAAACTCCGATTTTAACTTCATCGCGCCAAAGCTAGGAATTTTACAATCAATATTATGATCGCCTTCGACTAAACGAATCCCTTTGACCTTCGTTCCTATTTTTAAAACCGAAGAAGAACCTTTGACTTTTAAATCTTTAATCACAGTGACCGTGTCACCATCACTTAATAGATTTCCATTCGCATCTTTGACAACAAGCTGCTCCTCTGCCACTTGTTCTTGTTCTAGCGACCACTCATGCGCACATTCAGGACAAATAAGCATGCTGCCATCCTCGTATGTATAGGTTGAACTGCACGATGGACAATTCGGTAGATTAGACATTTGTGTTTCCTCCAACTTTTTTTCATTTAGAACCATTTTACCACATTTCTATAGAAAGGAATGTGATAGAAAAGGAAACATTTTTCATCATTTACTTATCTCTTCCAAATGTCATGACAGCCGCAATATTCCTTGCTGTTCTCTCTACATACACACTGGCATCATGCATGGCTTCGGCCAGAGTCGTGACGCCAGGGACAATACTAAAGAGTGCATCAATGCCATGATCATGTACGACTGCACTGTCTTTTGAGAGGGACCCAGCGATGCCAATGACAGGGAGTCCATATTGTTTCGCAGCTTTGGCTACACCGATTGGCGTTTTGCCGTAAATGGTCTGCTGATCAATCCGCCCTTCCCCTGTAATGACTAGGTCAGCGTCCTTGAGTACGTCAGCAAAATGTACGGCTTTCAGTACAATATCGATTCCCTTTTGCAGATCAGCCTGTAAAAAGCCTAATAAACTCGCGCCCAGTCCTCCTGCCGCTCCTGCACCTGCCGCATCTCCAAAGGAGACATGAAGCTGCTGCTTAGCCACTTGTGCAAAATGAGATAAATTCTTGTCCAACAGTTGAACCATTTCTGTATCTGCTCCCTTTTGAGGACCGAACACAGCAGACGCTCCTCTTTCACCCGTTAAAGGATTATTCACATCACACGCCACTTCCAGACGGACTGATCGCAATCTTGGATCCAGTCGAGATAGATCAATAGAAGCTAATTGATTCAGTGATCCACCGCCCGGCGTGAGATCTTGGCCTGCTTTATCGAGAAAAGAAGCACCTAAACTTTGCATCATGCCAACGCCGCCATCATTTGTTGCGCTTCCGCCAAGCCCAATGATTAAATGCTTCGCACCTTTATCCAGCGCTGCAAGCATTAATTCTCCTGTCCCTCTAGACGTCGTGAATAAGGGGTTCCGTTTTTCTGACGGGACAAGATGTAATCCTGATGCTGCTGCCATCTCTATGACAGCTGTCTGCCCATCTCCCAACATACCAAAAAAGGCATCCACAGGTTTGCCAAGCGGGCCTGTGACCACTTGCTGGACAATGGTTCCGCCTGTCGCATCCACTAACGATTGAACTGTGCCTTCTCCTCCATCTGCCATTGGGATTTTCATATATTCTGCATGTGGCAAAATAGAGCGAAATCCTCGTTCAATGGCACATGCTGTCTCATAAGCAGATAAACTTTCTTTAAATGAATCTGGTGCGATCACAATTTTCATCCAAAAACCCCTCGTTTCTCATTAAGTCCTCAGCCGAACAGCTGGAAAATACCAAAGATAATGGTCGATACAACGGTTAATGTCAAACCAATTAACGATTCAAAGGGCATTAATTTCAACCGTTCTTTTATATCCATTTGAACACTTCCTGCCGTTGCATGGAAAAAGCTTCCGTGCGGCATATGGTCGAGAACAGTTGCGCCAGCGTGAATCATAGCTGCGCCTGAAAGGGCAGATACACCAAGACCAATAAGAGTTCCGCTAAATACACCACTTGCAACTGCCGTCCCTGCAGTTGTCGAAGCTGTGGCTGCCGACATAAAAATTCCAGACGTTGGTGCAAGCAAGTAAGGAGGTAATCCCGAAGCGTCAAGCGCCTGAATAAATACCTCTTTCATGGAAGAATTCGATACAATTCCAGCTAATGTACCTGTCCCTAGTAACATGATCGCTACACCTGACATTTTATGCAGCCCTGACATCGCATAATCATTGAGAAACTTCCCTTTTTTCATGAAAAGAGCGCCAACAATTCCTCCTATTGGTAAGGCAATCATTGGATCAATATTTATTTGAAACAACGGTCTCAAGGCTAACAAGAGAATGGTCACAAGTGGGCCTACAAGCGCTTGTAGAAAACCAGGTACTTGAACCTCGCCTTGGTCTGCTCCCTCTTCCAAAACAGGTGTCCCTTTATTCGCAAGCTTTTTGGCTAATACATACGTGACGGCTATCCCGAAAATAGCCGGTATGACACCTGCCGCCATCAGGGAAGTAAGCGGGACACCAAAAGCATCAGAGGCTGCAATGGCATTCGGATTCGGTGACATGATATTCCCTGCCTTCCCTCCTCCAATCATCGCAAGTAAAATCCCCGTTTTAGAAAGTTTTGCACGCTTGGCAATGGCAAGCGCGATTGGTGCTACTGTAATGACTGCTACATCTACAAAAACACCCACCGTTGTTAAAATCATTGTGGCAAGTGCGAGTGCTAAAAGTGCCCTCGCCTCTCCAAGCTTTTTCACGATGGCCTCCGCAATAGATAACGCTGCACCCGACTCAATTAAAACCCCTGCCAGTACACCTGCCGCCATGATTCGAAGAACAGCCGGAATCATGTCCTTTGCACCTTCCATCATGACGTTCACGGTCTGCACAACATCTATACCGCCAACCAAACCGCCAATAAATGCACCTGCCAGCATGCCATAAGCAGGTGATACTTTTTTTAAAATGAGAACAATAGCGATCACAAGCGCAGTCAATGCGCCCAATGTACTTATTGTCACATCTCCACCCATACTCCATCCCTCCTATTTGTCTTTTCTTAATTGTAAGCGTTTACCCATTGGGATCGAGTTGTGAATCCAGATGAACTTCTTTTATTTATTTCTTCTTCCAGTTGTGCAAATGCACAATTAAGACAATTGATGGTCCAATTGTGCTATGTACAGCTCCATCAACTGTTTCACATGACGAGGATCTTTTCCGGTCAATGCCTGGATTTTATCTAAACGATATCGCAGTGTATTGCGGTGAATAAATAGACGATCAACGATTCTTTGTAAGTCCCCGCCCTCTTCAATGTAAACCTTTAACGTTTGAACGAGTTCCGTTTCTTGTATCAGCGGATGATAAAAATCACTCCAGCGTTTGTCCTCTTTGGCGGCTCTCGCTTTTATAAACAAGCTTTCAAGCTGATAAGATTCAAAAACATATATGCTTTCCTCTGGATGGAGCACCTTTCCTAACCGCAGGGCTTCTCTCGCATGCTGAAAGGACACCGGTAATTGACTCATGACCTCAGCGACAGTTCCTACACCCACGAGCACTTGTCCATCAACTGCACCTGCCATTGTTTGCTGCAGCTGTTCGATCACATGCTTGAGTTGATGGTCACATATGGGCTGTCTTAACAGGATTAATTCATGACGGAAGGTCATGCCTAGTAAATCATCCGCATTCTTATCGTAATGAATGGCATGCATCATTTTGTGTACAGTATCCTCGGACGATGGAATCGGCTGAAAAACAATAGCCATTCGCCGCTTGTCTAGATCCATTCCAAGCCAGTCAGCACGGTGCTTCAGCTGATGATCACCCATGTCAGACTCGGAGATGAGCTGATTCACAATTTCACTCTCTATTCGCTGCCGCCACTGGAAGCGTTCAAGTAGAAAAGACTGCTCTAATACGAGTTCAGCTGCCATTTTCACCAGCTCGGCATGATGACGAATGCCCTCTGGTTCACCCGTAATCCCAATGACACCAACAACTTGTTCCCGAAAGCAAATAGGCAGATTGATTCCAGGCCTCACGCCTTTTAAGCGGTGGGATGTCTCATGATCAATCTCCACACTATCTCCGCTTGACAGCACTAGACGTGCTCCATCATGTTTTTGTCCAATCCTTTTTCGTTCACCAGACCCAATAATGACACCATCCGCATTCATGACATTGATGTTTTGATGTAAAATATGCATCGTACGTTCAACCATCTCTTGCGCCAATTCACTGGTTAAAAATTGCATTCAGCATCTCTCCTGAAGGGGTTTTCATTCAATGTATCATAGTGTCATTGCACAATAAATGCAAAGCTTAAAAAACAGCCGTTGACAAAGATACGCCAAAAAGTGTTTAATCAAATCAAGGGACCGACCGACAGTCTAGTCAAAAGAAAGGATGGCTTTATGAGAACCGTTAAACATCCTGAGGAACGCAAAAATGACATCTTAAATGCAGCAGAGAAGCTTTTTTCAACCAAAGGCTATCAGCAAACCACAATTATTGACATCCTCAAAGCCGTTGGCATTGCAAAAGGCACATTCTATTATTACTTTACTTCCAAAGAAGAAGTGATGGATGCAATCATTGACCGGATCATAAAAGCAGATATCATCGAGGCAAAGCGTATTGCCGCTGATCCAGATATCTCAGTGGTCGATAAATTATTTCGCATCATCATGGCACAATCTCCTAAACAGGGCAGCCATAAAGAAGGCATGATCGAACAATTTCATCAGCCTGCTAATGCAGAGATGCACCAAAAAAGCTTGATCAAAGCCATTACAGAGCTATCACCCGTTTTAGCAGAAGTCATTCAGCAAGGGGTAGAAGAAGGGATATTTCAAACGGATTACCCACAAGAAACTGTCGAATTTCTCCTCGCTTCTGCACAGGTTATCTTTGATGAGGGACTTTTCCAATGGACCATAGCGGAAAGTATACAACGAGCTCTAGCATTTATCGCAATCCTTGAAGCCTCATTACATGCAGAAAAAGGAAGTTTCTCCTTCCTTCTCCAACGTTTAACTGGAGAACCGGAAGACAATAATCAGTGATTGGTCACTTCAATACCAATCCTGCATACATTATAGACTGACGGTCGGTCTAAAAGGAGAGTGATTTTCATGTCGTTATCAGCCAAAAATGGCTCCACCCATTTTATCTATCTCGTTCTCGGGCAAATTATTTCCGTTTTCGGGTCTTCCTTGATTCGTTTTGTTCTATCTTTACACGTCTTGGATATGACACATCGCGTTGATTTATATGCTCTGCTTTTCGCTTTATCCAATATCCCGCTCCTCCTTTCGCCATTAGCAGGAGCAATTGCTGACCGGTTTAACAGAAGAAATTTGATGATTTTATTTGATGTTCTTACTGGCATTATGATTCTGGCTTTTTATTTCTGGTTATTTTCAGGTCATGATTCGCTTTATATGATTGGAGCCGTCATGATTCTCCTTGGTGTCATGAGTACATTTTATGCTCCTGCTGTGATGTCGAGTATTCCTCAGCTAGTGAAAGAAGAAAAATTAGAACAAGCGAATGGCATCGTGAATGGCGTGCAGGCCCTTTCAGGTGTTGTCGCTCCTATCATTGGCGGCGTTTTATACGGACTCATTGGGAGCCAGATCATCATAGGCGCTAGCAGCATTGTATTTTTTCTATCAGCATGCATGCTTTTACGGTTAAATATCTCTTTCTCACCTAGCCCACTCGCAGAACCGATGACCAAAGTACTCTTGAAAGATATGAAACAAGGATTTTCCTATATCGGAAGCCAGCCATTTTTAAAAAGAGCCATGCTGCTTGCAGCGCTGCTAAATTTCATCCTCACACCATTTTTTATCGTTGGAGGTCCCATTATTTTAAGGGTCACAATGAAAAGCAGTGACATCATGTATGGAATAGGAATGGGCATCATTGAATTTGCCGTCATCGCAGGCGCCCTGCTAGTTGGGCTTGTAGCGAAACATTGGCGCATTCCTACTTTGTATCGCTGGCTGCTCGTCATCGCAGTCATTTTGCTGCCTGTTGCTTTTTCAACATCCAAGGTGGCTCTTCAATTTGGGACATTTCCAGCCTATTTTCTCTTTTTAGCAGGGTGTCTCCCAATTGCCATGCTGCTCACCATGATTTCGATCGTTGTCATCTCACATGTGCAAAAGAAAACACCCAATGCTCAATTAGGAAAAGTCATGGCCAATCTGACAATGGTCTCTCAATGTGCTGCACCGCTCGGTCAAATGATGTACGGGTTCTTGTTCAACACTTTTTCCGCCAGCATGTATGTGACCGTGTTAATCGTCAGCGCCTTGATGTTTGCACTTGCCTTCCTTACAAAAAATATGCTTCGACATGAAGGAGAATCAGCCTCATGAGATTGACGTTTATCAAGAAAGACCTAACCCGCCACCGTCTCATTTCAATCGGCTTAACCCTTTGCATCATGATGACATCATTTTTAGCAACAAGCGCTGCGCAAATGACAGTCCAGTTGAATGGTTCCATTTCTGATTTACTCCAATCAGCCAAAGCACCAGACTTTGTCCAAATGCACGATGGGAGCTTAGATGAAAAAGCGGTCGATACATTTTCAAGTAAACAGTCGATGGTGAAGGCACATCAAATTGTTCCAATGATTCCGATCGAACATGTCAGCATCAAGTTCGGGCAGGAGCCTGCTCAAGCGGGTGTGATGGATCATTTATTTGTAAAGCAAAATCGCTATTTTGATTTCCTTTTAAACGAACGAAATGAAAAGCTCACTGTCAATAAAGGAGAAGTAGCAGTCCCTATTTATTTTCAACAAAAATACCACTTAAAGATTGGCGAAAGGTTACTCATTACAAAAGGCTCTCATCAATTCTCTTTTCAAATCAAAACGTTCTTACGAGATGCCCAAATGAATCCAAGTCTTGTCAGTTCAAAGAGATTTCTTCTGCATGATGCGGACTGGGCGGCACTGAATCAAGTGTTTCAAAAAAAGGAGTACTTAATTGAATTTTTATTGCATGATGCTGGTCAAGCAGATGCTTTTCAATCACTCTATCAATCATCTGAGCTGCCACAACAGGGGCCTGCTGTCACATTACCCCTGCTTCGCATGCTGAATGCCCTAACAGATGGTATGGTGATCGCCATTCTCCTTCTTGTCTGCTTTCTGCTCATTAGCATTTCTCTCCTCTCTCTTCGTCTCGCTATGACCGCCGCTATAGAAGAGGATGAACGTGAAATTGGAATCTTAAAAGTACTTGGAATCCCTTTATCAAAAATCAAACAATTATACGTTGGGAAATATGCTGTGCTTGCCTGTATAGGGTGTATAGCAGGATATTTAATGACGCTCATGTTTGGTGATTTGTTTACAGCCAATATTCAGCAATATATGGGGAATCGCCTCTCTTTTATTCATCAGGTGATCCCGCTTTTGGTGTCAATTTTGACGGCAATGATCGTCATCTCATTCAGCTATGCTGTCCTAAGGAGATTTGGTCAAATATCAGCCGCTCAAGCCATTCAAGGCGGCATAAGCTCACCAAGCCATAAAAAACAAATTCCTATGCACCTCCAGAAAAACAGATTCCTCCCAGTAAATTTTTGGTTTGGTTTGAAAGATCTGTTCTCGCGAATAAAGATGTATTCAACAATTACTTGTATTATCGCGCTTTGTACATTTTTAATGTTGATGCCGATTCAGTTATGGTACACATTACAATCACCAGATTTCATCACATATCTTGGCTCTGGAAAAAGTGACCTTCGAATTGATATTCGGCAGGGAAATCATTTAGAGAAAAGTACAAATAAAATAGAGTCTATGATTAGCGAAGACCAAGACATTCAAACATCTGCCGTCTATGAAACAACTTCTCTACAAGCCAAAACAATGGAGAATACATTAGAAACGCTCTATTTAGAAACAGGTGATCTATCAGCATTCCCTCTCACCTATTTACAAGGAAGGGAACCGTTGAAGGAGGAAGAGATTGCTTTATCGGTGTTGAGTGCTGACTCACTTCAGAAAAAGATAGGCGAAAAAGTCACTCTCGCCACAAATGGGCAGCAAGTTCAAAAAATGGTTACCGGCATTTATCAAGACGTCACCAACGGAGGGAAAACTGCTAAAGCATTATCTCAGCCTTTTCCTCAATCATCCCTTTGGAAAACCATTCAAATACAATTAAAACAAGGAATAGATATGGCAGGAAAAAAAGCAGCACTTGAAACAAATATGTCTCCTGCAAAAGTGACAGATATGAAAGAATATGTGCATCAAACAATAGGAAGCACCGCATCTCTAGTAAAAGTGATTGCATTATTTTCAACCATCGCAGCTTTTGGAACAGCCAGCCTCATGTTAATGATGTTTCTACACATGTTAAGGGCGAAAGATTTAAATCGTACTCACTTGTTAAGGACGATTGGTTTTTCTCAAAAAGATTTAACCTATCAATACTTAACAAGTTTTATCGTCGTTCTCTCTATTGGTGCCTTCATTGGAGCAATCGCTGTTCATACTATTGGTCCGGCGTTGATGAGTGCAGGCGGAGCATCATTAGGAGCATCCAGCCTTCAGTGGTTAGCCCCGAAATGGGTTTGGATCGTGTATCCTCTCCTGCTGTTTATGGTGAATTTAACTGTCATCTCGTGGTTATTGAAGTCCTTTTTTTCTAGTAAAATCAGCCGTCATACACTTTCATAAGGAGATGTTTCACATGGAACAATTAATTGAAGCGAAACAATTGTCTTTACAAATTGATTCATTAAAAGGACAAAAACAGACCATTCTTAGAAATATTCACTTATCAATTAAACGTGGAGAATTTGTCACCATTATGGGACCTTCAGGATGTGGAAAAACCTCTTTGCTTTATCAACTTAGCGGTATAGAGACATCCTCCAGAGGGGAAATCAAATATAAAGGTCAACTGCTATCAGAAATGACAGACAAACAGTTAACAGCTTTGCGCTTATCAGAGATGGGATTCGTCTTTCAACACAGCCACTTACTAAAAAACCTCAATCTATTTGATAACATCATTGCTGCAGCTTACTTAGCGAAGAAAATGCCGAGAAAAGAAGTCAATGAACGAGCAAAATATCTAATGGAGAAACTTGATATTGATCATTTAGCTGATAGATATTTATCAGAAGTATCAGGAGGACAGCTCCAAAGAGCCTCTATCTGTCGAGCTCTTATGAATGAACCAAACATTCTTTTTGCAGATGAGCCCACAGGTGCTCTTAATTCAAGAACCACAAAGGAAGTCATGGATATTTTTTCACAAATCAATTCTGAAGGAACAACTCTGCTTCTCGTCACCCATGATCCAAAAGTGGCCCTTTGCTCTGAAAGAATTTTGTTTATGAATGACGGTGAAATTTCAGCCCATTTAAATTTAGGAAAATACGATCGCTTCACCGCTGAGAAACGAGAGGCCTTGTTAAACAAGTGGTTACAAAACTTAGGGTTTTAATTGGTGTCAAACAGGCAGAAAGCTGCCTGTTTTATTTTTTCTTACACTCAAAGGAGTAATCCATAGTCAAACTATTTGTTTCTAGTATAATTTTGCCGTCTTCTTGTTGACAAGATTCTGTCAGCAACTCAATTTCTTTGCTATAAAAGTATCTCTTTGAGATATAAAGAGTGACTAAAACAAGTAAAAGCGTCGTCATCACAATTGTCATTTGCCAGTTTAACATTTGAAATCTTTTTTTCATTTCAACATCCTTTCTGAAAGGTCAACACTTGTCTCGAATATTCACCTTTCTCAGTAACTACCAGTTTCTTTCCCAAAATCATCTAGCAACATCATAACTGATTTTCCCTTCTAGATCGACCTTTCATTGTTCTTCTCTCATAGCTAAAATAGCTTTATTTCATATATTCGGCTGGTATTTCCGACCATAAATTTAAAACTAATAGTATCTATCACGTTTTTAGACTTCCAAAAAAAGATTTTAGTCATTTGAATAAACAATCAATCATCGTTACAATATCGTACATCTCATGACATAAGGTCCTTTTTATTACCTCCTGTCAATCACCTCCCTGAAACGATTATATTTTACCAAAAATTGTGATATCGTTTTTTATTGAAACAGGCGAAAGGATGTTAAAGAGGTGAAATTTCCATGACGATCATTTCAGCTGAACAGGTGGGGAACCGTTTAAATGATTGGCGAATTGCCATTCGTAAGCATGATGTACACAATGCAAAGACAATCTACACAGAATTAAAGGAATTACTTCAAGAGATGGAAGAGAATCAGGAGGTCTTGACATACTATTCATTGCTAGAAGGCAAGTTTAAGCTCATGTTATATGAACGAAGAGGTAAAAAACTGAATGAACCGACAGTGCTAGAATACCCTTCTAAAACAAACGACTTAATTGAATACTATTTTTACCTATATAAAGCCCTTTACGCTTCATATAACAGAGACTATGCATCAGCCATCGGACTGTTTAAAATTGCTGAGAAAAAACTACAAAACATTCCTGATGAAATAGAAGTAGCAGAATTTCATACGAAGGTCGCAAACCTATATATGATGCTTCGCCAAAGCCTGATTTCACTTCATTATATTCAGAATGCTATCGATATTTTCAAAGGTCATGATGGCTATGAAAGAAGACTGGCAGCAGCTTTTGTGATCGCAGCCACCAACTTCATGGATATTGGCGATTTCAAAAGAGCTGAGAATTACTACACAAAAGCATTACACATCTCAAATCAATTAAACGATCATTTTCTAGCATCACAGCTTTATCACAATATCAGTATTCTATATGCCGAAGCTGGAGAATCAAAAAAATGTATTGATGCCCTAGAAAAGGCTCTTAGTGATGATGACTACCTTTCATCTTGTTATTTCGAACACTCCATGTTTATGTTACTAAAAGAGCTGCTCTCCATTGATGAAAAGTCGCAAGCTCTCTATTATTTTGAATTAGTCAAACAAAAACAAGAAATAGACAGAAACCCCATCTATACAGCAAAAATGAATTTTCTCTATCACCTATATTTCACTGAAGACATATCCAAAAAAGCTCAAACCTGTTTCGATGACATCAGTATTCTGAAAGAATTAAAGGATGTTGAAGGTGCCCGTGAATTAAGTGCACTAGCTGCCAAACACTTTGAAGAGCTAGGTTCAATTCACCAAGCATATCTCTTTTTGAAGGATGCCTATCAATTGGAACACACTACACTTAATTGGAGGAATTATGATGAAAAAAGTGAGTTTACTCATTTTCGCTTTAGCCATCGTTGTTTTCGGACAAACGGTGTCTTACAATTCGTTAAATGATACAAATCTTAACCCAACAGAACGACCTATTGGAACATAAACCGATACAATACAAATAACCACTTGCCTCATTACAAGGCAAGTGGTCCACATCTATTTTAGTTCTTGATAAGAAATGAGGCGGTGAATATGTACCGCCAGATACGTAAGTTCGTCATTTGGAATAACAATACTGTGCACCTGTTTAATATAATCTTTGATTTTGAAAGCCACATCCATCGCTTGAGGATACAAGTGTGCAATTTGTTCAAACAACTCATTTTCTTGATCTGATAATAATTTATTTGCGTAAAATCTTTCAACAAAGAATTTCACATGTGTAATAAATCGGCTGTAATGAATATTCTCTTGATCCATTTTCATATTCAACGTATAGCGGACGAGATTCACAATACTTCCAATCATCTTGGCATACTTCATGCCATCTTTGGAATCGGACTCTTCACCTAACGCATTAATTAAATGGAAGGCGATATTGGCCGCTTCTTCCTTTGGTAATTGAATGCCCAATGTATTGTTGACTAACTCAAGCGCATAATTACCTACTTCAAATTCTTCGGTATAGTAGTTTTTGATTTCCCAGTATACTCGATTTGTAATATTAATGTTCTTCTTGTGCCGTTCTACTGCAAAATTCAAGTGGTCCATCAAGGTAAAATAGACACCAGAATTCAGACTTGAGTTTAAGCGTTTTTCAGCATATTGAACAATATGCTGAGTTAAATCGATAAACTCTTGTGGCATTGAATCTAATAGTTGGAGAAATTCCTTCGCTCTCATGTTATCGACAGACATAAACACTTGATCTGCCTTCTTTTCTTCAATCATTTGACCTGGTTTTTGTCCATAACCAATCCCACGGCCGAATAGAACCATCTCCTGTTGGTTCTGATCTTCAGCCAGAACCACACTCGAGTTTAAAACTTTTTTGATTTTAAACATCGTCATCACCTGTTTTCATGATTGTGGTTTTTCAATCAAGCGATTCACCATTTGTTTCAATGACCTTTTTGTACCAATAAAATGAGTCTTTACGAGAACGTTTTAATGTACCGTTTCCATCGTCATCTTGATCTACATGAATGAACCCGTATCGTTTTGACATCTGTGATGTACCTGCACTAATAATATCAATTGAGCCCCAGCTCGTATATCCGAAGAGGTCAACGCCTTCTTCCACCGCTTCTCTCATTTGGCGGAAATGCTCTTTGAAATAGTTAATACGATAATCATCGTGAATTGATCCATCACTTTCAACAACATCTTTTGCACCCATGCCGTTTTCTACAATGATCAGTGGTTTTTGATAACGATCATATAATTCTATTAAAGAAATTTTCAGACCAACCGGATCAATTTGCCATCCCCAATCAGTAGATGGAAGGTAAGGATTTTTGACCCCACGGATGGTATTTCCATCCGTTTTTTCTAATCCTTCATCAGCTGATTCAGTTAAAGACATATAGTAGCTGAACGAGATAAAATCTACTGTATTTTCTTTTAAAATAGAAAGATCATCTGATTCCATTTGGATATGAATGTTTTTTCTCTCAAGCATGCGCTTGATAAGCGGCGGGTATTCACCAAATACCTGAACATCTGCATAGAAATAGTTTTCTAAGTTTTGTTTCAATGCCCGCTCCACATCATTCGGATGACAAGTGTGCGGATACGTTGTTAATTTTGTCAGCATACACCCTACTTGACTGCCTGGTATGATGCGATGACAATCTGCTGTTACGAGTGCAGAGGCAATGAATTGATGATGGAGTGCTTGATAAACCGTCTCTTCCTCTTTCCCTTCTGGGCAGCGATCAGGAATAATTCCTGCTGTAATAAAAGAGTGGCGGTGAATACTATCTATTTCATTAAAGGTCAGCCAATATTTCACATCATGCTTATAGCGTTCAAAACATACATTGGCGAACTTAACAAAGAGATCAACGACTTTTCTTTCAACCCAGCCATTATATTTCACGCTCAGTGCTAACGGCATTTCATAATGTGACAGCGTCACAATCGGTTCTATGTTGTGTTTTTTCATTTCTGCAAATAAACGATCGTAAAATTGGAGTCCTTTTTCATTTGGTTCGTTCTCTTCTCCAGTTGGGAAGATACGGCTCCATGCAATAGAAATGCGAAGAGTTTTAAAACCCATTTCAGCAAATAGAGCCAAATCCTCTTTATAGTGATGATAGAAATCAACACCTCTGCGTTTTGGATACTTTTTATCATCTGGGTCTTTCATCGCTCGATCTATATTTTCAGAAGTAACAGCTAGATGCCCTTCATAATCTTCTACACTCAAATTAGACCGGTACATCGCAATATCAGCAACAGATGGGCCCTTTCCATCTACATTCCAAGCGCCTTCTGCTTGGTTGGCGGCAATGGCGCCGCCCCATAAAAATCCTTTTGGAAAACCTTTTATTGTCGTCATATGTTTAGCCTCCTAATTGGGTGATAACCATCAATGTATCTTGGCGATTGACCTCTTGTAATGGCTGTACCTTAATATCATATTGATCTGTATTCGTGATGACAGCAAGCGTAACTGGATCGTATCCTGCTTCCATGATTTTTTCAACATCAAATTCAATGAGTAAATCCCCTGCTTGTACACGATCTCCTGCCTGCACTTTTGGATAAAAATACTGTCCTTCCAACTGTACAGTATCAATGCCAATGTGGAATAATACTTCCACCCCTTTGTCCGTTTTCATACCAAGTGCATGGTTTGTTTCGAACAGCAAGGTGACCTCACCATCTACTGGTGCATATAACGCTCCTTCTGAAGGAACAATGGCAATTCCGTCTCCCATGACCTTTGAAGAGAAAATATCATCTTTTACTTCAGATAGAGAGATCATTTGACCAATCACAGGGCTTTTGAAAGTTTCCCCTGCTCCAATTTGTTCAGCAAATGCATCTTGATCATTTGTCTTTTCTTCTACTTTTTTATCCTTACCTAATACAAAAGCAGCGATAAAAGCAACAACGAAGGAAATGACAGCTCCAATGACAGCAAACATTAGATTTCGTGGAAGCTCATCTGATATAAACATCGACATACTTGCTAATCCAGGACCAACAAGTACAAAAGCTTGTATACCAACTAATCCAATGAAGATCCCGCCAACAAACGAACCAATCATGACACTTCCAAGTACGCGTTTATTTTGAAGTGTCACACCATACAAAGCAGGTTCTGTGATGCCAAAAAATGCTGAAATTCCTGCCGAAATAGCTGTTGATCTGAGTACCTTGTCTTTCGTGCGTAGTGCCACTGCGAAACATGCTCCACTTTCCGCAATATTATGCGCAAGTGATGCTGGTAAATAAAGTGCTTCTTTCCCGAGGTTCCCCATCGTTGTCACTGCATAAGGGACCATTGCTTTGTGCATGCCTGATGCAACCATAAACGGGAGTACCGCTGCTAAAATTGCGACAGCTACCCAGCCTACCGTATTAAACATCGCAAGAATAACGGATGAAAACCCTTGTCCTGCTGTAAAACCAAGTGGTCCTAATAACAGTAACGTAACGGGTACAGTAATGACTAATGACATCATTGGGACAAAGAAAATCCGAATTGGTTTTGGTGAAAATCGTGTGAAGAATTTTTCCATTTGAGCGTAAAGCAATACAGAAAGGATTGCTGGAAACACTTGATACGCATAAGCTATATTTTTTACGTCGAATGACATTAATTGTGCACCTTCAGTAAGCATGGCTGTCATGTTCGGAAGAAGGAGTGCACCGACTGCTGATAATGCGACCAGTGGGTTTACCTTTAGTTTATTTGCCGTTGTGACAGCGACTAGTAATGGCAGGAAGTATAGTGGTGCGTCACCCACCATGTTCAATATTTGATAGGTTTGGCCTTTTGCATCCACCCAGCCTAATAAAGAGAAAAGGAGAAGAAATGATTTTAAAATCCCTCCACCTGCGATAGCCGGAACAAGCGGCTGGAAGACACCCACAATGAAATCTAATAGAACTGTGCCTGCTTTTCTTTTTTCTTTTGGCTGATTGGATGGCACGCCTTGCCCGGATGAGCTGCCGCCCATTAAATTTGTTACCTGTTGATACACTTCAATCACGTCATTCCCAATGACCACTTGGCATTGTCCTGACATTCTGACAGCTATGACACCTGGTATTTTTTCTAATGCTGGTACATCTGCTTTTTTCTGATCAATTAGTGTGAAGCGAAGTCTTGTTGAGCAGTGTTCAAGGTGCGCAATGTTTTCTTTACCACCTACATGCTGTAAAACATCTTTGGCGACTTGTGTGTAATCCATTTCTTTCCCTCCTTTTCTCATACATGAGACCTATATTTTAGCAATAAAAAAAGGATCTAAAACGACAAATTAAAGAAATTCATCGTTTTTAGATCCTGCCTGCATGACCAGTCACATGTCTAATTTATTTATATTGGATTTGTTTTTAGTATATATTGATTATATGAAAGCGTCAACATTTATTTTTCTGAAATTTATTAAGGTCTATATACCCAAAATACTTTTCTTTATTTACTTAAAGCAACTCTTTTGTTCCTTCTATCATCAATCAACAAAATGTTTCTCCATAAAAAAACAGATAAGTTGATTCACTCATCTGGTTTAAGATGCCTATTTTCTCTTTTCTTCTGCTTTCTTTTTAAATGCTTTCGCTTGTTTTTCATATTCCTTTTTCGTGACAGCTTTTAACTCTACTGAATCGCCTGTCATGATATATGGTCTAGGGAGTTTTTTAAATTCCTGATACGTGAAAGCTTTTATCTCTATAGTACCGTTAGTCTTTTTAATTGGCAGTTTGATTGATTTTGCATCTCGATCAGTCGAACCTATAATGACACCTCGTTCAATTATAGGATCGTAGCTCATGTCTAAATAGTCTCCACCATCAGTTTCGCCCCCGACCTCTAATTTCATTTCTTTATAGGGCTTACACCCTTCTTCAGAAACAGTTGTTATTAGAAAAGTGCCGAGCCATCCATTCTCAATATGCATGCTTTCCACTTGTAAAAATAGTTGTTTGTCCTCTGCCGTATATAGAAAACCATATACCTTCGCTACTTTATCCCTGAAGTGTCTCATATTGTCATAAAATCTAGTTTCTGATGTATCAACTAGATGTTGATGTCGATCTTGAAGTTTTTTGTGATACGAATCTAGCTTTTTTCGATTGGTTGCTTTATATATCCTGCTTTTCTTATCACCTTGTTTTTTTACAGATAGGTCTTTCCCAGACATTTGAACTTCGTATATGATTGTTTCTTTGCCTTGTTTGACTCGAAATTCATAACCGTTTTCCTTTGAACTCCCGGACACTACATATTGTTTTTTATATATTTTGGGATCCCACCATATTTCTTCTATATACTTTTCATTCAAATGCCCCGTTACTTTGCCTTTATTCTCAGATATCTCAAACCAGCTCATTCTATCCTTCGTTTTATACGCAAATGCATAGGCATGATTCAATGAATTCTTTTGTGCGATTGCTTGATAGGCTATCCAGCCGCCTCCACCAATCAGTAGTACCGCCAGAATAGTCATGATCCAGATTTTTGATTTACTCATATGTCCCCTCCAAACTATGATCGTTCACTCTATATGAAGGATTCATCTTATTGATTAACCAATCAGTGATCTCTTCACCTCCTTTCTAGCATTTATTTTTTTCTCATACCTCTTGTATCTGCAGTTATACATCGTTTATTATATATCTAAATGATATATCTTTTAGATAGGTGTGTTGATCAATGAAAAAATACAATGATACGACGTATGCGATTTTGGGGATTTTAACGACAGATTGTAAGTCTGGGTATGAAGTGAAGCAATTAATTGATAGGAGCTTGCATCACTTTTGGAAAATTAGTTATGGACAAATTTATCCAGCTTTAAAGTTAATAGTCGAGGAAGGGCTTGCGAAGGTTGCACCCACTTCTACAACTGGCCGCTCAGACAAGCGGGAATATCATCTAACTGAAAAAGGGCTGGACACGTTGAGGCAATGGCTGGCACAGCCGCTCGATCAAGTACCATCAGAACGAAATGAGGTGTTATTAAAGTTATTTTTTGGTCAATATCTTTCGTTTGAGAAAAAATTGGTGCTTTTACAGGATTATGAGAGGCAGCTCCGTATCCGTTATGAGACATATGTTGCGATTGAACAAAACATTCAAGAGCTGTATCCAGATGAAGCTGATGCGAAGTATTGGCTGTATACGTTAGATTACGGAAAGAAAGTGGCGCAGGCTGGAATTGATTGGTGCGTGGAGACCTGTGAATCGATGAAGGAAGAAGGGTGAACAAATGAAAAAAAATATACGTGCTGGCAGGTATACAACAGACAATTCTGAGCCGATTGTTGTGTTCATTATCGGAATGAGAATCAATAAACGCTGGGCTGTTCATCAATGGCTGCCAGTATTTAAGGCGATGCCGGGGATGATCAAAGAACTTTATACACATCAAGAAGAACTTGGTTTTCTCGGGACAGAAAATTACTTCGGTTTACGCACCACCACCATGATCCAATATTGGAAATCAACAGAGGACCTCCTTGCCTACGCCAAGATGGAGAAGCATTTGACTGCTTGGAAAGGATTCAACCAAAGAGCACGACATAATGACGCGGTCGGAATTTATCATGAAACGTATCAAATTCAAGCCGGCTCATATGAATCTATCTACGTGAACATGCCTTCATATGGATTGAGCCAAGCTAAAGCGCCCATCCTAATTGGAAAAGGGAAAGGAAAAGAAACCGCAAAAGAACGCCTTTCTACAACAAATTCCTAGAGCTGATTCTCTAGGAATTTCTTTTTGCAACCATCACAAAATGTTTTAATATGCGGGCAGTTAATCCCCAAATGGTGTAACGATCGTAATCATAAAACCACTCCTCAATCGAACGACTCCCCCAGCTGTATTTTTCACCATTCATGATTTTTTCATAAGGAAAGTCCTCTCCTGGTGTTGGCTGCACCGATACATGGTGTAAGTACGGTTCGTATTGGCTGAGCCATGATAGAGGCACAGTAAAGGTCTCCTCTACTTCTTCTTGATTAAAGGAATGTTTGACCTGCTGTTCATCAATAATCCCGACAAATGGATATACCACAAAGGATGGTGAGGCAATATAAGGACTGAGCTGTCCTAACACCTTGACCGATTCGGGCGGAATCCCTAGTTCTTCATATGTTTCCCGCAGTGCAGCTTCTTGTGCAGTTTCGCCGCCGTCGAGTTTGCCTCCTGGAAAGCTAATATCGCCAGGTTGTTTTCTCATCGTCAGTGATCGCACTTCAAATAAAACATGCCATTCCCCGTCTACTTGCACCAAAGGGACAAGGACTGCCGCTTTGAACGCTGTCTCTTCTCCGATAAATAATGGCTGTGATTGATGTAAGTCACTTTTTAATTGATCAATGAACATGGGCATCACCTATTTTCCGTTTCTCTTTTCTTTAGCGTATCATTGATTTCCTTTTGAATAAAGGCGATCTTTCTGACAATTATTTTTATCATTTTGACAACTATACTTGTCAAAATGAATATAATACTTTACAATCAAGATAACATTTTGATCAGAGTTGAGGTGACAGAATGAAAAATCGGCTAAAAGAGTTGCGGGCACGTGATGGTTTAAACCAGACGGAGCTTGCGAAACGGGCAAAGGTTTCCCGCCAGACGATCAGCTTAATGGAACGAGATGAATTAATGCCGTCTCTCTTACTTGCTATGAGGCTTTCACGTATTTTTCAAGAACCCATTGAACATATTTTTCTATTCGAGGAGGATGAACTCACATGAAAACTGTATACAAAATGCTCTTAGGTGCTCTCCTTGGTTTTCTCGGTGCTTACTGTTTGCTGGCATCCGAATTTGAGCTGACACTTCTGCAAGCTGCATTTGAAGCGACTCTTGTCATCACTGGCTTGACAGTTCTATTCATCATTTATTGTTTTTCAGGCATTTCACGCATGAAGAAAAGAGTCTCTCTTTCGGTATCTGGTGATGAGGAGGATGAACTCGAGGTAAAACAGTATCGAACCTTTACTGATGTAACGTTAGCTAATACGGTGAGTACCATTTTATCGATTATTGCAATTGGAATTTCCATCGTAACCGAGCAGCCACCTTGGCTGATTCTCGCAAATGCTGCCTTATTTTTGATCACCGTCATTCTTTCTTATGTGTCGACCTCTGTCCTAAAGCTCGTCTATCCTAATCGTCACCTACCTAGTCCAACCGATAAAGATTATGGCAAAAAACTGCTCGCCATTTCTGATGAAGGCGAAAAGCATGTGATGCTCGATGGGCTTTTTCACACTTTTCAAATGATGAATATTTTATTGACCGGTGCCATGTTTATTTTGATTGTCTATTCTCTTGGCGCCAATCACTCTCAACTCTTCTCCATCATCGTCATTGGACTTGTTCTAATCATTCTTAATGCATACTATATGTTGAAGATTAGAAATCGTTAAATAAGCAAAAGCACAGCCATTTAAAAAGGCTGTGCTTTTTCCGTTCATTATGCTGAACGGCGTTTCTTTCGTGCATAAATCAAAAATAGGAACCCAAACCATACTGGTGTCAATAACAGAGCTGGACGTGTCGCATCAGCGAAAAGCATGATGACAAGAATGGAAGCAAAGAGCACAAGAACCGCTATATTCACAAAAGGTGTAAA
The DNA here is from genome assembly GCF_052045575.1 of Bacillus sp. 22190. Taxonomy (NCBI): domain Bacteria; kingdom Bacillati; phylum Bacillota; class Bacilli; order Caryophanales; family Bacillaceae; genus Bacillus; species Bacillus sp. 22190. The sequence goes on along the minus strand of NZ_JBQEPF010000021.1, from coordinate 14,406 downwards.
TGGCGCTTTAAAGGTAGACGCCTTATGCAGTTCAGGACGTGTTTTCTTATATTTCAGATGGCATATTAAAATAATACTCCATACCCAAATGAAACAAATGGCACTAATCGTAGTCACAATACCAAAGGCTTGTTCAGGAATCAGCTTGCTTAAAAGAGCCCCTACTGACACCACAATTGTCGAAACAAACAGGGCATTACTTGGAACAGCATGCTTATTTAGTCGGCCAAAAGATGCCGGTCCTTGTTTTTGATGACTGAGATTATACAAAATTCGGCTCGTTGAGAACATACCGCTATTACAAGCAGACGCCGCAGATGTCAGGACGACAAAGTTGATGAGTCCCGCCGCTACTGGTATCCCAATGAGCCCAAAGGTTTTCACAAAAGGACTTTCTGATGCACTGAGTTCTGTCCATGGGTTGATGCATAGTAATACAAAAATCGCACCTACATAGAAAAAGAGAATTCTTAATGGAATTTTATTAATCGCAGACGGGATATTTTTTTGCGGATTCGCTGTTTCTGCTGCTGACACACCGACAAGTTCCACGCCCACATACGCAAAAATCACCATCTGGAATGACAATAAGAAGCCTGTCACACCATTTGGAAATAATCCTCCGTGTGACCACAGATTCGTTACCGTCACGGGCCCTGCATCTGTTTGAAAACCAATGATTAACAGGACAATTCCAACGCCAATCAACAGTAATATCGTAATCACTTTAATAAGTGCAAACCAAAATTCCATTTCTCCAAAAAGCTTCACCGTTAATAAATTAAATCCTAGCAAAATCAATAAACAAATAATAGCAGGAATCCACTGCGGAATATCAAACCAGTACTGCACATACACCCCGACCGCAATAACATCCGCCATCGCTGTCATAATCCAGCAAAACCAATACGTCCATCCTGTCACAAAGGAAGCCCATGGTCCAAGATAATCCTCTGCTATATCCGTTAAAGACTGATAGCCCGCCTTAGATAAGAGCAATTCTCCAAGTGCCCTCATGACAAAAAAGATGGCCATTCCGACAATTAAGTACGCAAAAATGATCGATGGTCCTGCCAATTGAATGGCTTTTCCAGACCCTAAAAACAGCCCAGTTCCAATCGTTCCGCCAATGGCAATTAATTGAACATGACGGTTTGATAAATCTCGCTTTAACTCTTGTTGTGCCAATTTCAACACCCTCCTACGACACGATCCTATACTGAAATAATGAACTCTCAAAAAGTCCATAAAAAAAGAGATTGGATGCGCTCCAATCTCACGGTCATAAAAGAATAGCAAAATAGAGAAAAGCAATACACAGTATGATCCATGCATCACAAATACAATATTTCGTACTCTTCTGTCCTTTTGCCTGAGATTGTGAACCCTTCGGCGCCGCACATACATGCGGTCTCTCCAGAAGCTGCTCCTGCCATAGTGTGACCCACAGCAATCATAGCCTTCGATATTTACTTTAAATGTTGCTATTTCTGAATAATTTTATATTTTACGCCTCTAGATGAAAGCTGTCAATGGTAATCTTTTAAGATGTTGTCTCCTCCTTATCTGAAGCTGATATGACATCACTTCATCAACACCCCTTGATTAAGGTATAATGAAACAAAGAATGTTCGGCTCGTTTAGTGGAGACATCCATCTTGATGATGAACCATAGTTAGGCAATCCAATGAAGTTGGTGAAGACAAATGAAAAAAATGAACAAACAGCGTGTGACATTACAAGAAGTCGCTCGGCATGCCGGTGTATCGACTTCAACGGCCTCACTCGTTGTTCGCAACAACCCTAGGATCTCTGAAGCCACCCGGAAAAAAGTGCTGCAATCCATGGAGGATTTGGGATACGTGTACGATCGCGTCGCTGCTAACATGCGGTCGAAAAGTTCAAATATTGTAGGTGTGATCGTCACGGATATTTCAAACACCTTTATTTCTGAATTTTTAATCGGTGTGCAAACCACACTTGAATCACTTGGCTATACCGTTTTACTTGGGACAACCTTTGATAGTGTAGATAAGCAGGAGCGGCTCATCTCCACAATGGTAGAGCACCGAGTGGGTGGAATTATCTTAAATCCAGCATCGAAAAGTTCGACACGAACGGTGAAACAATTAAACAACATTCGCACACCAAAAGTATTGGCAAATCGTGAATTAGCAGATGTCCATTGTGATTATGTCGGTGTTGATTATGAACAAGGCACTTGGATGGCGGTCCGTCATCTTCTTCAAAAAGGACATCGCCGCATCGCCTTCTTAGGTGGAATCAAATCCTCCTCAACTTGGATTGAACGGATGAAAGGGTTCAAAAGAGCCCATGATGATGAAGACTTAACGATAGATGAATCTCTTATTATCGATATGGTGCCTACCCGTGAAGGCGGGAAAGAAGCCCTTGCCCAAGTGATTGACCTTCCCGAACCACCTACTGCTATTTTTTGCTTCAGTGATTTAGTGGCGTTTGGGGTGATTCAAGAATTGGCAGCGCGTGACATCAAGCCTGGTGAAGACATTGATGTAGTTGGGTTCGATAACATCCCTGAAGCGGAGATGTATCACCCGCCGCTCACCACAGTCTCATCATTTCCACGATCCATTGGAGTCAAAGCAGCCAACCTTTTGTATCATAAAATGAACGAGCAGGATGAAGAACTGCAGCGATTGATATTAAAGCCTCAACTTCATATTCGAGAAACCTCGACATGATCATGAAAAGGAGAATTGCAAAGCGATTCTCCTTTTTTTATTGAGCAAGTCAACTATTTCTTTATTACATTTTTCTTTTTTTAAATCGCAAAGTCATAAACTTGACACATTTTATACACAGGAGTATATTTATCTCGTTGCTTCTTTTAGTATATCGTTATACCTTTTGTGAACATATCGTTATTTATAATATCAACTACAGTTAAAGATGGATCTTTTGATTCTGATCAAATCGAGGAAGTCCATCAACTTATGATAACTGTTATTATTTTTAATTATTTAGTAGAACGATGTACTTATTTGAAGAACAGATGAATATTCATTATTTTTTTCATCAATCACACAAGGGGTGTTGTGATGGACTTAATATTATTTACGTTTAAGGAAATAACAAAGGGTAACAAGAATTTGGCCCGAACAGGGTTTCAAATATAGGAGTGGGAACATGAAAAATCCATACATTAAATCATCACTTGGCATGTACTTAAACTATTTCATGCTAGGCATGATCAATATTATTGTGGCATCAAACATGGAAAGCTTATCTGAACGCTACCATGTAGATATTCCAAAAATCAGCTTGCTTGTATCAGCAATCGGTATCGGTAAATTAATTGCTCTCTTTTTCTCTGGCCGGCTGGCAGACAGCTGGGGGCGAAAACCTGTCATTATTACAGGTAACTTTCTTTACTTATTATTCTTAATTGGGATTCCAACGACGACCAATTATACATTGGCTTTCATTTTTGCCATTTCCGCAGGGATTGCAAACTCATTGCTTGATTCAGGGACATATCCTGCTTTGACAGAGTCATTTCCTAAAAAAGCAAGTTCAGCTTCTGTATTAGTGAAGGCGTCTGTATCAATTGGTGCGACTGTTCTTCCATTTATCTTGGCATTCCTTATTGCACATGACATCTTCTGGGGCTGGGCATTCTTTGGTCTAGGACTTCTTTATTTACTTGTAGGCATTTACTTGATCTTTATGCCGTTCCCAAATCATAAGCAAACGGCTTCTCAAAACGATCTTCCCGTTCAAGAGCAAATGAAGGAAGAACCGAAAATGTTTGGTGAAGGTTTAGCTGTTGTACTTATGGGATTCACGTCTACTGCATTATTTGTCGTATGGCAAACTTGGCTTCCACAGCTCGGGTTGAAATTGATTGGGCTTGGTTCAGGACAAGCGACACAGCTTCTTTCTTATTTTAGTATTGGTGCACTCGTATCTGTTCTATTGCTTTCAATCGTATTAGATAAATTCATTTCACCAATTATGGTCGCTATTATTTACCCAATCGGGGCATTCCTTGCCATGCTTTCACTATTTCAAATCGAAACGTACGGCATTGTCATTGTTAGTACCTTTTTCTTAGGATTATTTACAGCCGGCATTTTCCAGTTGGCGATGAGTATTATGATGAAATTATTCCCTACAAACAAAGCAACGGCTTCATCATATGTCAACATTGCGGCAAGTTCAGCGTTTATCCTTGTTCCGCTGATTACAAGCGGACTCGTCAGCACGTACGATATTAAAATGACTTTATTCTTCGATATGATCATTGCGGTCATCAGCGTATTGTTAGCAGTCTTTGTTTTACGACGCATGAAAAAATTGTTTAGATAATTAAAGGAGATGTCAATCATGACAAACATACACGAACGTAATATTGATGGGAAAACAAAATTAGTCGGTCTTCTTGCAACACCAATCGGGCACAGCCTGTCACCACGGATGCACAACCTTGGCTATACACTAACAGGAATCAACTATGCTTACCTTGCTTTTGAGGTAGGAAATGATGAACTAGAAGCAGCAGTAAACGGGATGAAAGCAATGGGTGCAGCTGGGTTTAACGTATCCATGCCGAACAAAATGAAAGTACTTGATTACTTAGATGAACTAGATGATTCTGCAAGACATACTCGCGCAAGCAACACAGTTGTGAACAAAGATGGCAAGCTGGTTGGTTACAACACAGATGGTCTTGGTTACGTAAGAAACTTAATTGAACATGGTGTTGAATTAGCTGGACAAAAGGTTACACTCGTTGGATCTGGCGGCGCTGCAACTCCGATTGCCATTCAGCTTGCACAATCAGGTATTCGTGAAATTAGTATTTTTGCTCGTAATGATCAATACTTTGTTCAAGCAGAGGAAAATGTAAATTACATCAACAACGAAATGAAATCATTCGGTGTCAAAGCAAACATTTTCCCACTTGAAGACAAAGACGCTTTCCGTCGTGAAGTAGCTGAAAGTGCGATCTTAGCAAACGGGACAAGCCTTGGCATGAAACCATTAGATGAGCTCAGCATTATTGACGATACCCTTGATGTATTACGCAAAGACTTAATCGTAACAGATGTTGTCTACAACCCGCAAAAAACAAAACTTCTTGCTCAAGCACAAGAAGCTGGTGCCAAAACGATTAACGGTCTTGGCATGATGCTATGGCAAGGTGCCCTTGCGTACAAACTGTTTACTGGCGAGGATATGCCAGTTGAACAAGTGAAACAAATTCTATTTGAAAATGACCGTTTCTAAACGAAACACAGAAAAAAGACGACCTCCGCTTTGGAAGTCGTCTTTTTTTATTCGTGTATCATAATCCGGCGATATCGATTGAGGATATACATCGCCCCGATGATCGCAACAACAGCGACACCCGCATCAAATATAAAGATTTGCAAAATCGTAGCGTGGGTTTCGATCAAACCAGTGACAACCGGAATCACAATGGCGGACACTCCGCCTGCAGTTGAGATAATTCCTGTCATCGTCCCTTTGTTTTTCCAGAAGAACTCAGCCATTACGGTTAACGTCAGCTGAAAGACACCCGCTGTTGAAAAGCCCAATACAAATGCATTGACGGTCCCGATGACTGGAGACTTCACGACCAATAGCACACAGATAGAGGCTAATGTAATAATCGGATAGAGTAGCAGCACGGTGACCGGACGAACAATGCGGCGCAAAAGAAATGCGAGCAATAAGACAGACAGCAAACCGCCCATGCTATAGTAACTAAGCAGCTTCACAGCACTGCCAGAAGCCATCCCCAAAATTTCCTCACCGTACGTAGGCAGCCAAATTTGCGGCAAGGCGTACAGACCATTTGATGTAAAACTGATCACAATCAGTGCGACCCCTTCTCTCCAAAACGTAGGCTCTGATGAGAAGCGCGGAAGTCCATCATGCTCCGTCACCTGAACTTGCTCCACCTTGCGATGATTCGGAAATGGCAATGTCCACAACATCATCACATTCACTAAATAGATAAAAGCAGGTACAAAAAACGCAAATCCATAAAACAGATCATGCTCTGCTAAAAAGAAAATAGCGAGCGGCAGAATGGTCGCCCCAATCGAAATAAACGCCTTCACCATCACATTTGCAGATCCCGAGTTTTGAGGAAAAGCTTCCATTAAAGCCGGATACGTCCCTGCATCCATCGCCGAATTCGCCACCCCTGCCAAAATCGCAAACGCAAACGCGATTTGATAATTCGGAGACAATGGGATTCCAATGAGGAACACTGCCATCAGCACCCCCGAAACCAAAATGACCGGCTTTCGTCCAAAACGATCTGACAGTACACCCGATAGACCATACGTGAGCACCCTGCCAATACCGAGTGCAGATATCATATAACTAATCCCCGCACTATTTGTATCTAATTGTTTGATCAAAAATGGCATATTAGAAGCCAAAATAATATTGACCATACCTAATAAAAAATAATTGATATAAAGACTAGAAGCCGTTCTCAAATACGGATTCCTCATGCTGACACACCCCTCAACACATTGCAATGAAGTGACAAATAATGGTTACGCTTACAAGATTCATGCGTGAGGAGAAACAGCTTTGCAACCTTCACGTACTTGAAACATCTCATCATTTCATACAGCTTACATGCCCTTCATTTATCAAGCATCTCTTCAAATTTTCACTAGCTCTTATTTTATATGAATGTGAAAGGTAATGATAGTGAATTGCTTAAATTTGAGGGAAATGCATATCCATATGCATATCTTTTCTTTTACGAGCTGAAACATTCATCAATAAAAAATAGGAGTGGGTATACACCACTCCTTAAAAGATTTCTGACACATCTATTCGTTCATTTCCAGTCCATTTTGACGAATCACATTCTGGTACCAGTAAAAACTTTTCTTAGGTGTGCGATTTAATGTTCCATTTCCATCGTTATCTTGATCAACATGGATAAACCCATAACGTTTTTCCATTTCTGACGATGAATAGCTGATTAAATCAAGAATCCCCCAGCTCGTGTACCCCATCAATTCGACTCCATCCTCAATCGCTTCTAACATCTGCTGGAAATGCTGTTCATGATAACTAATACGATAATCATCATTGATCGTTCCATCCTGCTCCACCTGATCGTTTGCTCCTAATCCGTTTTCAACAATAAATAGCGGTAATTGATAGCGGTCGTATAGATCATTTAAAGAAATACGAATACCAATAGGATCGATCTGCCATCCCCACTCACTCACTTCTAAATAAGGATTCTTTACGCCACCTATCGTATTTCCGCTGACCGTTTCCATCCCTTCACTGTTTTCAGTAGCAACAAGTGAATTGTAATAACTAAAAGAAATAAAATCGACGGTATGAACCTTTAATAACTCGTCATCTCCTAGCTGTTTCTCAATGTGAATGTTTTTTTCTTTGAACAGTCGATGGATAAAACGTGGATACTCCCCGCGCACCTGTACATCTGTGAAGAACATATTAAATTGATTGTTCTTCGATGCCTTTAAAACATCTTTTGGATTACAAGAATAAGGATACGTTGTTAATTTCGTCAGCATACAGCCAATTTTTGAACCCGGGATCATTTCATGGCAATACTTCACTGCCAGAGCACTTGCAACAAATTGATGATGTAGCGCTTGATAAACAGCCTGCTCTACATTATCAAAACGCTCTGACACGATTCCTCCACTTGTAAACGGATGGCGAACAATGCTATCAATTTCATTGAAAGTCAGCCAATACTTGACTTTATCTTTGTATCGATCAAATACCACTCGACTAAATTTCACAAAGAAATCAACAACAATGCGGTGAGACCATCCACCATATTGATTGACTAAGTATAGCGGCATTTCATAATGAGATAGCGTAACGAGTGGTTCAATATCATGTTTCTTCATTTCATCGAATAAGCGGTCGTAAAACAATAATCCCGCTTCATTCGGCTCTTCTTCATCTCCCTTTGGAAAAATACGTGTCCAGGCAATCGAGACACGCAACGTCTTTAATCCCATCTCTTTGAAGAGCGCCATGTCTTCTGGATAACGATGATAAAAATCGACACCTCTTCGTTTCGGATAACCTTCAGCGGTATCTGCACGCATCGCTTGTTGAATTTGTTCTTCATCCACTTTATTGTGCTTTTTATAGTCAGACTTGCTGAGGCCTTTTTTAAAAATCGCCACATCAGCAGTCGATAGCCCTTTTCCGTCTACATTCCATGCACCTTCTGCTTGATTAGCCGCAATAGCGCCACCCCATAAAAAACCTTCTGGAAACTTTCTAACTTGATTAGACATCTCTCTTCCTCCCTTAAGACGATCCATTATTTCTTAAAACCACTCGATTGACATGAATAATTAAATACATTTTTTCGTCATTGGATATGGTGTAATCCACATTTGTTTTAATATATTTCTCGATTTTCTCCACACATTTCACTTCTTCAGGGTATTTCCTCATGATTTGATCGATTAAATCATGGTCATCTGTTTCAAGCATTTTGTTCTCCAGCAACCGCTGAACAAAGAACTGTAAATGTGTTAAAAACCTGGAGTAATTAATCGTATCTGTTGGAATATCGATCTTATAATGCATTTTAATGATGTTTAGAATATCTTTGACCATATTGGTCATCATCACGATTTGATTCAAATTGTCTTCTGTCTGCTGCGCATTTACTAGATGAAAAGCAATATTCGCTGCTTCTTCTTCCGGTAATTGAATACCTAGTTGTTTTTTTATTAGATCGAGTGCGTGCATACCAATGCTAAATTCCTCGGGGTAAAATTTCTTCACTTCCCAAAGCAGGCGATTTTGTATCGTGAGATGTTCCTTAAAGCGCTTTGTAGCCATAAAAAGGTGATCTGTTAGAGAAATATAAAGATGCTCATTTAAGTGTGTGGATAATCGATGCTTCGCATAGGAAATAATCTCATCCGTTATGATTAAAAATTCCTCTGGAGTCTCTCTCATGAGCTCAGCTAAATCATTTGACGTGCTTTGATCTTCTAGCACATAAATCTTTTGTATATCTTCCTCTTGAATAAGACTGCCAGGCTTATTTTTAAACCCGATCGCCTTCCCCATTACGATGATTTCCTTTCCATCATCTCGTTTAGCGAGAACCACACTGGTATTCAGCACTTTTATAATTTCCATACCATATCACCTTCCTGGTTACATTCAAAATCTATTTATAAGACAGTTAAAAGTGGCTGCTGATGACCAGAAGGATTGGTTTTTCCCTCTTGGGTTAAAATTTCTAAATAATCAGCCGAATTTGTAATGATCACTGGTGTTGTTGTGTCATAACCAGCCTTTTGTATACTCTGATCATCAAATTCAATTAAAAGCTGGCCTTGCTTTACTGTATCACCTTTTTGAACATGTGAAGTAAAATGTTGTCCATTTAAGTTAACGGTATCAATCCCAATATGAATAAGAACTTCAACACCTAAGTCTGACTTTAGACCAATCGCATGATTTGTATGGAAAATCATTTCTACTTGCCCATCAAATGGAGCTACTACTTTTCCATCGCTAGGTTGGATCGCTGCCCCCTTACCCATCACTTCTTCAGAAAATACTTTATCATTTACTTTCGCTAATGGGATGACAGCTCCTTTGATCGGTGCATAAATGACCTCACGATTTCTTGTGTTTTCTGTTGTAGAGATAGGCTCATTGCTCTTCTGGACGACTTCATTTTCTGCATCTTTAAAGCCAATGATGTAAACAGCAATAAATGCGACTACCGCTGAAATGACTGCACCAATAATGGCAAACGTAAAGTTTGAAGTCCCTTTTTCAATGAAAATCGGCATAGTGGCAATTCCAGGTGAAACCATGACAAACGCTTTCAGTTTAATTAATCCAACAAATATACCTGAAACCCCTGCTCCAATCATACATGCAAGTAATGTTTTCTTAAGCTTTAAATGGACACCGTATAATGCAGGTTCTGTGATGCCAAATAAAGCAGAAATTCCTCCGGACATCGCAATTTGTTTTAACTTAGGATCTTTTGTTTTAAATGAAACTGCCAAAGCACCTCCACCTTGTGCAAAATTCGCCGCTAACATGGCTACTCCAATGAGCGCATCATATCCAGGCGAAGCAAGGGAAGCGATAACAACTGGATAGAACACCTTCTGCATGCCAAACATCACGATAAAAGGTAAGAAAACAGCTAAAATTGCAACAGCCGCCCATCCCGCAGTTTGTTGTATCCATAGCACTCCCGCTGCTAACCCTGCGCCCAGATACATACCGAGCGGCCCTAGAAACAGTAAACCAATCGGCGCGACAATGATCATTGTGATTAAAGGAACCATAAAAATTTTGACGGGTCCCGGTGATAATTTATCCGCAAGCCTTTCAACATAGGACATAAGCCAAACAATCAATATAATTGGAATAACCGATGCGCCATAAGATACAGCTTTCAAGGGTATTCCAGCAAAAGCAACTGGATCGCCACTGCTAAACAAAGCTGTTAAGTTAGGATGTAATAAAACCCCAGCCAAAGCCATGGATACCATAGGGTTTGTGCCAAATTTTTGCGAGCTTGTATAGGCTAACAAAATCGGCAAGAAGAAGAACGCCGCATCTGAAATGATTTTCAACACCAAATAGGTCTGGCTATCTTCTTTCATCAAATTCAGCATCGGCAACAAAATCAACAAAGCCTTCAACATACCAGCACCGGCAATTGCAGGGATAATTGGTGCAAAAATGCCAGTGATTAAATTGGCAAAACGATTGAAGTATCCTTTGAAGCTATGATCTTTATTCTGGACAATTTGCCCGCTTGCTTCTGGGTTGTGATCAATAAGCTTTGCAAATTCTTTATAGACATAACCTACATCATTTCCAATAATAATTTGATACTGACCTGCTGTATCCGCTACTTGAATAACGCCATCAAGACGACTAATTTCTTCAGAGTTTGCACGTGAAGAGTCTTTTAATGTCAGCCTTAATCTCGTCATACAGTGGATCGCATTTTGAACATTTTCACTTCCACCAATATGCTTTAGAATGTCTTGAGCTAAGTCTTTATGGTTCATCAAAGTCACCGCTTTCATTTTTAATTATAGGAGCTCAGGCAACAAAAAAAGACCTGGATTGGGTGGGAATATACAAATACAGATATCCCATCCAATCTAGGTCTTGCCTGCCGAACAGTAACACGCCTTATTGAATGTACGCATTATTCTATTTTTAGCTTTTCATCGTTTCATGAAACCGCTTTTAACATGTTAATATCACTATAGTAAGTAATTTTTTAAACAAAAGCAACATTTTTCTTAAAAATCAAATAAAAAATGAATAAATATAGATCAAAGAGTCTGTTTTTATCAACCAAATGTACCTTTTCAGATGACTGATAGAGTGAGAAAGAATAAAACAAACTAAAAACGATGTCAACCTGACACCATTGAGAAACCCTGACTATCAAGAAAACCTTATCTCTTCGTCTCTACATCCCACTTTTAATCTCACAGCCCCAAATACTAAACTCATAAAAATATTCTGTACGCTCTATGCATAATCCAAAATGAAAATCCTCTGCTATTAAAATGAAATCTCCGTATCCACTTAAAAATTTGGTTTGCTCAAGAAGTTGATTTAAATGATGAAACACTTCATCCACATTTACTAAAAGCGCTTCAATTTCATGATCTCGGAAAAAAAGCAATCTCCCTTGTTTAGGAGTCTCTTTTATCCTCCCGACCATTTCATTTAACATTTGTGTAGACTTTTCAATATGCTCTAGATCGTTGTCTCCATGTATTTGACTTTTATGTTCTCTCGATTGCAGGAAAGTAAATACCTTCTGACAAAAAAATTGATTCTCTTCGACCTCCAAAAAAGGGGGTTCTGGAAGTGTCATATAGCTTAATTCGTTTATTAAGTGCTTTCTTCTGCTTTTTCTTTTTAAGGTTTCGATTTTTGTTTTTTTGTTTTTATTCATATTAGCCAGTTCAACATCTCCTTTCCATTTTGTATTTATCCTTACGATAAATACCTTATTAGATAATCAATTAATTTGTTAATATGCATCTTCATTCATAGATGTGAACAACTCACAACAGACTTGCAGCTAACCCTCCATTATAAGCTAGGAATTAAGAATATTACACATTATGGGGAGCATCATCGCTTTCATAAACAAGTTGCCCACATCGAAACCTTCCACTCCAATTTAAAATCAGAAGGGTTCTATCATCTTCACCACCTGACAATCACTACGCAGCGATTTTATAAAATACATATACCAATATTCGAGTTCAATGGAAATGAAACAACCAGTCACCGAAAGAGTTTCGACAACTGGCTGTTTCATACGGTGTTTTGCTCCCAGTCTCACAAAAACGAGAGAGCAAGTCCCAAATGTGGGGGTTGTTCTCTTTTAGAGATACTATGAATGGCTTTGTATTCGCTCCTGTATTTTCTGGGTATGATCTTGATTTAAAATCATTGCCAATTCGGCCTCATTTAGAACAGATCCCCATCTAAAGATAATTTCACCATTCAAACCATACTTCAAAAAAAGCGCTTGATAATCTACTTCATGACTATTCTGATCCAATCCTGAGTAAAACAAATCTTTTATAGATTCCTCTGAGAGCATAGAATCCCTTCTACTGGCAATCATGAAACTAGATTGATACTGATCCATTATTCGCAATGCCTTATCTAAATCAGGTTGAGGTACTTTGGCCATACTGACATAAAATTGATTTTCTTGTTCATCTAAAAGTAATTCTGGCCCCTTTTCAAAACCTGAAGTATTTATTTCCGAATCAATCGATTTCCATACTTTTCGGAATCTCTCTATTCGCGAATGTACATCATTTACTTTCTTACTTAGAAAGATATAAAAATGGTAATTAGTTAATTGACCGCTAAAAATTTCGATTAATTCATTTTGACAATAACTTTGAAAAGCCTCTATTCCACCATCATTTAAAAAGTGATATCCGTTTATACTATATACACTTAACTGTTTAAATTCATTTATTTTCTGATCTAACCACTTATAGTAGTTTGTCACACCTTGTTCGAATTCAAGTTTTATTTTCATTAGTCACCTTTAATCAGTAATTAAAATTGCTCGAATTGGACAACTGCTTTTTCTTTTTGTAAAAACTCATCAAAAAAAGATACTAATCTATTTATATTCTCTTCTTTTGAATATAGTAACGGATTATAACCATATGAAGGAGGCATATAATGAATAAATGGTTCCATATCCTCAGGGTAACCAAAATCAGCGTATACTTCACACAATTCATCCAATAACTCTTCAGGTGACTTCTTATTTTTTTCTTTTAAGTGAGACATTATACCATATCTCCATTTCCTTTTTTCAATGTCCCATTGGCTAGATTCTTCTTCTACCAAATCATTGTATAATTCTACTAATATCATTTGGAGTTTTCTATAATCCTCATCTGGATCGCCAGCACCCCAAGCTAATTCTAGGATTAAAGAATTTTCACATTCAGTATGATTAGATAAGTATTCCACTGCATACTTGCTTATTTCTTTGTATGAGATCAAATCTAGCCTAATTCCTACATATATAGTTTTCCAATCAACTTTTATTTTGTGATGTTTTAAATGCTCTAATGAAAAATACATAATTTAATACATTCCTTTTGTGATTAGACAAACTCTATTGTCTCCTCCGAGCTTTATCCAATTAACATTACACATTTTGATTTTATTAATTGAAATAGATGTTTTTAAAGATTTTTATCTCTCCCCTACACTTCGAAATATTGCTCCTTAAATACATTTGAATACCTCATATAAGTTAATCAACCTTCGTATTAAAGGTTTACTCAGTTAGGTTTAATTTTCACAAATTTAAAGTAGTCTTTACCTTGTCCAAAAGTAAATAAACTTGTGCCTCCTGTTCTGGAGTTTCAGCAACATACTCCATACAAATTTCCTCCAAGCAACTATAGAAATCTAGATTATCCATTACAATTTCATGATAAGATGCTGTGTCCATAAATATCATTACTCCATTATTAAATTCAACATCCTCTGAATGCTCTGGAAGTTCATATCCCATCATATGATCTTGCCAAGGTTCTCTGTGGGACAAACACTCTAACACCTCAACTAAATCATTCTTCAAAAAAGAAAAAAAGTCTTGAATAATCGCCTGCATATTTTTTAACATCAAGATCCTCCTAATTACTATATTTTTCCATTCTAATACTAGGTACAAGTACCAGCACTATCCTTCACACCCATCTTCCCATGAAATCCTTTCGCCCCAAACGGCAAAAGCATCCCTAGCGCCGCATTCATACTCGCTTCCTGCTGTTCTTTCGAGACTTTATTTCCAAACATATCTCGACCTGTAATTGC